>JBJDYS010000074.1:0-6311 GCA_051867595.1 Oscillospiraceae bacterium
TTCTGGTGGTCGGCGCGGGCGTGCTGCTCATCACCAAGAAGCGCATGAAGGCGGACGAGGACTGATTCAGTTCCTGCGCGAAACCTAATTTTTGAACCCGCTGTGGGCGGGGCGGGCTTCGGCCCGCCCCGCGCTACAGCCGCAAGGAGAAGCCCATGAAAAAGCATTTATCCACCATTGTGCTCGTTTTCGTCTTTTTTGTGGGCCTGTCCGTGCTGCTGTACCCCACGGTCTCCGACTGGTGGAACGCCCGGGTGCAGACCAGAGCCGTGTCGAGCTACAACGACGCGCTGGATCAGCTCTCCGAGGAGGACTATACCGCCTATCTGGAGGCCGCCCGGGCCTATAACGACAGCCTGGCCGGAAACGCCGCCCGCTTCTATTCCGACGAGGAGAGCCACGCGCTGTATGAGAGCCTGCTGGACGTGGACGGAACCGGCATGATGGGCTATATCGAGATCGAGGCCATCGGCGTCTCCCTGCCCATATACCACGGCGTCGGCGACAGTGTTCTGCAGGTCGCCGTGGGACATATCGAGGGCTCGTCCCTGCCCGTGGGCGGCGCGGGGACGCACTGCGTCCTGTCCGGGCATCGGGGACTGCCCTCCGCCCGCCTGTTCACCGATCTGGATCGGCTGGTGCTCGGGGACACCTTTGTGCTGACCGTGCTGGGCGAGAAGCTGACCTATGAGATCGACCAGATATTGATCGTGGAGCCGAGCGATATGTCCGCGCTGGAGATTGCGGAGGGGGAGGATTTTTGCACGCTGGTGACCTGCACGCCCTACGGCATCAACACCCATCGGATGCTGGTGCGGGGCCATCGGGTGGAAAACGACCCCGAGGCCCATACCGTGATCGTGGAGGCGGACGCGTCCCAGCTGGACACGCTGCTGGTGGCTTCCGTGCTGGGCGCGGCCATGCTGCTGGTGCTGCTGGTGTGGCTTCTCATCGCCACCCGGCGGAAGGATAAGAAAAAGAACCGGAAAAACCACGGGGAAGGGAGGAACGCCAAAAAGTGAAGCGCTTTTTGAAGAAGGGCCTTGTCCTGCTTTGGGCGGCGGCGCTGGCGCTCTCCTGCGCCACGGCGGCGCTGGCGTCCGGCGTCATCGACGTGGACAGCCCGGCGTCCCTGACCCTTCAATACGACCGGGGCGGGGCGGCCTTCTCCGTCTGGCGCGTGGGGGATGTGTCCCCGGACGCGGATTTTACGCTGACCGGCGATTTCGCGGGCTATCCCGTGCCGGTGGAGGGAAACAGCGGCTGGGACTGGCTGAATGTGGCCCGCACGCTGGCGGGGTACGCGGCGGCGGACGGCATCGCGCCCACGGCCGAAGGCGTCACGGACGAGGACGGACGGCTGTCCTTCCCGGGGCTTTCCACCGGGCTGTATCTGGTGGTGGGCCAGCCTTCGACGGAGGACGGCTATGTGTATACGCCCACGCCGTTTCTCATCTGCCTGCCCGATCTGGACGAGGCGGATGAATGGATATACGACGTGACCGCTGTGGTGAAATACGAGCGGAGCGCTTACGAGCGCCGCACCATGGGGGTCTTGAAGCTCTGGGAGGGCGGGGACGCCGAACGGCCCGAGGCCGTGACCGTGGAGCTTTTGTGCGACGGTGCGCTCTATGACAGCGTGACGCTTTCCGCCGAAAACAACTGGCGGTATGTCTGGGAAGGACTGGAGCCGGGGCATCTCTGGCTGCTGGTCGAGCGGGATGTGCCGGAGAACTACATGGCGTCCGTTTCCGCCGCCGGGGACTGGTTCACCGTCACCAACACCTATACCGGATCGCCCGAACCGGAGCCGCCTGACCCGGGGCCGGGAGGCTCCGGCGAAGGCAAGCTGCCTCAGACCGGGCAGCTCTGGTGGCCCGTGCCGCTTCTGGCCGGGGCCGGGCTGGTGCTGTTCGCCGCCGGGTGGTATGTTTCCCGAAGGAGGCAGGATGAAAACTAAACTGGGCGGCGCGCTGATGATCGCCGGACTGGCGCTGATTCTGGCCGCCGTGGGCCTTGTGGCCTATAACACGCTGGAATCCGGCCGTGGAGGGAGCTATTCCGCCGAGGCGCTGATACAGGTGCAGGCGTATGAGCAGGAGCAGGCGGCCGTGTTCCGGAAGGTTCCCCTGCCTCCGGAGACGCTGGAGCTTCTGACGGAAATGCCGGTGGCGGAGATCGACGGATACGTCTATGTCGGCTCGGTGACGATACCGGCGCTGGAGCTGGAGCTTCCCGTGATGAATACCTGGGATTACAGCCGGATGAAGCTGGCCCCCTGCCGCTACACGGGCAGCGTGTATACGGACGATCTCGTGGTGTGCGGGCACAGCTACCGCAGCCATTTCGGCCGCCTGTCCCAGCTTCAGCCGGGGGATGAGGTGCTATTCACCTGCATGGACGGCGCTGTGTTCACCTACCGGGTGGCCGTTGTGGAGATTCTCCGGCCCACCGCCATCGACGAGATGGTAAACAGCGGCTATCCGCTGACGCTGTTCACCTGCACCACGGACAGTCAGGCCCGTGTGACCGTGCGCTGCGAGGCCGTGGAAAGCGAATAAAGCGGAACCCCCTCCGGGTACAAATTTGTACCCGAAGGGGGTTATCGTTTCGGTTTTCGTCCGGCTTGCCGCCGGGATGGTCTTACTCCGCCGCAGTGAGGATGTCCGCGATGCGGCGGCTGGCGTAGCCGTCGCCGTAGGGGCTGTCCGCCCGGCTCATTTCGGCGTATTGGGCGGGATCGTCCAGCAGGCGGCGGAAGCTCTCGTAAACGGTCTCCTCATCCGTTCCCACCAGCTTCAGCGTGCCCGCCTCGACCCCTTCGGGCCGCTCCGTGGTGTCGCGCATGACCAGAACGGGCTTTCCCAGGGCGGGCGCTTCCTCCTGTATGCCGCCGGAATCCGTCAGAATCAGATGGCTGCGGGCCAGAAAATTGTGAAAATCCAGCACATCCAGCGGTTCGAGCATATGGATGCGCTCATGGCCGCCCAGAACAGCCTCGGCGGTCTCCCGTACCGCCGGATTCATGTGGACGGGGTAAACGGCCTTTACGTCCGGGTGCTCGTCGATGACCCGGCGGATGGCCCGGAACATACGGCGCATGGGCTCGCCCAGATTTTCCCGCCGGTGGGCGGTTATCAGGATCAGCCGGCTTCCGGCGGCCCAGTCGAGCTCCGGGTGGGTATAGTCCGGGCGCACGGTGGTTCTCAGCGCGTCGATCGCGGTGTTGCCGGTCACGTGGATGGTCTCCGGGCGCTTGCCCTCGGCCAGCAGATTCTGCCGAGCCTGCTCCGTGGGAGCAAAGTGGTACCGGCTGATGAGGCTGACGGCCTGCCGGTTGAACTCCTCCGGGTAGGGCGCGCTCATGTCATGGGTGCGAAGCCCGGCCTCCACATGGCCCACGGGGATTCGCAGGTAAAAGCAGGCCAGCGCCGCGGCAAAGGTGGTGCTGGTGTCGCCCTGCACCAGCACCACGTCCGGCCGTTCTTTTTCCAGGACGGGCCGGAGGGCGTTCAGTATGTCCGTGGTGACGTCAAACAATGTCTGCCCGGGCTTCATGACGGATAGGTCGTAATCCGGCGTCACCTGAAAAACGTCCAGCACCTGATCCAGCATCTGCCGGTGCTGCCCGGTGACGCAGACAAGCGTTTGAAGAGAGGGTCTGGCGCGCAGCTCCCGCACCAGCGGGCACATTTTGACGGCTTCCGGCCTTGTGCCGAAAACCAGCAGGATCTTTGTCATGGCGACCCCCTTGAATAGTCTTTATAAGTATTTTACTACGCTTTGCCTCCAAACGCAATAACGCGGCGGGATGCGCCCGCCGCGGCTCTTTTTCAGCTTGTGAAAGGCCATGGGGCCTTACGCGGAGCGATCATTTTGCTTCCGTGCGGGACGGGGGATAGGGTGTCATCACATCGGTGCGGCCCACCAGATAATCAATGCTGGTGTGATAAAAATCGGCGATGCGGATCAGAACGTCCGTGGGAATGTCCCGCCGGCCAAGTTCATAATAGGAATAGCAGACCTGCGAGCATTGCAGATACTCCGCCAAAGCCTTCTGGGGCAGATCCCGATCCTCTCTCAAATCCCGAATTCGTCTGTACATTTGGCATCCCTGTTTTCTGGTCTTATTGACAGTATAAGCAAAACAATTTGTTTTATTGACAAATAAAACGAATTGTTTTAAAATTAAAAAGTCATGGCAGTGGGGCGCGGCAAATTCCGGGCGAGCTGGCTATTGACAAACGTAGAAGAAGTAGTATTCTGACATTATATTTGGAGAATCCGGGTTTCTGCGGACGGAGCGTTCTCTTTCAGAACTGTCAAAAAAATCCATTAAAAAACATATTGTGTTTTCTATATTCGTATGGTAAAATAGCATAGATATTATGTAAATATTTGGACATTTTATCCTTTGTGGGTGTTTATAAAAATACTGGACTGGGTGCTGAAGCACCGGTTCGGCATACAGGAGAGATATATGACAAGAAATCAGACGGGCACAGAGGAAACCGAGATCGACCTGCTGGAGCTGGCAAAAGCGCTGATGCGCCGGGCCTGGTTTATTATCCTGGTCACGGTGTTGGTTGCCGCTGCGGCCTTTGGTTATACCTATTGTTTTGTGACGCCTATGTATACGGCGACGGCGCTGATGTATGTCAATAATACCAGCTTCTCCGTCGGGAGCACATCCTTCAGCATCTCCGCCTCGGAGCTGACTGCGGCCCAAAGTCTGGTGGATACCTACGGGGTCATCCTGAAGTCGAGGATGACGCTGGAGGATATCATACAGAAGGATAATCTGGATTATACCTATGAAGAGCTCTATAGTATGATCCAGACCAAGGCGGTCAACTCCACGGAGATCTTCGAGGTCAGTGTTACCAGCTCCAAACCGGCCGAGGCGGAATATATCGCCAATACCATCGCGGAGGTCCTGCCCGACAAGATCGCGGCGATCGTGGAGGGCAGCGATGTGCGTATCGTGGATTACGCGGTGATACCGTCCTCCCGCACCTCGCCCAGCTATACAAAAAATACAGCCATCGGCGCGCTGCTCGGGCTGGTTATCGCTGCGGCGGTGGTCATCCTGCAATATATGCTCGATGAGAATATCCGCTCCGAGGATTATCTGGCCCAGACCTATCCCAACATCCCGCTTCTGTCCGTTGTGCCGGATATGTCCAACCGCAGCCGGGAGCATGGCAGCTCTTCCGCCCGGCCGCAAACCTCCGGTGCGCGCCGGACAGCGCCGCCGGGAAAGACGTCTGCTCCTGCGAAAGACGTGAAGAAGAGTCGGCAGGAGCCGGGCAAGGCAGACAGGGGGGCGGAGAAGAATGGCTAAGACCAAGAAAAAAACAACTGCGTCCTCCACGAGCAATGAGGCCATGCTGATGGAGCGCCGCCATATGATCGGCAACCGGATGAACTTTGCTGCGGCGGAGGCGTATAAGCTTCTTCGCACGAATCTGATGTTCTCTTTCTCCGGGGAGGAGAAATGCCATGTTATCGGCCTGACCAGCGCTCTGCGCGGCGAGGGCAAGAGCCTCACCTCCATGAACCTTGCCTATACCATTGCGGAGGCGGAAAAAAAGGTCATACTGATCGAAGGGGATATGCGTCTGCCGACCGTGGCTAAGCGCCTGGGCCTGAGCGCGACGCCGGGCCTGTCCAACCTCCTTGTGGGGCTGAACAGTGTGAGCAACGCCCTTCAGGAGTACCAGGTAAAGCTGGACGACAAGGTGCTGAGCTTTGATGTGATCGCAGCCGGAGACATCCCGCCGAACCCGTCGGAGCTTCTGGGCTCGGAGCGGATGATGGCGCTTCTGGAAAAACTGCGGGAGCGCTATGACTACATCCTGCTGGATCTCCCTCCGGTCACCGCCGTTACCGACGCGGTGGTCGCTTCCCATATGGTGGACGGCATGGTGGTGGTGGTTCGCAGCGGGCACGCGGCCCGGGGAGCGCTGGCCGAGACCATGCGGCAGCTCAGTCTGGCGGAGGCACACATTCTCGGATTCGTTTTCAACGGTCTCGAGGAAGCCGGTTCGCGGTATTACAAGAAGGGCTACTATTCAAAGGGCTACTATTCAAACTATTACCGCTAAGGCCGTTCCAATGATTGATTTCCATATGCACGTCCTGCCGTCGATGGACGACGGGAGCGAGAATGTGTCCGTTTCTTTGGCCATGCTGGAGCAAAGCGCGGCTCAAGGAATCGACACGGTGGCGGCGACCTCCCATTTTTACGCGGAGGATAACTCCCCGGCGCAGTTTCTGGCACGGCGGCAAAAGGCGTATGAGCAGCTTGC
>JBJDYS010000074.1:6411-9166 GCA_051867595.1 Oscillospiraceae bacterium
GCGTCGTTTTTTCTCTCCGGCAGAACCGGACGCCGGGCGCTGCGTATGCTGAAAAACCGCGAGATACATTTTCTCGGCTCCGATGCTCATAACCTGTCGTCCCGCGCCCCCAATCTCGGATCGGCGCTGGTGAGGATCGAAAAGAAGCTGGGCGAAGACGCGCTGCTTCACATCCGATCCTATGAAGAGCTTGTTTGGGAAGGAAGCAAGGCTTATTTATGAAGAAGAAATCCCTGTACATACTTTTGGGCGTTGTCCTGCTGCTGGCTGCCGGCTTCTGCGGCTGGCGGGTTCTGGGAAGCGTTTACGCGCCCAAAGCGGTACTGTCGGAGGAAATGGCCCCTGTGGACACGGCGACACCGCCGCCCACCGCCGTTCCGAAAGCCGAGCCGGAGGTCACGCCGGAACCCACAGCCACCCCGGAGCCGGAGGAAGAGCCTTATATAAGTCCCATTGACTTTGAGGCCCTGCGGGACGTGAATCCCGACATCTACGCCTGGATCGAGATTGACAATACCAACATCAGCTATCCCGTTGTGCAGCATCCCACGGACAACGAGTATTATCTTACCCGCAACAGCGACCGTAATTATTCTGCCAACGGCGCGATCTTTTCGGAGACGTATAATACCACCGATTTCACGGATCCCGTCACGGTTCTGTATGGCCACCACATGAAGTCCGGCGCAATGTTCGGAAATCTCCAGCAGGATTTTTCCAATGGTTCGTTTTTTGCGGAAAACGAGATCATAAAGATCTATACGGACGAGGCGCTGCTGGAGTACGGCGTATTTGCCGCCGTTCCCTATTCCAGCGACCATCTCCTTTACAATTACGATTTCAGCAATGAATCCGTGTTTTCTTCGTTTTTTCAGGGCGTTTTCAACGTCCGCAGCCTGGATGCCCAGTTCCGGGAGGAATATGCCCCGGAGTTCGGGGATCGTGTCCTGGTGCTGTCTACCTGCCTGGCAGGCAATAACACCCGTCGCTTTCTGGTGATGGCAACTTTGTTGTCATGACCATATATATAAAGCGAAATCTTTGAGGAAAGGAGGATGATTCCCATGAGAAAAATTCTTTCCATTGTGGCTGTCATTGCGCTGATCGTTGCGCTGTCAGTCCCTGCGTTCGCGGCGACTCCCAGCATTGTTTTTGCGGGGGATTCCGTCACGACCGACACCACCATTGAGACCGAGAACGGTACGCTGACGGTGGAAGTTACCGAGGCGGAAATGGCAGAGAAAGAGGAAACGTCGCTGCCTGACGCTGTTGAGGCGGCCGTTCAGGAAGCCATTGAAGCGGGCGACGTTGCCGAAGGCACCGAAGCCAGCGCTGTTGAGGTCGTCAACGTCGATCTGGTCGATGAAGCAGGCAACGTGGTTTCCGAAGAATACTTTGAAAACGGCGGCAGCCTCAAGGTTGCCTTTGCCCGTGATGACACCACACAGGAAGTGGTCGCCGTTCTGTACTGGAACGACGCTACGCAGGTGTGGGATTCGGCGGCTTTCGAGGTCGGTGCGGATGGCACTATCGTTGCCACCTTTGAGCACCTCTGCACTGTCGCGTTCGTTCTGAAGAAGATAGAGCGCGATCCCGAACCCGGCGGAGAGACCGGCGGAGAACAGCCGGCGCCCGGTCCGAAGGATCCCAGCAAGTCTCCCCAGACCGGCTACAATGTCCTTGGTTGGGCCATTGCCGCAACGGCTCTGGTTTTGGCCGCTGGCTTCTGCTTTGCCGGCGCCCGTAAGGTCACCGAGTAAACAGCGAGCCTTTTTGCGCGCAAAAGGGCGTCTGACCGCCTTACGGTCAGACGCCTGATTCTAAAACCATCCTACGGAGAGGCGGTGAGCGTGTCAATGAAAATAAAGACCATCAAGGCTATATTGATCGCCCTTTCCGCGGTGGTGGTGATCGCTGTGATCATCCTGCTGTGCGCCCGTTTTGAGGCCAGCCGGGATATTGCGCCGGAGGGGGCCGGCACGGCTGCCAGCTTTTCCACCGTTCGGGCGGAGGAAGAAGCGGTCGATGCGGTATCGCCGCTGGAGGATGACAGCGAGACTGTTCGGACCATTTATTATAATGGCCGGCAATATCTGTTTAACGACAATTTGGCTACCCTGCTGATTATGGGTATTGATGATTACGAACGGACGGAATCCAACACCTATCGGAACACCAGCCAGGCGGATTTCCTTTTGCTGGCTGTATTTGACCATGAAAGCAAGACCTGCTCGCTTTTGCAGATAAACCGGGATACCATGGCGGATATCCCCGTGCTGGGCGCGCTGGGTGATCATATAGGGCTTACGACCGGGCAGTTGGCCCTGGCCCATACCTACGGCAGCGGTCTGGAGGACAGCTGCGAAAACACGGTGGACGCGGTTTCGCGCCTGCTGTATGACGTTCCCATTGACAACTACTTTTCTTTGAGCATGGGAGCGATCCCCATTCTGAACGACTTGGTGGGCGGCGTGACGGTTCTCATCGAGGACGATTTCACCGGAGTGGACGATACGCTGATCCAGGGAGAGACGGTAACTCTGATGGGTGAACACGCTCTCCATTTTGTGCGGGGCCGCTATTCCATGATCGACGACGATACGAATCTGTCCCGTATGCGGCGTCAGCGAGACTATATGACGGCGCTGACGGATAAGCTGAAAGCCGCCATGGAAAACGATCCGGCGTTCCTGCTGGAGGCCTATGCCGCCGTCGCGGACTACCTTGTCACGGACTGCTCGGTGGACGAGCTGTC
>JBJDYS010000075.1:0-9042 GCA_051867595.1 Oscillospiraceae bacterium
TTACAGAGCCTGGGAGGCGGTGATGATCGCCATCTTGTAGACCTCGTCGGCGACGCAGCCGCGGGACAGGTCGTTGATGGGCGCGTTCAGGCCGAGCAGCAGAGGGCCGTAAGCCGCGAAGCCGCCGAAGCGCTGGGCGATCTTGTAGCCGATGTTACCGGCGTTCACGTCGGGGAAGATGAAGGTGTTGGCATAGCCGGCGACGGGGCTGCCGGGGAACTTGAGCTGGCCGACCGTCGGGGACACGGCGGCGTCAAACTGCATCTCGCCGTCCACGGGGACGTCGGGCATGGCGGCCTTGGCCTTGGCGCAGGCGTTCGCCATCAGGGTGACGGTGTCGTCCTTCGCGGAGCCCTTGGTGGAGAAGCTCAGGAACGCGACCTTCGGGTCGATGCCGAACTTCTTCGCGACCTTCGCGGTCTCGACAGCGGACTCGACGAGCTGATCCTCGGTGGGATGGATGGTGATGGCGCAGTCGCCCATGGCGTATTTCTCCTCGACGCCGTCCTTCTCACGAACCATGATGAAGGTGCCGGACACGTTGGAGTTGCCGGGCTTGCACTTGATGAGCTGCAGCGCGGGACGCACGGTATCGGCGGTGGAATAGGTGGCGCCGCCCAGCAGGCAGTCGGCCTTGCCCATCTTCACGAGCATGGTGCCGAAGTAGTTGCCCTTGAGCAGGTTCTTCCGGCAGTCCTCCGGGGTCATCTTGCCCTTGCGGAGCTCGACCATGGTCTCGACCATCTCGTCCATGCCCTCGTAGGTAGCGGGGTCGATGATCTCCGCGCCCTCGATGTCGAAGCCGCCGGCAGCAGCAGCCGCCTTCACGTCCTCGACAACGCCGACCAGGATGGGCTGCAGGAAGCCGCCCTTGAGCAGACGATCCGTCGCCTCCAGAATGCGGGCGTCCGTGCCCTCGGTGAACACGATGGTCTTTTTCTCCGCGGCCTTCAGGGCCTCGATGAGTTCTTCAAACATATCGGCTTATCCTCCAATAAACATTTTATTAAAAATAATACCAATGTTTATGGTATCACTTAGGCGGCTAAAATGCAAGTTTCTGTTTACAAATTTTCCGTCATCGTTTATAATACAAAAAGTTATCAAAAAAGGAAAGTGTGAACCCACTATGGAGGAACTGCGTTTTTGCGATATTCTGGCGGATCTTCGCAAGAAAAAAGGTGTTTCGCAGCGGAAAGCCGCAGCGGATCTGCATATATCCCAGGCTCTTCTGAGCCACTACGAAAACGGCGCACGCGAACCGGGCCTGCCGTTTCTGTGCCGCGCCTGTGATTACTACGGGGTAACGGCGGACTATATTCTGGGCCGGAACCGCAATCCGGGCGCCTCCGCGGCAAGTCCCGCCGTGCTGAAGGAGCTGGCGGAGAACCTGCGCGATCTGGCGGAGAAAATGGAGAGCTACGCAAAATGAAACAGGAAAACATCCGCAACTTTTCGATCATTGCCCATATCGACCACGGCAAATCCACCCTGTCCGACCGCCTCATCGAGCTTTGCGGCGCGGTGGACGCCCGGCAGATGGAGGATCAGCTTCTCGACAACATGGATCTCGAGCGCGAGCGCGGCATCACGATCAAGGCCCGCGCCGTGACCCTGCACTGGAAGGACTATCAGCTCAACCTCATCGACACGCCGGGCCATGTCGACTTCAACTACGAGGTCAGCCGCTCGCTCGCCGCGTGCGAGGGTGCGATCCTCGTCGTGGACGCCTCGCAGGGCGTCGAGGCCCAGACCCTCGCGAACACCTATCTCGCGCTGGAGCATGACCTCGAAATTCTGCCCGTTGTCAACAAGATCGACCTGCCCGCCGCCGACCCGGCGCGCACCAAAACCGAGATCGAGGACATCATCGGCATCCCCGCCATGGACGCGCCGGAGATCTCCGCCAAAAACGGCATCAATATCGAGGCCGTTCTGGACGCCATCCTGCAATCCGTCCCCGCGCCGACGGGCGATGTGAACGCGCCGCTGAAGGCGCTTGTTTTCGACAGCCAGTATGACAGCTACCGCGGCGTCATCGTCCTGATGCGCCTCATGGAGGGCACGCTCAAAAAGGACATGGACATAAAGTTCATGGCCACGGGCGCGGAATACAAGGTCGTCGAGGTCGGACACCTTCTCCCCACCCGGATGGAGCCCTGCGACGCGCTCTATGCCGGTGAGGTCGGCTATTTCACCGCGAGCATCAAAAACGTGGCCGATACCCGCATCGGCGACACGGTCACGGGCGTGGAGAATCCGGCGGCCGAACCCCTGCCCGGCTACCGCCCGGCGCGGAGCATGGTCTACTGCGGCATCTACACCGAGGACGGCTCCAAATACCCCGACCTGCGCGACGCGCTCGAAAAGCTCCAGCTCAACGACGCGAGCCTGTCGTTCGAGCCGGAATCCTCCGCCGCGCTGGG
This sequence comes from Oscillospiraceae bacterium, assembly GCA_051867595.1. Classification (GTDB taxonomy): domain Bacteria; phylum Bacillota; class Clostridia; order Oscillospirales; family Oscillospiraceae; genus CAJOIG01. The sequence continues at coordinate 2,427 of JBJDYS010000075.1, forward strand.
CTTCGGCTTCCGCTGCGGCTTCCTCGGTATGCTCCATCTCGAGATCGTGCAGGAGCGTCTGGAGCGCGAATTTGACCTCGACCTCGTCACGACCCTCCCCTCGGTCATTTACGAGATCGAGATGACGGACGGCACCGTGAAATACGTCGATAACCCCCACAACTACCCGGAGGTCTCCGCGATTCTGGAGGCCCGCGAGCCGTATGTCAACATGACGATCATCACGCCGCAGGAGTTCGTCGGCAACATCATGCCCCTGTGTCAGGACCGCCGCGCCATCTACAAGGGTCTGCAATACCTCGACGAGCGTCTGGTCGAGCTGACCTATGAGATGCCGCTCGGCGAGATCATCTACGATTTCTTCGACGCACTCAAGGCCCGCACCAAGGGCTACGCCTCCATGGACTACGACTTTGCGGAATACCGCCCGTCGGAGCTTGTGAAGGTCGATCTGCTCTTAAACGGCGACCCCGTGGACGCGCTGAGCCTTATCGCCCACAAGGACAAAGCCTATCCCCGCGCACGGCGGCTCTGCGAAAAGCTCAAGGAGAACATCCCGCGCCAGCTCTTTGAGGTGCCCATTCAGGCGGCCATCGGCGGCAAGATCATCGCCCGCGAGACCGTCAAGGCCCTGCGAAAGGACGTGCTCGCCAAGTGCTACGGCGGCGACATCACGCGAAAGAAAAAACTGCTCGAAAAACAGAAAGAGGGCAAAAAGAAAATGCGCTCGCTCGGCAGCGTTCAGCTTCCCACCGAGGCCTTCCTGGCCGTTCTCAAACTGGACGAATAACTCCCATCCCCCGATCGAATCGGGGGATATTTTTTGTTATGTAAACGGTTTATGAAAAATCGTGAAATAAGTTCTATATTTTTTCGTTTTTTCGCAAAAAATCTTCCAAAAATCCAGTCCGGTGTGCTATGATAAGGAAAAAGGATTCGTGGAGGTATGCAGAATGAAAAAGTTACTGTCTCTTCTCCTTTCTCTTTCTATACTGGCCGGTCTTTTTGTTTTGCCGGTCTATGCGTCCCCAGAAAGTATCCCCGAAGCAGAACCTGCTGCGGAAGCCATAACAGAAACCGTTGACGCAGAGCCCGCCGAGCCGGAGTATGTGCCGGTCGAGCCGGAGGAAGCTCCCGCCGAGACGGAAGAATCGCCTGCTGAGCCGGAGGAAGCGCCGGTCACGGACGGCGATGGAATTGACCCCATAGACGCAGTTCTCGGCGACGCGCCGGAAGATCCGGAGGTCACGAGCGGCGCGATCTCCGGCACCGACATCCAGTGGGCCGTCGATAAGGAAACCGGCGTTCTGACCGTCACCGGCACGGGCGTTCTCCCGGATTATGAGAACTTCGAGGACACCCCTTGGCGGGACTGCCGCGCCATCATCAAAAAGATCGTTGTCAGCGCCGGCATCACCGCCATCGGCGAAAACAACTTCCGCTATCTGCCCCTCGTCACCGAGGTTTCTCTGCCGGACGGGCTCACCACGATTGGCGGGTACGCTTTCTACTATGACCTGTCCCTGACCTCCATCGTCCTGCCCGACAGCGTCACGACGATCAAGGACTCCGCCTTTGCGGATTGTCATGCCCTCAAAAACGTCACCTTCTCCAAGGCTCTGAAGACCATCGGGAAAAGCGCTTTCTCCGACGCCGCCCTGGAGGCGATCGACCTGCCGGACGGTCTTACCTACATCGGCGAATCGGCTTTCTTCTCTCGTTACGCGACCTATACGGAGCTGACTCTGCCCGGCAGTCTGGGCGCGATGGAAACCGTGCCCTTTACGGATTACGACAAGCTCGTCACCGCCACGCTGGAAGAGGGCATCACGGTCGTTCCCCCCTATTTCTTCTATGTTTCCTATAACCTCAAAACGCTGAATCTCCCCTCCACCATCGAGGTACTCGGCGAAAGCTTCATTAACCCGTATTTTTTCTCCCTTGAGGACGATGACGAGCGGAAACCAAAGCTCGAAACCATCAACGTCGCCGATCGGGACGGTTACGATTTCTTCGGCTGGACGGATGAGGCCGGAATGTTCTTCACAAGCGAGGAGATCTGCGCCGGGGCAGAATATACCGGCAACCTGTACTCCACCTGGCTTCGCTCCTGGACGGAGGGTATGTTCACCGACGTCCGCTCGGCCGCGTGGTATCACGACGCCGTGCAGATCTGCTATCAGCTTGAGCTCATGAACGGGATGTCCGCCACGACCTTCAAGCCGATGGGCAGCGGCACCCGCGCACAGACCGTCACCATCCTGTACCGTCTGGCGGGAGAGCCGGAGGTGACTTCTTCCACCTCTTTCTCCGATGTCAAGGCCGGTCTGTGGTACTCCGACGCCGTGGCGTGGGCTTCCGAGGTCGGCATCACGACGGGCTACCCGGACGGCACGTTCCGTCCGGATAACGCCGTCTCCCGGCAGGAATTTGTGACCTTCCTCTACCGTATGTCCGTGTATCTCGAGCTTGTCGATAAGGACACGGCATGGAGTGAGGCCGTTCTCGGGGACTTCCCCGATAAGAACCTCATCGCCTCCTGGGCCTTAAACGCTGAGGCATGGAGCGTCGCCGTCGGCCTCCAGCAGGGCAGCCGCGACAGCGACGGAATCATCCGGCTCCGCCCCACCTCCACCGTCACCCGCGCCCAGCTTGCCACCTTCCTCTTCAACTACTGCCTCGGCGAGTGGCTCGAAGAATGACCTTTTAACCACACAAAAACTCCCGTCCGCACGGACGGGAGTTTTCTTATTCGCTTATCGTGCGCTCATCGTGCGCCTTTATCGTATGGGATACCCTCCGCCTTGGGGGCGCGGGAATTCTTCGACGTGAACGCCAGAACCACCAGCGAGATGATGTACGGCATCATGTTATACACCGAGCCAGGAATGTTCAGCGCGGTCAGGAAGCTGAAGCCGAAATACACGTTCGACAGCGCGCGGAACAGACCGAACAGCAGCGCCGCGAGGCCGATGCGCCAGGGCTTCCACTGCCCGAAGATCATGACCGCCAGCGCCAGGAAGCCAAAGCCCGCCACGCCATTTTCAAACTTCCACTCCGATACGCCGGCGAGGATATAGCAGATGCCGCCGAGGCCGCCGTACACGCCGGAGATCAGGACGCCGGCCCAGCGCATCTTATAGACGTTGATGCCGACGCTGGCCGCCGCCTGCGGATGTTCGCCGCAGGCCATGAGACGCAGGCCGAACTTCGTCTTATACAGCGTCACATAGGCAATGACAAGGGCGATCACCGCAATGAGCATGAACCAGTTGAATTCAAAGCCCCCGATGTTCACAAGAAAACACTTTTTCTGCTCCACATACTGAATCGTGGAGGAGACGTCGTTCGGGTCGGCGGCGGTGTTGATCGCCTTCACCAGAACCGTCGCCGCCGCGAGGCCAAGCATATTGAGCGCCGTACCGACGATGGTCTGGTCAGCTTTGAAGTTGATGCACGCCACGCCCAGCAGCGCCGAGTACGCCACACCGAACGCGACCGCGCCCAGCAGCACCAGCAGGATCATGGCAAGCGGGGAAATGCCTGCCGGGGCAAAGCGCATGACCAGCGCGCCGCCGAGCGCGCCGATGACCATGATGCCCTCCAGACCGAGGTTAATCACCCCGGAGTGCTCCGCAAAACAGCCGCCCAGTGCGACGAGCAGCAGAACCGAGGAAAAGATCAGCGTATATTGAACCAGAAGCAGCATTATTCGTCGCCTCCTTTCGCAGCGCCCTCATCCGCGGCCGCCACAGCCGCTTTTTGCGCCTGCCTCTCCTCGCGCCTGGCGATGCCGGTGTTGATGGCGTATTTGATGAACATGACGAAACCGCAGAGGTAGATAATCAGCGAAGAGATGAGGTCAGAGATCTGCGAGCAGTACATGGTCTTGTCCACATACGCGCCGCCGACCGTGATATGCTGAATGAAATAGGACGCGAAGATCGTGCCGATGGGGTTCAGGCCGCCGAGGAACGCCGCCGCGATGCCGTTGAAGCCCATGCCCGGGACGGACGACGCCGTGCACTGCCACTGCTCATAATCCGTCTGGTACAGGAACGATGCGCCCAGCGCCGCCAGCGCGCCCGCAATGACCAGCGTCAGGATGATGTTCCGCTTCTCTGCCATGCCGGCATATTTCGCCGCGTTCTTGTTGTTGCCGGTGGCCTTGAGCTCATAGCCGAACTTCGTCTTGTCGAGCACAATCAGAATCACGATCGCAATGAGGATCGCAAGCGGCACCGCGATCGTTACATACTGGCTGTTGCCGAACAGCTTCCCGAGACCCAGCGTCGGGAGCATTGCCTGCGCGGCCTCGTCCTTGAGGTGGATCGTGTACGGGCTCGTGGACTCCTTCACGTTCGTGAGGATCATGTTCGTCGTATAGAGCCCGATCCAGTTGAGCATGATGCCGGAGATGACCTCGTTCACATTGCAGTAGGCTTTCAGAAGTCCCACGATCGCGCCGAATACCGCGCCGATCACGATCGCAAACAGCATACAGCCAAGCCAGCCCCAGCCCCAGGCAAGCGCCGCATACAGGCAGGCGCACGCACCGGCGACATACTGTCCCGCCGCGCCGATGTTGAACAGGCCGACCTTATAGGCAAACAGCACGCTCAGCGCGCACATCAGAAGCGGCGCCGTCTTTACGAGCGTATTGCCGAAGTTTTTCATCTGCAGCGCGGTCTTGGAGTAGTTCCAGAAGTTCTTGATGACCGCGACGATGGCCTCTCCGGCGCCGGTGGGATTGATGAACAGCAGCACAACATACCCGATGAACAGGCCGAGCACGATGCACAGCAGCGACGCGATCAGAGACTGAACCGCATTGCTTTTCAGTATGTTTTTCCTCATGCTTTCACCTCATCCCTTTTCGCACCGGCCATATACAGACCGAGCTCTTCTTCGGTGGTGGTCTTCGGATCCAGCTCGCCGACGATCTCTCCTTCATACATCACGAGAATGCGGTCGGGCACGTCCATGACCTCGTCGAGCTCGAGGCTCACAAGCAGAACGGCCTTCCCGGCGTCGCGCTGCTCCACGAGCTTTTTGTGGACGAACTCGATCGCCCCGACATCCAGTCCACGGGTCGGCTGAACGGCCACGAGAAGCTCCGGCTCCTTGTCGATCTCACGGGCTATGATCGCCTTCTGCTGGTTGCCGCCCGACATCGACCGCGCAAGCGTGACCGGGCCCTGACCGGAGCGGATATCGTAATCCTCGATCAGCCGCTCGGCATAACCGCGGATGTTGTCCCGGCGCAGGAAGCCGGCTTTGTTGGTGAACTCCGGATCGAAATAGCGCTGAAGCACCAGATTGTCCTCCAGCGTGTAATCGAGCACCAGCCCGTGCTTGTGACGATCCTCGGGGATATGGCTCATGCCCTGTATACTGCGCTCCCGGATGGTGGCGCGGGTAATATCCCGCCCGCCGAGCTTGATGCTGCCGGAGGCGAGCGGTTCAAGCCCCGTCAGGCCGTATACGAATTCAGACTGGCCGTTTCCGTCGATGCCCGCGATGCAGACGATCTCGCCCCGGCGCACCTTCAGCGACACGTCATGCACCGCATCCTTCTTGTGCAGCTTCGACACGACGGTCATGTTCTCGATCTCGAGAACGACATCGCCCGGCTCGGCCGGTTTTTTCTCCACATGGAAGTTTACATCGCGCCCGACCATCATGGCGGAGAGCTCCTCCATCGAGGACTTCTTCGTCTCGACCGTGCCGATGTACTTGCCCTTTCGCAGAACCGTGCAGCGGTCGGCAACCGCCATGATCTCCGCCAGCTTGTGCGAGATGAACAGGATGCTCTTGCCCTCGGCGGCGAGGTTTCTCATGATCTGCATGAGCTCCTCGATCTCCTGCGGCGTCAGAACCGCCGTGGGTTCATCGAAGATCAGGATCTCGTTCTCGCGGTAGAGCATTTTGAGGATCTCGGTGCGCTGCTGCATACCGACGGTGATATCCTCGATGAGCGCGTCGGGATCGACCTTGAGACCGTACTTCTCCGAGAGCGCCAGCACCTTCTCGCGGGCCTCCTTCTTCTGCAGGAAGCCATACTTATTCGGCTCGACGCCCATGATGATGTTGTCGAGAACCGTAAAGCACTCCACAAGCTTGAAGTGCTGATGCACCATGCCGATGCCGAGCGCATTGGCGTCGTTGGGGTCTCGGATCTCGACGACCTCGCCGTTCTTTTTGATGACGCCCTCCTCCGGCTGATACAGACCGAACAGAACGCTCATCAGCGTGGATTTCCCCGCGCCGTTTTCGCCCAGCAGCGCGTGGATCTCTCCTTTTTTCAGCTGCAGGGTGATGTTGTCATTGGCGATGATGCCCGGGAATTTCTTGGTGATGTTCAGCATCTCAATGGCATATTGCGATTCCAAAACCGGCACACTTCCTTTCCTCTCTATGTGCAGGGATGTTTTTTTCAGTATACTATATCTGCGGAAGAATGGCAAAGAAAATCGTTCAGATTCTGACAAAAAACGCCCCCGACCGGATGGTCGGGGGTGTTCAGCTCAAAAATATCAGGCGCTGGCCTCGCCGGAAGCCTCGCCGGAAGCGGTCTGACCCGCCGCCAGCTCGTAGATCAGCGTGACCGTCGCGC
>JBJDYS010000076.1:0-8910 GCA_051867595.1 Oscillospiraceae bacterium
GCTTCATGACCTGGGAAGGCTACAACTACGAGGACGCCATCCTGCTCAATGAGCGCGTGGTCATGGAGGACGTTTACACCTCCATCCACGTCGAGGAGCACGAGTGCGACGCCCGCGACACCAAGCTCGGCGCGGAAGAGATCACCCGCGACATCCCCGGCGTCGGCGATGACGCGCTGAAATATCTCGACGAGCGCGGCATCATTACCGTCGGCTCCGAGATCCGTTCCGGCGATATCCTCGTCGGTAAGGTCACGCCGAAGGGCGAGACCGACCTCACCGCAGAGGAGCGCCTGCTGCGCGCCATCTTCGGCGAGAAGGCCCGCGAAGTCCGTGACACCTCTCTGAAGGTGCCCCACGGCGAGAGCGGCATCGTCGTCGATGTCAAGGTGTTCACCCGCAAGAACGGCGACGAGATGAGCCCCGGTGTCAACCAGGTCGTCCGCGTCTATATCGCGCAGAAGCGCAAGATCTCCGTCGGCGACAAGATGGCCGGCCGTCACGGCAACAAGGGCGTTGTCTCCCGCATCCTGCCGAAGGAGGATATGCCGTACCTGCCCGACGGCACGCCGCTGGACATCGTTCTGAACCCGCTGGGCGTTCCCTCCCGAATGAACATCGGTCAGGTGCTCGAGGTTCATCTGGGCTATGCGGCGCAGGCACTGGGCTGGAAGGTCGCTACGCCCGTCTTCAACGGCGCGAACGAGCAGTCCATCCGCGAGAGCCTGAAGCTGGCCGGCCTGCGTGAGGACGGCAAGATCCGCCTGCGCGACGGCCGTACCGGCGAGCCGTTCGATAACGACGTCACCGTCGGCTATGTCTACTTCCTGAAACTGCACCATCTGGTTGATGATAAGATCCACGCCCGTTCCACCGGCCCGTACAGTCTGGTCACCCAGCAGCCTCTCGGCGGCAAGGCCCAGTTCGGCGGCCAGCGCTTCGGCGAAATGGAGGTCTGGGCTCTCGAGGCCTACGGCGCGGCTTACACCCTGCAGGAGATCCTGACGGTGAAGTCCGACGACGTGACCGGCCGTGTCCGCACCTATGAGAGCATTGTCAAGGGCCACAACATTCCCGAGCCCGGCGTGCCGGAATCCTTCAAGGTTCTGGTCAAGGAGCTGCAGTCCCTCTGCCTCGATGTCCGCGTTCTGGATAAGGACGGCAAGGTCATTGAGCTCAAGGACGAGGATGACGACGATTTCACCCCGACCTTCAGCTCGGTGGAGTACCGCTCCGATGACCGGGAGATCGAGTCGAGCGGCTATGCGATCGAGGACATCGACGAGAGCAAGCTGGAGCTTGACTTCGGCGGCGAGGACGATGACTACACGGACGACATGGATGACGGAGAGGAGGATTACGAATAATGAGTTACGCTCCTTTTGAAGCAATTCAGATCGGCATTGCTTCCCCGGAAATGATCCTGGAATGGTCCTCCGGCGAGGTCAAGAAGCCGGAAACCATCAACTACCGCACCCTGAAGCCCGAGCGGGACGGCCTGTTCTGCGAGCGCATCTTCGGACCGACCAAGGACTGGGAGTGCCACTGCGGTAAGTATAAGAAAATTCGCTATAAGGGCAAGATCTGCGACCGCTGCGGCGTCGAGGTCACGAAGTCCAAGGTTCGCCGCGAGCGCCTCGGCCACATCCAGCTGGCCACCCCGGTGAGCCATATCTGGTACTTCAAGGGCATCCCGTCCCGCATGGGCGTGCTGCTCGACCTGACCCCGCGCATTCTGGAGAAGGTTCTCTATTTCGGCGCGTATATCGTCACCGATCCGGGCTTCTCTCCGCTGCAGAAATGCCAGATCCTCACGGAGCGGGAATACCGCGACATGAAGGAAAAGTACGAGGACGATTTCGAGGCCGGCATGGGCGCCGAGGCGATCAAGAAGCTCCTCGCGGACATCGACTGCGACGCGCTGGCCGAGGAGCTGCATGAGCAGCTGCAGAACGCCACGGGTCAGAAGAAGGCCAAGATCGTCAAGCGTCTGGAGGTCGTAGAGGCCTTCCGCGCCTCCGGCAACCGTCCGGAGTGGATGATTATCGACGTGCTGCCGGTCATCCCGCCCGAGCTGCGCCCCATGGTTCAGCTGGACGGCGGCCGCTTTGCGACCTCTGACCTGAACGACCTCTATCGCCGTGTCATCAACCGCAACAACCGCCTGAAGCGCCTGATCGAGCTGAACGCCCCGGACATCATCGTCCGCAACGAGAAGCGTATGCTGCAGGAGGCGGTCGATGCGCTGATCGACAACGGCCGCCGCGGCCGTGCCGTCACCGGCGCCAACTCCCGCGCTCTGAAGAGCCTGTCCGATATGCTCAAGGGCAAGCAGGGCCGCTTCCGTCAGAACCTGCTCGGCAAGCGCGTCGACTACTCCGGCCGTTCCGTTATCGTGGTCGGCCCGGATCTGAAGCTGTATCAGTGCGGCGTTCCCAAGGAAATGGCGATCGAGCTGTTCCGTCCGTTCATCATGAAGAAGCTCGTGGAGGACGGCAGCGCGAGCAACATCAAGGCCGCCAAGAAGAAGGTCGACCGTCAGGAGCCCGCCGTTTGGGACGCGCTCGAGGTCGTCATCAAGGAGCATCCCGTCATGCTCAACCGTGCGCCCACACTGCACCGTCTGGGCATTCAGGCGTTTGAGCCCGTGCTGGTGGAGGGCCGCGCCCTTCGTCTGCATCCGCTGGTCTGCACCGCGTTCAACGCCGACTTCGACGGCGACCAGATGGCGATCCACGTTCCTCTGTCTGCGGAGGCGCAGGCGGAGGCCCGTGTGCTGATGCTCTCCGCGAACAACCTGCTCCGTCCGCAGGACGGCCAGCCGGTCACCGTTCCCACGCAGGACATGGTTCTCGGCTCCTATTACCTGACCATGATCCGCATCGGCAGCGCCGAGAAGGGCGCCGAACGTCTGCTCGTCGTGGATCCGGGCGACACCGACCTCGAGGCCGGTGTCGTGACGGACGGCGACGAGATCTATGCGAAGAACCTCGCGGCGAAACGCAAGGCGACCTATCGCTCCCTGCTCTGCTACCGCGATTCCGCGGAGGCGATCATGGCTTATAACGAGGGCGTCATCGGCCTGCACGCGCCCATCCGCGTCCGCTTCACCAAGACAATCGGCGGCGAGGCCCGCTCCGAGCTCGTCGATACCACGGTCGGCCGCATCATCTATAACGAGCCAATCCCGCAGGATCTGGGCTTCGTGGATCGCAGCGATCCCGCGAACTACTTCCAGCAGGAGATCAGCTTCCAGGTCGATAAGAAGCTCCTCGGCAAGATCGTCCAGCGCTGCATCGACAAGCACGGCTTTACCATTGCCACCGAAGTCCTCGATAAGATCAAGGCGCTCGGTTATAAGTATTCCACCATCGGCGCGATCACCATCGCGATTTCCGACATGGTCGTCCCCGAAGCCAAGAAGCAGATCATTTCGGAGACCGAGACCGGCGTTCTGCCCGAGATCGAGAAGTTCTACCGCCGTGGTAAGCTGACGAACGACGAACGCTATCGCCTCGTCGTCGCCGAGTGGGAAAAGACCATCAACAAGGTCACGGCAGCCCTGCAGGAAAACCTCGACGAGTTCAACCCCATCTACATGATGGCGAACTCCGGCGCCCGTGGCTCCATGAACCAGATCCGTCAGCTCGCCGGTATGCGCGGCCTTGTCGCGAACACCGCCGGTAAGACGCTGGAGATCCCCATCAAGGCAAACTACCGCGAGGGTCTGACCGTCCTGGAGTACTTCGTCTCGAGCCGCGGCGCGCGCAAGGGGCTGGCCGATACCGCTCTGCGTACGGCGGACTCCGGTTATCTGACCCGCCGTCTCGTCGACGTCTCCCAGGAGGTCATCATCCGCGAGCTCGACTGCGGCACGACCGCCGGCAACGACGCGCGCGTCGTCTTTGACAAGATCGTCCACGCCCGGGTCAGCTGGGATGCGCTGGAGGGCAAATTCGCTCCGCAGGACATCGTGAACGAGGCGACCGGCGAGATCATCGTGCCCCGTTACAAGGCGTTCAGCCCTGCGGATGTGGAGGCCCTTGAGGCCGCCGGCATCGAAGAGGTTGACGCGGCTTCCGCAGCACAGACCTTCGGCGACAGCATTCGCGGCCGTTATCCCGCAAAGCCCATCACGAGCCCCAAGACCGGCGAGGTCCTGTTCGACACCGATCATATGCTCATGCCGGTGGACGCCCGTGTCCTCGAGGACAACGGCATCTTCTCCGTGAAGATCCGCTCCGTCATGTGCTGCGACGCCAAGAGCGGCGTCTGCGCCAAGTGCTACGGCATGAACCTCGCTACCGGCAAGCCGGTCGATCCCGGCGAAGCGGTCGGCGTTATTGCCGCGCAGTCCATCGGCGAGCCCGGTACCCAGCTCACCATGCGTACGTTCCACACCGGCGGCGCCGCAGGCTCCGACGTTGAGGACATCACCCAGGGTCTTCCCCGTGTCGAGGAGCTGTTCGAGGCCCGCCGTCCCAAGCGCATGGCGGTTCTGGCCGACATCTCCGGCACGGTGTCCATGGAGGACGCGAAGAAGAACATGGTCTGCGCGCTCACCATCACGAACGAGGCGCTGGGCGAGACGAAGGTCTATCAGATCCCGTACTCCGCCGGTATCCTCGTGAAGGATGGCGAGTATGTCCAGCAGGGCCAGGAGCTGACCCGCGGTTCCCTGAACCCGCACGACGTTCTGCGTACCCGCGGCGTGGACGACGACCAGTACGGCCGTCAGGGCGTCCGCAACTACCTCGTGCAGGAGGTCGAGAAGGTCTACCGTCAGCAGGGCGTCGATATCAACAACAAGCATATCGAGGTCATTGCCCGCCAGATGCTCCGCAAGGTTCGCGTGGAAGATCCCGGCAGCACGTCGCTGCTCTCCGGCTCGGTGGTGGATATTACGGAGCTCAAGACTGCGAACGAGGCCGTTCAGGCCCGGATCGACGCAGGGGAGGAGGGCCTGGAACTTGCCACCTACACCCAGATCCTCATGGGCATCACCAAGGCCTCTCTTGCGACGGAGAGCTTCCTGTCCGCTGCCTCCTTCCAGGAGACGACCCGCGTCCTCACCGACGCCGCCATCAAGGGCAAGGTCGATCACCTGGTCGGCCTGAAGGAGAACGTCATCATCGGCAAGCTCATCCCGGCCGGCTCCGGCCTGTCCATGTACCGCTCGGTGGATGTCGAGACGGACGACGAAATCGCCTCCGAAGCGGAGGAATACGTTGACCTGTCCGCCCTTGTGGGCCGTTCCAACGCGCTGTAAAAATCCTGAAAACTGCGAAATGATCCCTTCGCTCCGGCGGAGGGATCGTTTTTCGGAAAAGAGGAGAAAATGCTCAGGAATTTTTGTTGACATTGCCATGATTTTCTGGTAAAATCCTAATTTGCGTGATAGCGTAAATTTTGAGGAAAGGAGGAAAATTCATGCCTACTTTTAACCAGCTTGTCCGCAAGGGCCGTCAGAAGGTGACCTACAAGTCCACCTCCCCCGCCATGCAGAAGGGCCTGAACACGCTCAAGAACAAAGAGACCAACCTGTCCAGCCCCCAGAAGCGCGGCGTCTGCACCGCTGTGCGTACCTCGACCCCGAAGAAGCCGAACTCCGCGCTCCGTAAGATCGCCCGTGTTCGCCTGACCAACGGCTATGAGGTCACCGCCTACATCCCTGGCATCGGCCACAACCTGCAGGAGCATAGCGTTGTTATGATCCGCGGCGGACGTGTCAAGGACCTCCCCGGCGTGCGTTACCACATCATCCGTGGTACCCTCGATACCCAGGGTGTCGACGGCCGTCGTCAGGGCCGTTCCAAGTACGGCGCCAAGCGTCCCAAGAAGTAATGCAATACCCCAACAGCTGCCCTGTTGGTTTCATATAATATGGAACGCACTCAGGGCGCAAACGGAAGTCGAAAGACACTTTCGAGTACCCGTGAATTCATTCTTATGAAGGAGGGAAGAAAAAGTGCCCAGAAGAGGTAACGTTCCCAAAAGAGAAATCTTGCCGGATCCCGTATACAATTCTGTTCTGGTGACGAAGCTCGTCAACCAGATCATGCTGGACGGCAAAAAGGGCGTCGCTCAGAAGGTCGTTTATTCTGCCTTTGATATTATCAGGGAGAAGACCGGAAAGGACCCCATGGAGGCCTATACGGAGGCCCTCAACAACATCATGCCCAGCCTTGAGGTCAAGGCTCGCCGTGTGGGCGGCGCCACCTATCAGGTGCCCATCGAAGTTCGTCCCGCCCGCCGTCAGACCCTCGGTCTGCGCTGGCTGGTCGGCTATGCCCGCAAGCGCGGTGAAAAGACAATGAAGGAGCGGCTGGCAGGCGAGATCATGGACGCCTGCAACAACACCGGCTCCGCTGTGAAGAAGCGCGAGGATACTCACAAGATGGCTGAGTCCAACAAGGCCTTCGCGCACTTCCGCTACTAATTTCAGGCAGGTCGACAGCAATGCCGAGAGAATACCCGCTTGAAAAAACCCGTAATATCGGCATCATGGCCCATATTGACGCGGGCAAGACCACCACGACCGAACGCATCCTGTTCTACACCGGCGTAAACTACAAGATCGGTGAGACCCATGAGGGCAATGCCACCATGGACTGGATGGAGCAGGAGCAGGAGCGCGGCATCACCATCACGAGCGCCGCGACCACCTGCCACTGGCGTGACCACCGCATCAATATCATCGACACCCCGGGCCATGTGGATTTCACCGTTGAGGTGGAGCGCTCCCTTCGTGTGCTGGACGGCTCCGTGACCGTTCTCTGCGCCAAAGGCGGCGTCGAGCCCCAGACAGAGACCGTCTGGCGCCAGGCCGATAACTATAACGTCCCCCGCATGATCTACATCAACAAGATGGACATCATGGGCGCGGACTTCTTCAATGTCCTCAAGATGATCGAGGAGCGTCTGAAATGCAACGCCGTCCCCATCCAGCTGCCCATCGGCAAGGAGGGTGACTTCCGCGGCATCATCGATCTGATCGATATGAAAGCGGACGTGTACTACGACGAACTCGGCAAGGATATGCGTGTCGAGGAAATCCCCGAGGATATGTGGGATATGGCGATGGAGTACCACAACCGCCTGATGGACGCCGCCGCGGAGTTCAACGACGACCTCATGATGGCCGTCATGGAGAGCATTGAGACCGGCGAACCCATTGACGAGGATCTCGTCAAGGAAGCCATCCGGGCCGGTACCGTCGCGGGTAAGTTCGTACCCATCACCTGCGGCACCAGCTATCGCAACAAGGGCGTCCAGAAGCTGCTGGACGCGATCGTGGATTATCTGCCCTCTCCGCTGGACATCCCGGCCGTTAAGGGCACGGATCCCAAGACCGACGAGGAGATCGAGCGTCAGCCTTCCGATGACGAGCCGTTCTCCGCTCTGGCCTTCAAGATCATGACCGACCCGTTCGTCGGCAAGCTGACGTTTGCCCGTATCTATTCCGGTACGATGACCTCGGGCTCCACGGTCATGAACTCCACGAAGGGCAAGCGCGAGCGTCTGGCCCGCATCGTTCTGATGCACGCGAACCATCGTCAGGACCTCGATACCGTCTATACCGGCGATATCGTTGCGCTGGTCGGTCTGAAAAACACCACCACGGGCGATACTCTATGTGACGAGAAGAACCAGATCATTCTCGAGTCCATGGAGTTCCCCGAGCCCGTTATCCGCGTTGCCATCGAGCCCAAGACCAAGGCCGGTCAGGACAAGATGACCCTCGCGCTGTCGAAGCTCGCGGAGGAGGACCCGACCTTCAAGGCCTACACCGACGAAGAGACCGGTCAGACCATCATCGCGGGTATGGGCGAGCTCCATCTGGAGATCATCGTCGACCGCCTGCTGCGCGAGTTCCGCGTCGAGGCCAATGTCGGCAAGCCCCAGGTTTCCTACAAGGAGACCATCACGAAGCCCGCTACCGTCGATATGCGTTACAGCCGTCAGACCGGTGGTAAGGGCCAGTTCGCTCAGGTCAAGCTCATGATCGAGCCGAACGAGAGCGGCAAGGGCTACGAGTTCATCAACGCCGTCACCGGCGGCGCGATCCCCAAGGAGTATATCCCCTCCGTCGACGCCGGTATTCAGGGCGCGATGGAATCCGGCATCGTGGCCGGCTATCCTGTCGTGGACGTCAAGTGCACGGTGCTGGATGGTCAGTTCCACGAGGTCGACTCCTCTGAAATGGCGTTCAAGATCTGCGGCAGCATGGCGTTCAAGGAAGCCTGCGCCAAGGCCGGCGCGACGCTGCTCGAGCCGATCATGAAGGTCGTTGTCACCACGCCTGAGGAGTATATGGGCGACGTTATCGGCGACATGAACTCCCGCCGTGGTCAGATCTCCGGTCAGGAGTTCCGCAACGGCGTCGTGGTCATCGAGGGCAATGTCCCCCTGTCCACCATGTTCGGCTATGCCACCGATCTTCGCAGCCGCACACAGGGCCGTGCCAACTACAGCATGGAACCCAGCCACTATATTGAGCTGCCCGCCAACCTGCGCGAGAAGCTCGTTTCCGGACGCAACAAGTAAAATACCTGTTGCAAAACAGCGCTGAATCCTGTATAATTTCAGCACTGGATAATACTGTATAATATTTCTATTTACTAGGAGGAAATTTGCAATGGCAAAGCAGATGTTCAACCGCACCAAGCCCCACGTAAACATCGGCACGATCGGTCACATCGACCACGGCAAGACCACCCTGACCGCCGCGATCACGAAGGTTCTCTCCCTGCGCGATCCCGAGGCCGCTGACTTCACCGATTACGCTTCCATCGATAAGGCTCCCGAAGAGCGCGAGCGTGGTATCACCATCAACACCGCTCACGTTGAGTATCAGACCGAGAAGCGTCACTACGCTCACGTTGACTGCCCGGGCCACGCCGACTATAT
>JBJDYS010000077.1:0-27196 GCA_051867595.1 Oscillospiraceae bacterium
CAACCCCTCAGTCAGCCTGTCGGCTGACAGCTCCCCTTACACAGGGGAGCCTTGGGTGCTGCCGTGCCAGTGCATAACAAAACAACCGACCTATGGCCGTAACCATAGGTCGGTTTGATTGTCTTATGAAGCCCCGCCGAAGCGGAGGAGCTTTGTATGTTGTGGGTGAATAATTAAGCCTTCTGGGTCTTCTTGCCGAAGATGTTCTGGATACCCTCGATCGCAAGGAAGACAGCCAGCACGACCATGACAGCCGCGAAGACGAGCTGGAACCAGTCGCCCCAGACAGCGCCGTTGCCGATCAGGCCGACCTTCTTGACGATGGTGATGACCAGCTGGCACAGGGTGGCGATCAGCATGAACGCCATGGGGATGTAGAACATCTTGTTGTTCTTGCCCGCGTTGCCGAGCCAGGCGCAGACGGCCATCAGAGCGAGACCGGCGAGGAGCTGGTTGGCGGCGCCGAACAGACCCCAGATCGCGCTGAGCTTCAGACCGCCGAGGACGCAGCCGATGACGACCATGATCAGCGTGCCGACCAGAGGCTGGGCCAGGAACTTGCGGATGCCGGTGGCGTCCTTCCAGGTGGCCTCGCCTTCCTTCAGGAAGAGCTCGGAGAACATGAAGCGGCTCAGACGCGTGCCGGAGTCGAGGGAGGTCAGAGCGAAGACGGAGACGGCCAGCGTCAGCAGCGCGTAGATAACGCCGTAGACCTTGGTGGTCTCAGCGCCGAACATGGTAGCGATACCAGCGGCGAACGCAACGGAGGGAGAACCGAAATCGCCGGCAGTGTACTTGCTGAAGACCATGCCGACAGCGATCAGGGAGATGACAGCCAGAGCGGACTCGACGAGCATGGAGCCGTAGCCGATGGGCTTGGCGTCACGCTCGTTGGCGAGCTGCTTGGAGGACGTGCCGGAGGCGATCAGGCTGTGGAAGCCGGAGCAGGCGCCGCAGGCGACGGTGATGAACAGGGTCGGGAACAGGAAGTTGCCGTTGACGGACCAGCCGGCGAAAGCGGGAAGCTGGAAGGTCGCGGTGCCGGCGAAGGTGGAGAACACGATGCCGAACAGGGCGATGATCATCATAGCGTACAGCAGGAAGCTGGACAGATAGTCACGGGGCTGGAGCAGGATCCACACGGGAACCAGCGAAGCGATGGTGATGTAAGCGCCGATGATGACGATCCAGGTGGTGCGGCTCAGAGCGAGACCGACGTTCAGGCCGAGAACCAGGACAGCCACGATCGCCACGAGGCCGATGATGGTGGCGACACCGGTCTTCATGCCGGCCTTGTTGGTGAGGATGCCGTAGAGGACGGCCAGGACGATGAAGAGCATGGAAACCATAGAGGTGGTCTCATTGCCGGTGGGGTTCATGGTGATGCCGAAGTTGTCGGAAGCGAAGGTGCCGGCCACGACGTTCACGAAGGACGCGATGACGAGGATGAGAACCAGAAGCGCAAAGATGATGAAGAGCTTCTTGGCCCGGTCGCCCATGGAGTCCTTGATGATCTCGCCGACGGACTTGCCGCCATGACGGACGGAAGCGAACAGAGCGCCGAAGTCATGCAGGCCGCCGACGAAAATGCCGCCGATGACGCACCACAGGAACACGGGAACCCAGCCGAAAACAGCCGCCTGAATGGGGCCGTTGATGGGGCCTGCGCCTGCGATGGAAGAGAAGTGGTGACCCATCAGAACCGCGGGCTTGGCTGCGACGTAGTCAACGCCGTCCGCCATTTCGACCGCGGGGGTCTTCTTGTCGGGGTCGATGCCCCACTGCTTTGCCAGCCAGGAGCCATAGAAGATATAGCCCAGGACCAGCAGGACGATTGCTGCCAGGATGATCAGAATAGCCATGACAAATCTCCTACTCTAAAAAATTTATATTGCTGAAGAGCTTCCGGAGGTGCTGACCCAATCGGTTGCAGGTCATGCGCCCCGTGGAAGTCTCTATGGCAATCGCGTGATAGTTGCTGTAGCCGTAGAGCAGAAAACCGTAGTTTTTGGTGCGGTGCAGCTTTTTGAGAAAAGCCTGTGCATCGGCGTCGATCGTCTCCGCCAGAAGGACGAGCGTCACATCGGTGCAGCGATGATGAGGGCCGGGCTTGGCGCGGCGGATGCCCTCGTTCCAGGCGATCTCCTCAAGCTCTTTTGCTTTGGCAAGAGTCAGCTTGTCCAGTGCGGCGAAAAAGGCGTGTTCATACGCATCTTCCTCGGACATTTTCGCGCTTTTCACCAGGAAATAACGCTCACCATGGGAAGAAAACGAAGCCTCGGCGTCGAAAGGCGCGGTGACATCGTCCCGTTTAATGTCGTAGTATGCCTGGAACAGAGGAAGGACCTTTTCCAGCGCTTCGGAAGCGGTCATAGCGTGTCTCCTGCGAATGAGAGGAATGATCCATTAGAAAAAACAACGGACGATTCCCGGCAAATTTGAATATTCTGTGAATACGTCTCTATATTCTAATGCGTTTTTCTGAAAATAACAAGTCTTTTATGTCAATTTCGCACGAAAAAAGCAAAAAAATTTAAAAAAATTGATTATTTTTCTGCCTCCGGCGCGTCCGATGCGTCCGGCGCGTCCGCTTCCTCCGGTTTTCCGAATTCCGCCTCGGGGATGCGCTCCTGCAGCTCGTTCATGAGGATCACCGCGGCTTTGGCGCCGGGAAGCTGCGCCTGGATCAGTTCGCCGGCATCGCCGCAGACCACCAGGTTTTCGATCTCGAATCCGCCCCGGCCGCAGCACATTTTGGCCTCCACAAGCTGGACGCGGCGGAAGCAGCGGCGGACATCGTGATAGGGAATGTAGTATTTTTTCAGACCGGAGCGCAGGAACAGGTGCAGCTCGCCCATACGGACGTTTCCAATCTCGCGGGCGGCTTTGTATTCGGCGGTAAGACCGTTTTCGTCAGCGGTCGTGGTGAGGGGATAAAATTTCATGGCGGCTCCTTTCCAGCTTATCCTTTTGTTTCGGAACACCGATAATATAGCACAAAACGCGCCGCGTTGTCTACGATAAAAATACCGCGCCGCCACACAATATGCGCGGCGGCGCGGGGAAATACATCAGGCGCAGGCGGCCTTGATGACGTCGATGGCTTTCTGAAGCAGGTCGAGGGGGATGTTCAGCGCGGGCAGCAGGCGGAGCTTGGTTTTGGCGGTCAGGATGAGCACGCCGTTTTCCCGGCAGGCGGCTACGACCTCGGCGGCGGGGCGTTCGGTCTCGACGCCGATCATGAGGCCCATGCCCGTGACGCTCTTCACGCCGGGCGCGCCGGTGAGGCTGTCAAAGATGAGCTGCGAGCGCTCGCGGACACCGGCGAGCACGTCGTCGGTCAGGCGGCTCAGAATGCTGATCGCACCGGCGCAGACGGTGGGGTTGCCGCCGAAGGTGGAGCCGTGATCACCGGGGCCGAAGACATCCTGCACCTTCTCGCCGAGCATACACGCGCCGATGGGCAGACCGCCGCCGAGACCCTTGGCGGTCGAGACGATGTCCGGCGAAATGCCGAGGTTCATATAGCCGTACAGCGCGCCGGAACGGCCGTTTCCGAGCTGCACCTCGTCGGCGATGAGGAGGAGGTCGTTCTCCGCCGCGACCTTTTTCATGGCCTCGACGAAATCCGTCGGCAGGGGCAGCACGCCGCCCTCACCCTGCACGCACTCGAACAGGATCGCGGCGACCTTGTTCTCGCGGACGAGCGTTTCGAGGCTCGCGGGATCGGACGGGTCGGCATAGAGGAAGCCCGGCGTCAGCGGCGTGAACTTCTGGTGGAATACATCCTGGCCGGTCGCGGCGAGGGTCGTGATGGTGCGGCCGTGGAAGCTGTTTTTGAGCGTGATAATGTTGCTGTATTCGGGGCCCTTTTTGTCCTGCGCGTACTTGCGGGCGGCCTTGATGGCGCACTCGTTTGCCTCCGCGCCGGAGTTTGCGAAAAAGACCTTTTTCATGCCCGTGGCCTCGCAGAGCATCTGCGCGAGCTTTGCGCCGGGCGCGGTGTAATAGAGGTTCGAGGTGTGCTGGAACTTGCCGAGCTGCTCGGTGACGGCGGCGATCCAGACCTCGTCCGAGAGGCCGAAGGTGTTCACCGCGATGCCGCTGCCGAGGTCGATGTATTCCTTGCCGCTGTCATCCCAGACAAGGCTTCCCTTGCCGGAGACAATCTCCACGGGGAAGCGGTTATAGGTGTGGGCGATATACTGTGCGTCCAGTGTTTTCGTATTCATGATTCCTTTTCCTCCATGACCATGGTGCCTGCGCCCTCGTTTGTGAGGATCTCGAGCAGGATCGAGTGGTTGATGCGTCCGTCCATGACGATGACCCGGCTGACGCCGCGGTGGATCGCGTCGATGCAGCACTCCACCTTGGGGATCATGCCGCCGGAGATGACGCCGCTGTTGAAGAGCTCCACGGCCTCCCGGATGTCGATGCAGGGGATCAGCGAGGTCGGGTCGTCCTTATCCCGCAGAATGCCCGCGATGTCGGTCATCATGAACAGGCGCTCCGCGCCGATCGCGCCCGCGATATAGGCCGCGGCGGTATCGGCGTTTATATTATAAATGTTGCCGTCGTAATCCGTGCCGAGGGTGGAGATGACGGGAACATAGCCCTTTTCCATCACGTCGCGGATGACCGAGACGTCCACCTCGGTGATGCGGCCGACGAAGCCGAGGTCGGGATCCTTCATGACGGCGCGGATCATGCCGGCGTCGATGCCGGACAGGCCGACCGCGTTCACGCCCTTCTGCTGGAGCAGGTTCACAAGGCTCTTGTTCACCTTTCCGGCGAGCACCATCTGGACGATGTCGATGGTCTCCTCGTCCGTGACGCGCAGGCCGTCCACGAATTTGGACTCCTTGCCGATCTTCCGGAGGCCGGTGCTGATTTCCGGGCCGCCGCCGTGGAGCAGCACCACCTGCACGCCGATCATGTGCAGCAGGGCGATGTCCTCCATGACCTGATTTTTCAGATCGTCGCTGATCATGGCGTTGCCGCCGTATTTGATGACGATGATCTTGCCGCGGTATTTCTGGATATACGGCAGCGCCTGCGTGAGAATTTCGGCCCGCAGTGCGGCCGTTTCAAAGTCGAGTGCCATGGTACGCTCCTCTCAGGTTCGGTAATCGCCGTTGATCCTGACGTAGTCATAGGTGAGGTCGCAGCCCCAGGCGGTGGCGGCGCCGCCGCCCTCGTGGAACGCGACCACGATGTCGATCTCGTTCTCGGACAGGACTTTTTTGGCAAGCTCCTCTGAGAAATCGACGCCTGCGCCGTGCCGGCAGACCGTGACCTCCCCGGCGGCGGAGACGAATTTGACGTCGGTATTCGTCACGTCCACCTCCGCACCGCTGTAGCCGATGGCGCAGAGGATACGGCCCCAGTTGGCGTCCGCGCCGAACATGGCGGCCTTGGTGAGGCTCGAGCAGATGACGGCCTTCGCGGCGGTTTTGGCGGCGGCTTCGTCCTTCGCGCCGGTGACCCGGCACTCCAGGAGCTTCGTCGCGCCCTCGCCGTCGGCGGCGATGGAGCGGCAGAGGTGGATCGTGACGGTGTTCAGCGCGCGGGCGAATTCGTCGAACGCCTCGCCCTCGGCGGTGATGGGCTCGTTGCCCGCCATGCCGTTTGCGAGGATGGCGACCATGTCGTTCGTGGAGGTGTCGCCGTCCACGGAGACCATGTTGAAGGTGTTCTTCACATCGGCGGAGAGCGCTTTGCGGAGCATCTCCGGCGCGATGGCGCAGTCGGTGGTGAGAAAGACCAGCATCGTCGCCATGTTGGGGTGGATCATGCCGGAGCCCTTGGCGATGCCGCCCATGCGGCAGGTCACGCCGCCGATCTCAAAGGAGACGGCGATCTGCTTCATGACGGTGTCGGTGGTCATGATGGCCTCGGCGGCCTCCTCGCAGGAATGGCCGAGGGACGCGGCGAGCGCGGGGATACCGGCGGCGATCGGGCCGATGTCGAGCTTCTGCCCGATGACGCCGGTGGAGGCGACGATCACATCCGCTGCCGGGATGTGCAGCGCCTCGCCTGCGAGGGCGCACATTTTCTCCGCGACCTCGATGCCGTCGGCGTTGCAGGTGTTGGCGTTGCCGCTGTTGCAGATGACCGCCTGGGCATAGCCGTCGGCGATATTCCGGCGCGTGACGGTGAGCGGCGCGCCCTTCACGAGGTTCGTGGTGTATACGGCGGCGGCCGCGGCCCGTTTTTCACTCACAATCATGGCGAGGTCGCGCTTTGTGCGGTTTTTCCGCACGCCGCAGTGAACGCCGCCCGCCAGAAAGCCTTTCGGGGCTGTGACGCCCCCTTCTATTCTGTTCATGGGTTCTCTCCTTTTTCCGTTACAGCGTAAGACCCGTGGTCTCGTCCGTCCCGAGCACGAGGTTCAGACATTCCACCGCCGCGCCGGACGCGCCCTTGCCGAGATTGTCATACCGGGCGATCAGAAGCAGCCGTTCGTCGTTTCCGGCGACGGTGATCTCCATGCGGTCAAGGCCCTGCAGGGCTCCGGCGGAGAAAAATCCGTCCTCATCCGCACGGTCTTTATATTGTACGATGGGGCCGGTGTACTTCGCCGCGTAGGCCGCCCGGACATCCCCGGCCGTGCCGCGCAGATCCTCCCGGAAGAGGGGCACGGTGACTTCAAGGCCGCTGTAGAAGTTTGCCACGATCGGGCAGAATACCGGCTTCACGGTCAGGCCGGTGACGTGGAGCATCTCCCGCAGATGCTTGTGCTCCTGCGTCAGGCCGTACTGCCGGGGCGCGGTGAGGAGCGGGTCGAGCTCGTCGCCCTCGTACTGGGCGATCATCTTCTTGCCGCCGCCGGAATATCCGGTCAGGGAGTGGCAGGTCAGGCGCGTATCCGGCGCGATCAGCCCCGCCTCCACAAGCGGGTACACGAGCGCGATAAAACCGCTCGCGTGGCAGCCGGGCACGGCGATGCGCTTCGCGGTGCGGACGGCCTCGCGGCGGGCCGCGCTCAGCTCGGGAAAGCCGTAGACGAAGCGCGGGTCGGTGCGATGGGCGGTGGAGGTGTCGAGGACGGTCACGTCCGGGTTCTCGATCATCGCGATCGCGTCGCGTGCCGCGTCATCCGGCAGGCAGAGAAAGGCAATGTCGCAGCCCTCGTTCAGCATACGGCTTCGCGCGGCGGCGTCCTTCCGGTCAGCTTCGTCCAGTGAAACGAGCTGAATATCCGCACGCCCGGAAAGGCGCTCGCGGATGCGAAGACCGGTCGTTCCGGCGCTGCCGTCGATGAAGATCCGTTTCATGGCAAACCCTCCGCTGAAAAAAGATGATGCAACATATTGTAATGATGTGCCGCTGTATTTTCAAGAGATTATTCAGAATGAAAATGAATATTATGTGATTTTTTTGAAAAAAAGCAGGTTTTATTCATTTTTGTTAAATAAAAAACCATTCGGAAGCGCGGTGACGCTTCCGAGTGGAGGGGGATATTCAGGGAGGGGTCATTTTCGCTGGCGCACCCATACGCCGGGGTTGAACAGCATGATGACGGGGAAGATCTCAAGACGGCCCAGCAGCATACAGAGGCTGAGCAGAAGCTTGGAGCCGCCGTTCCAGAAGGCGAAGTTCTGCGTCGGGCCGACCATGGAAAGGCCGGGGCCGATGTTCGACAGGCAGGAGATGACGCTTGTGAAGGCGGTCTCGAGATCGAAGCCCTGCAGGGAGAGCGCCAGGCAAGAGGCCATGGCGATCAGCGCGTAGAGCATACAGTAGGAGAGGGTGTTGTGCACGACGGCGTTATCGAGCCGCTCGCCGTCCAGCGCGCAGCGGTTCACGGAGCGGGGGAAAAGCTGATGCCGGATCTCGGCCAGGCTGGCCTTGACGGTGATGACGAGGCGGGACACCTTGATGCCGCCGCCGGTCGAACCGGCGCACGCGCCGGTGATCATCAGCAGGACGATCAGCGTTCGCGCATAGGCGGGCCACAGGTCAAAGTCCGCCGTGGCAAAGCCGGTGGAGGTCATGATCGAGGCGACCTGGAAGAAGGCGTATCGCAGACCGGGCAGAATACCGCCCAGCGAGCGGGCGATGCAGAACGCGATGCTCACGGTGGCAAACAGGATGATGCCGAGATACCAGAACAGCTCCTCGCTTTTGAAGCCCTTGACAGAGCGCTTCATGAGGGCAATGTAGTAGAGGTTGAAGTTGAAGCCGGCGAGCACCATAAACACGGAGACGACCATATCGACATAGGCACTGTCGTAAGCGCCGATGCTGGCGTTCCGGGGGCTGAAGCCGCCGGTGGCGATCGTGCCGAACGCGGTCAGCAGGCTGTCAAACAGGGAAAGGCCGCCGCAGAGCAGAAGGACGGTCTCCGTGAGGACAAGGCCGATGTATATAAGGTACAGGATGCGGGCGGTGCGGCGCATCTGCGGAACGAGCTTGCCCTTGACCGGGCCCGGAACTTCGGCGCGGAGCAGGTGCATGGAGTGCTCATCGTCCATGGGCAGCACGGCCATCATGAAAACAAGAACGCCCATGCCCCCGATGAAATGGGAGAAGCTGCGCCAGAACAGGATGCTGTGCGGCATGGACTCGATATCGGAGATGACGGACGCGCCGGTGGTCGTGAAGCCGGATACGGTCTCAAACACGGCGTCGATATAGTTCGGCAGCGCGCCGGAGAAAACAAACGGCAGCGCGCCGAAAAGGCTCAGCACGATCCAGCTCAGCGCGACGGAAACAAAGCCCTCACGGGCGTGCAGGCTGCCGTCGGCCTTTCGGGCGGGAAAGTAGAGCAGGGCGGAGGCGGCGAGGATCAGCAGAATGGCCCACAGAAAAGGCAGGATGCTCTCGCCGTAGACGAGCGCCGTGATGAGCGGCGCCAGCAGCAGAACCGCCTCGATCAGCAGCACCCGGTTGAGTACTTTCGTGAGAATCCGATAATTCACGGCGGTTACCTCAGAATATCCTCAAGGCAGCTCATGCCCGTGGAGGTGGTGACGGCGATCACGCCGTCGCCGGGCTCAATGTGGTCGCCGCCGCGCGGGATGCGGCATTTGCCGTCCCGGATGATCGCGGCGAGCAGGGTGTTGGGCCGGATGGACAGCTCCTGCAGGGAGCGTCCGACGCAGGGGGAACCCTCCCTGGCCCGGAATTCCAGAACCTCCACATTGCCGTCCAGAATGCGGCGCAGCGATTCGATGCCGCTCACATTGGCGGAATTTTCCATGCTGCGGACATATTGCAGAACCTGCTGCGCGGTGAGATACCGTGGCTGCACGGGCGCTTCCAGCCCGAAGCTGGCGGAGAGGTCGATATAGTGCGTCTCATTTACCTTGCACACGACCTTTTCAACACCCACCCGCTGTGCATAGGAGGCGATGATGAGGTTTATCTCGTCGCTGCCGGTGAGGGCCACGAACGCGTCGAAGGCCTTCATGCCCTCCTCCTCCAGAACATCCGGGCGCGAGCCGTCGCAGCAGATGATCTCCGCCTTCGGCAGCAGATCCTTGAGCACCTTGCTCTTTTCGGGATCCCTTTCGAGCAGCTTCACGTGCAGGCCCATGCCGAGCAGCTGCTTCGTCAGATGTGCCGCGATGCGGCCGCCGCCGACGATCATGACATACCGGGCGCTCTTTTTGAGGATGGAGAGGCTCTTGAACAGGGCGTGGATATGCAGCGGCGAACCGACAACGGAGACGCTGTCGCCGGCCTGCAAAACGAAATCACCGCCGGGGATATGAACCTTTCCGCTGCGGCGCACGGCGCAGATCAGCGTGCCATCGCCGAAGCGGCTGTGGTAGTTGTGCAGGGCTGTGCCGCAGAGCGGGTTGCTGTCCGTGAGCCGCAGCTCCACAAGCTCCGCCTGACCCTTGGCGATGGACTCCACCTTGGCGGCCGAAGGAAAACGCAGCACGCGGCTGATCTCGTTCGCCGCCGAATGCTCCGGCGAGATGGTGAGGCTCAGGCCGAGGTCATCCCGCAGGAGAATGACCTCGCGGTAGTGCTCGTCATCCCGGACGCGGGCGATGGTGTGCTTTACGCCGAGCTTTTTGCCGACCATGCAGCAGAGGATGTTCGATTCGTCGGAGTTTGTCGCCGCGATGAGCAGATCGGCGTTTTCCGCTCCGGAAAGGCGCAGCAGATCAATGTCCACACTGCCGCAGACGGTCATGACATCGAGATAGGCGTTCACGATGCCGATGCGCTCGGCACTGCGGTCGATGACGGTGACGCTGTGGCCCTCATGCGAGAGATGCTGGGCAATGGTGAAGCCGACCTTGCCGGCTCCGACGAGTATTATGTTCATAGAATATAACCAAGTCCTTGTGAGAAACTTATTATTAGACAGATTAGCACTAATACGGACGGTTCGTCAAGTCAGGGGCTCGCCGGGAACGGGACGCGACGGCAAATAATTAAAAAATTTGTAAATCGTTCGCGGTGGGAATTTACTTTTCGGGCAGAGAAGGCTATAATGGAGACTGCTGTATTGCATTAAAAGCAAAGGAGAATGAAATGAAGAAGTATATTGCCCTTGCACTTTGCCTCTGCCTGGTGTTGGCCCTGTGCGCCGGCTGCGGCGGAAGTGAGATCGTCGCCTATGAGGAGAACGAACCGGAGGCGGAAGAGCTGTCTGCCGACACCGAAGAGGCTGTCGAGACGGAAGCTCCTGCCGGTATTGATCTGGGCGGCTCCGGCTTCAACACCCATCCCGCGGAGACCGTGGTCGGCACCGTGAACGGCCGCGAAGTCACGTGGATGGAGTATTTCTACTGGCTGAACTACTATACCGATTATGTCCAGCAGTTCGCGGCGCAGTATGGCGTCGTGCTGGACGGCTGGGCTGCCAATGACCTGTCCTCGACCGAGACGAACGCACAGGTCGTCATCGCCAACGCGCAGCGTGACACGATCCAGGATCAGGCGATCCAGGCCGAGATGGCTTTGCGCGGCGTGACGCTCAGCGAGGAGGATGAGGCCACCCTGCAGTCCGTGATCGAGCAGAACGCCGATTCGGTCACCGGAGACGGCGACGGTACGGCCACCGAGGAAGAGATCGCCGCGTTTGAGGTGTATCTTCAGGATGAGCTGAACGTGGATCGTGCGTTCTTTGAAGAGATGAACGTCATCTCCCTGCTCGCGGATGAGGGCTTCATCGACGAGTACGGCATGGACGGCGAGAAGATGTCCGATGAGGACGTGCTGGCCTTTGCCGAGGAGAACGGCATGATGGCCGCCAAGCATATCCTGATCACCACCGTCGATACGACGACGATGGAGGCGCTGTCCGACGAGGAGATCGCCGAGAAGCATCAGCGGGCGGAGGATCTGCTGGCCCAGCTTCAGGCGGAGACCGATCCCGCCGCGCAGGAGGCCCTGTTCGATGAGCTCTGCGCGGAGTACACCGAGGACACCGGCTATGCGTATTATCCCGACGGCTATGTGTTCGTCGAGGGCCAGATGGTCACCGAGTTCGAGGACGCGGTCGAGGCGATGGAGGTCGGACAGCTCTCCGGGCTCGTGGAATCCGACTATGGCTACCATATTATTATGCGTATTCCGGTCGAGCCGGATGCGGTCATCGGCACGACCAGCAGCGGTGAGGAATCCACCCTGCGCTTTGTCGCGGCCTATCAGACCTATCTCAATGAGATGCAGAGCTGGATCGACGAGGCGGAGGTCGTCTGGTACGAGGGCTTTGAAGAGCCCGACATGGCGGCCATCTTCGGCTGATAAACGAGATAACGAAAAAATCGCTTCCGAAACCGGAAGCTCATAAAACGGCAAATCCTCCATAGGATCACACAGCGATCCCGTGGAGGATTTGTTTGTATTTTCCCGACAAGTCACAAGAGATAGACACGTAAGCGCCGAAACAGAGTGACGCGGCGGGCAAGCCGGAAGCTGTCGAGGAGAAAACAGTTTCGGAAAGGAAGCTTGACTTTTGCTTCTTAATGATATATAATATCAATAAAGAATTGGTATAAATAAGGTGAGGGCTATGGCAAGACGGAATACGATCCAACGCTCCCTGGTTCTGGAGGCAGTGAATACATTGCATTGCCATGCCACAGCGGATGAGGTTTATGAAGAAATCATCAAGGAGCATCCGACGATCAGCAAGGCGACCGTATATCGAAATCTGAATCTGTTATCTGAAATGGGCGAAATCCGCCGGCTGGAAATCCCGGGGAGCGCCGACCGTTTCGACCATATCAGCCGCAACCACTGCCATGTGAAATGTGAAGTTTGCGGGCGCGTCTTTGATGTGGACATGGATTTTGTCACCGGTCTTGAGAATGGGATCAAGGATGCCCACGGATTCGACTTCACCGGTTATGACATCCTCTTTCGCGGTGTCTGCCCGGAATGCAAGAAGCAGCAGGATTCCACTGAGGCGTAAACAAACTTCGGAAAAGGCGCGGAAACGAGCGTTTTCATAAATCAAATTTTTAGGAGGATTATCATGCGAAGCATTACGAAGTTAGACCTGCAGTACGCACACCGTTTTTATGGTTTCAAAGGAGAGGCCCAGTATCTGCATGGACATACCGGCGTTCTGACCATCGAAGTTGAGGACACTGTGGAACCGGGCGTGAATATGGTCTTCCCCTGCAACGAAATTCAGAAGACGGCATGGGAGGTTCTGAAGAATTTCGATCATGCTCTGATTCTGCGGGAAGATGATCCGCTGCTGCCTGCGATCCTGAAGGTCTACGAAGAGCAGGGCATCAAGGATGGCGCCCCCACCAACACGATGAAGGGCCCCGCGTTCAAGACGGAGCTCGCCACCGCTTACCCTGAGTGCCGTCTGGTCGTAACGAAAGAGACCATGACCGTCGAGGGCATGATCAAGATCGTCTATGATCTTCTGAAGGATAAGCTGAATATCGCCAAGCTGACTTTCACCAGCGGCGTGAACGCTGCGTCCCAGGAATACAAGCCGGAGGGCTCCCAGGATCGCTGCCCCCTGTGCGGTATCGCGCTGAACGAAAATGGCGTATGCCCGAAGTGTGGGTACAAGAAGCAGTAACTCCTATGTGCAAAAACAGAACGTCCGAAGAGTCCGCAGATTCTTCGGGCGTTCTGCTTGTATTCAACCGGCGGCGGAATATGTGCCATACTGCCTTATGAGCAGCCGTGTAGCCGGAAGCGATTTTATGCGGTCAAACGATCGCGTAGGTGCCGATGGCCGTGCAGGCGGCCTTGCCCGTGGCGGGGACGATGGCCTCGCAGTACGCCGTGGCGTTGCGCCTGCCGAGCGAGGTCAGGCGCGTTTTGATGAGGACATATCCGCCGTCCATGGGTACGGGGCGGAGGTAATTGGCGGTCATGGAGATCGTCGGAGGGATCGAACGGCGCGAGAAGCAGTAGACCGCCATGCTCATGGCGAGGTCCATCATTGTGTTCATCATGCCGCCGTGGAGCGTGCCGAGGCCGTTCACCTGCCAGTCCTGAAGCGGGAAGCGGAGCGTCAGCTCCTTCTCCGCGTCGGAGCACGACACAAGCTCGGCTTTCAGCCGCCCGTTCAGCGTGTGGGCCATGTCGCGGTTGATGAAGGCAAGCTCCGTCCGGAGCCATGCCTCGGTGGAAACGGCCGTTGTGTCGAAAGTGTCCATTGCTCTCCTCCGATGCGTTCCGCGTCGCGGTAATTGTGTTCATACTAGCGTCTCGCCCGGAAAAAGTCAAGGCTGTGCCGGTTGCAAAAGCCCGGGCGAGGACATATAATGGCCTTACTATAATCCGCCGCGAACAGACAAGGCGGCGATCGGATTTTTGACGGGAGCAGAGAGAAACCTATGGAATATATCATTTGCGGTTTGTGTGCGCTGATTATTATCCTGCTTGTCATCGTGCTCGTGAAGGCCGGAAAGCAGAAAAACGGAGCGGACATCGCAAAAAATGTCTCGGACGATGTGCGGAACGAGATGTCCCTCCTGTCGGCGAATATTACGGGCAGTCTGGGCTCCATGATCCAGCCTCTGTCGGCCGCGCTCTCGGAGGGGCAGAAGCAGTCGGCGGAAAGCCAGCACCGGCAGCTGGAGGCCGCGGAGCGGCATCTGAAAGAGCAGCAGGATTCGTTCCAGACGTCGGTCAACGCGCAGCTCCAGCAGTTCCGGGCCGCGTTTACGGATCAGATGACGCAGCTGCAGAGCGCGACGGAAGCCCGGCTGAAGCAGATGTCGGAGAGCATCCGGGCAAACGGCGAGAGCAGCGAGGCAAAGCTCGAGGCCATGCGGAAATCCATGTCCGAGAGCATGGCGGAAATGCGCGCGCAGAACGAGAAGAAGCTCGACGAGATCCGGGGCACCGTGGACGAGAAGCTGCAGGACACGCTGAACAAGCGGATCGCGGAGTCCTTCCGGAGCGTGAGCGAGCAGCTCGAGAGGGTGCAAAAGGGTCTGGGCGAGATGCAGACGCTGGCCAATGATGTCGGCGGCCTGAAAAAAGTTCTGTCCGGCGTGAAAACCAGGGGCATTCTGGGCGAGGTGCAGCTGCAAGCGATCCTGTCCGAGATCCTGACGCCGTCGCAGTATGATGTGAACGTCGCGACCATTCCGGGCAGCACGGAGCGCGTCGAATTTGCCGTGCGGCTTCCCGGCGCGGATGACAATGTCGTGTATCTTCCGATCGACTCGAAATTCCCGGGCGATACATATGCGGCGCTGAAGGACGCGCAGGAGACCGGGGATAAGGCGCAGATCGAGGAAGCATACAAGCAGCTGGAGCGCGTGTTCAAGGCGGAGGCAAAGGACATTTTTGAAAAATACGTCGAGCCGCCGTATACGACGACCTTCGGCATCATGTTCCTCCCGTTCGAGGGCCTGTATTCCGAGGCGGTGAACCGCGGGCTTCTGGAGGAGCTGCAAAACAAATACCATGTGAATATCGCGGGGCCGAGCACAATGGCGGCGCTCCTCAACAGCCTGCAGATGGGCTTCAAAACGCTCGCGATCCAGAAGCAGTCCAATGAAGTGTGGCGCGTCCTCGGCGAGGTAAAATCCGAGTTTGAGAAATTCGAGGAGGTACTCGTCAAAATGCAGCGCCATCTGGAGCAGACAAGCGGCGATCTCAACACGCTCATCGGCACCCGGACCCGCGCCATCCAGCGGAAGCTGCGCGGCGTGCAGGAGATCGAGCTGGATCCCGGCCCGGACAGCACCGGGGATCTTCTCGAATAAACCAACCGAATCCATGGAACCGCCGCCCGAAAAGCGTATTGCAGTCGGGCGGCGGCTGTGCTATGATGGAAAAACAATTCTTTCACAAAGAGGGGAATACAATGAGGAAGAGAGATATTACCCGGCGGCAGTTTCTGAAAGGCGCGAGCGCCATCGCGGCCGGTGCGGCGGCGATGAGCCTGTTCGGCGGCTGTGCCGCGCAGGAGAAAGCCGGTGCGGCCGAGACGGCCGGGGCCGTGGCCTCCGAAGCCTCCGGCGGACGCAGCGTCCTCGCGTTTGCGAGCGATCAGCACGCGGAAACGGCGGGCTTTGAGGCATGGGTTCGCGATCAGCAGGCGACCTATGGCGAGGAGCTGGTGCATCTGAGCTTTGGCGGCGATATTTGCGACAAGGCCTGGGATCAGAGCGTGTTTGACGGCTTCAAGGCCGTGCTGGATGAGCTGCTCCCCGGAAAGTACAGCGTCACGACCGGAAACCAGGAAAACAAATCGGGCGCACCCGGCGCGGCGGGCTGGGATGCCCTCGGCGACGGGTTTGTGCGCCTTGGCGAGGTCGTGCAGACGAGCGACTATATCGTGTACCATTTCGGCGCGGCGCAGGAGGCGATGGAGTTTCCGGCGGACGATATTCAGGCGCTTTCCGACTACCTTGAAACCACACCCCGGAATATCCCGGTCTTTGTGGTCAGCCACTTCCCCCTGCATCTGTCCGTTCCCTATTCCGCGCACGATATCCCCGGCGGCTATCGCATGACCGTCGGAAACGACGCGCTGACGGAGGTGCTGAACAAGCACCCGAACGTCATCTTCCTGTGGGGGCATAACCACACCTTTGCCGATCCCCGCTATGGAACGATCCGTCCCGCCGGGTCGAAATTCACCTGGAACATCGAGGATACGACGCAGAAGCTGGAGATCGGCTTCACCTACGCAAACCTCGGCAGCTTCTGCCGCGGCAGCACCTACGGCACGATCGCGGAGGTGTCCCGCGACGGGGACAATGTGGTCGTGCAGATGTACTATGTGGACACGAATGTCCCCATGGACAACAAAGAGTCGGCGGTCATCACGTTCGCGCCCGACGGCACGGTGAGCGCCGATGTGACGACGAGCGACAGTACGAATTACGTCGATATGTTCTATCTCGCCGGGTGGTATGACGACCCCTCCTTTGAAGAGGACTATTAAAAACACATTCAGCAGCAGCGGACATTGGGTCGGCTGAGGAGAAAGATAAAGCGCCGGAAGCAGGACTTTCGGCGCTTTATGCTGTTCGGGCCGGATCACAGATCGTTGAGATCGGCGGCGGGAATATCGTTTTCCAGATTATCCCGCGCAAGATCGGTGTCAAGGACGGGGTAGATGTCCGACGGGATCGGACGCTCCGTGTGATACACCTTCTGCCGGCTGCCTTTCGTCCCCGCCACGATGGGCTTTGCGGGCGTTTTTCCGTGCTTTGCCCTGCCCTGCAGCTCCGGGACGGGGTCTGTCTGATTGCGCGGCTGCGTATGCGTCCGGTCGGGACGCTTCATGCCCTGTTTCGCCATGCTGCTTCACCTCAGGGATAGTTTCTCTGCGGCGGGGCGAAATTATACGATCAGCGCGGCTGAATGCACCCGCAGGCGATTTTGGCTCCGGCGTTTCCGCCGGGCTGGGTGGTAAAATCATCCGCGCCGCTGTGTATGATGACGGTTCGGTTCAGAATGTCCCGCACGGTGAAGCGGTTTGTGAGAAACACCTGAAAAGCGCAGCCGTCGTTTGCAAACAGCGGCGGCATATCCCCGGCGTGAGCGGGATGCGGACAGCCGCAGGGATTGAAATGTCCCTGTGCGTCCGCAAACGGATCACCGGCATTTCCGGTGCAGCTCTGACCGCTGTGGATGTGAAAGGCGTGGATCGTGCAGGCGCAGCGTTTTTGCGGCTGGGGCAGTCCGGTGACCTCGGCGGCGACCAGAACGCCGCGCGGCGTCTGGTAGAAGCGGACGGTTCCGCGCAGCGCGGGACATTTCGGGCTTCCTTTCAGAATGGCATACGCGTCCGGACAACGCCGGAGCGTGGCAAGATACGGCTGGTTTGTTTCGGACATGGGTACAATGCTCCTTTTTTGAGGTCGTATGCCAGTCTATGCGGCCGGAAGCTGCGGGGTGACGCACGAGAGGGCATGGCTTCCCGCGCGAAATTTTCAAAATCCTGTCGGCTGCCCGTCGCAAAGTGCCGCGAAATCATGTATAATACGGGTAACTGCCATCCGAAGGAGAGTGAACAGACCGTGAATGATACGCGCCGCGCCCTGCGCCGAATAGGACTGTACATACTCCTTATATCGATCGGTATTCTTGTGAATGTTTTTGGCTCGCATGGATTTCCGCTTTACGCCGTATCCGGACTGTATTATATCGGACTGTCGGCAGCGCTCGTGCTGTACTATTATGACCGCCTTATCGAAAAGCTGACCCGGCGGTATCTGATCGGCTGCGCCGTGATGATGGGGCTGTTTCTTCTGCTTCGCAGCACGAAGTATATTGCGTTCATCGCAGCGGAAGGTGCTGTGTGCCGGCACCTCTGGTATTCCTACTATATTCCCATGATCCTGATCTTCCAGTTCACCTTTTTTGTGGCGCTGTCGGTGGGGAGAAAAGCGGAAAAATTACCGCCGGTTCGGTATTATGTCTGGGCCGTCACGCTGGTGCTGATCGTTCTGGTTCTGACCAATGACCTGCATCAGCTCGCCTTTCGTTTTGCGCCGGGTTTTGTGCACTGGGACAGCGATTATTCCCGCGGCGTTGTCTACTATCTCGTCGTGGTGTGGATCGGGCTTCTGGTGACGGCCACGATCGGCATCCTGTTTTATAAATGCCGCCTTTCCGCCAGCCGTCGGCGCATCTGGCTTCTGGCGTTTCCGCTCGTATTCGGCGTCGTCTATGTCCTACTGTATAATTTTGATCTGCTGCCCCGGATTAACGGGAAATTCAACTTCTTAAATCTGGCGGAGGCCATGTGCTTTGTGACGGCGCTCTTTTGGGAGTGCTGCATCCGCATCGGGCTGATCGGCTCCAACGAAGGCTATTCCGAGCTGTTTGAGCTTTCCGGCACGGCGGCGCAGATCGCGGATACGGAGGGCACGGTGGTGTTCCGCAGCGGGAATGCGGCGGTGCTGACGGCCGGGCAGATGTCGGCCGGCGGCGTGGTCATGCTGGATGAGAACACGCGGCTGCACCGCCAGGCGATCCACGGGGGAACGATCTTCTGGCAGGATGACGTGACGGATCTGAACCGCGTCAACGAGGAGCTGGAAGACGTCCGGGCGCGGATCTCCGAGGAGGGTGAGCTGCTCCGGCTCGAGAACGAGCTGAAGGAAAGACAGGCGCAGATCGCCGCGAAGTCAAAGCTGTATGACGCGATCGTCGTCAAGGTGCTGCCCCAGTCGCAAAAAATCGCCGCGCTGTCCGAGGAGGCGGAGCGCCTGCCGGAGAAGTACCGCGGGAATACGGAGCGGATCTGCCTGCTGGCTACCTATATCAAGCGGTATGCCAATCTGATGCTTCTCACCGCGGATGGAGACACGATCAACGCCTCCGAGCTGGGGCTTGCGATTCGCGAATCCATCCGATGCCTGAATGAGATGGGGATCCCGTCCGATTATCATGCCGACGAGCATCCGCCGCTTGCCGCGCAGGAGGCTCTGGACGCCTATGAGCTCTGCGAATATCTCGTCGAGCAGACGCTGCCGGCGCTGCAGGCGGTCTATGCCGTTCTCCGGGGGGATAGGCTGCGCCTCACGCTGGAGGGCGTGTGCGCGGAGCTTCCGGAGCGGGCTGTCCAATGCGGCGTGACCGTGAATTATGAGGATGATATTTCCTATGTGAGGATCCCGTTCGGGAAAGGCGGTGAGCGCGTATGACGGGTTTTGCCGCGATACCGGACGCCGTCCGAAGCCTTCTGTTTTTCTGGTCTTTTCTGATCTGGATGGCCGGGGCGGCGATCACTTTCGCCGCCATCCGGCAGAAGGCGTATGCCCGGACGGCGGCCGCCGGTGTCATTCTGGTCGGAGACTGGCTCCTTCTGCAGATCATGGCCGATGCGATCCGGGGCAGCCGGATGCGCTTTATTATCCGGGTCAATGCGAGCGGAGGATCGTTTGCCTTGCTCTGCTCTGCCGCGCTTCTGTTTCTGACGATCGGCTGCGTGGGGCTGTATATTCAGAATCGGTACTACCACCGTAAATTCATCACCCCGAACTCCATCAAGGAGGGCATGGACGAGCTGCCGGCGGGCATCTGCTACTACAATGAGGATGGACGGTGCATCCTCGTGAACCACCGGATGAACGAGCTTTGCTATGCGATCACGGGCCGGGATCTGCAAAGCGGGGCCGTGCTTTTCGAGGCGGTGCGGAATAAGCCGGTCGTCGTTCTGCCGGACGGGACGGTGAGCGCGTTCCGATACAGGGAGCTGCTGTTCGAGGGGGAACCGATCAATGAGCTGATCGCCGACGACATCACAGAGCTCTATTACAAGGCGGAGGCGCTGCGGCGGGATAACGAGCGGATACGGAAAATCAACGAGAGCCTGCTGGCCCTCGGCCGCTCCATCGAGGAGGATGTGCGCCGGCGGGAGATCCTGCAGGCGAAGATCGATATCCACGAGGAAATGAACCGGCTGATTCTCGCGGCCAAAAAATCGCTGGTTGAGGAGTCTGCGGAGGAGCGCCGCCGCATTCTGAACGAGTGGCAGAAGAACACGCTGCTTCTGTGCCGCGAGGCGGATTCGAGGGTGAAAAACAATGTGATGTCGGATATGGACAGCCTGGCCTCGCTGATCGGACTTGAGCTGGTATGGGACGGAACGCCGGATTCGGAGGACACCGAAGTGCTGCGGCTGTTTATCCTGGCGGCCCGCGAAGCCATGACAAACGCGGTGAAGCACGCCGGGGCCGGCAGGCTTTTCATCTCTGTCAAAACGGAGGAACACACCCTCTCCGCCGTCTTTACGAACGACGGACGCGTGCCGGACGGGCCGGTCATGACGACCGGCGGGCTCGCGAATCTGAAGCGGAAGCTGGCGGAGGCGGGCGGTGCCATGAGCGTGGAAGCAAGTCCGGCCTTTCAGCTGACCATATCGATCCCGGAAGGAGAGAAATGATATGCCCTATCGTGTGCTGATTGTCGAGGATCAGGAGATGCCCCGGCAGCTTTTTGAAATATTCGTGGATCGCAGCGCGCAGTATGTGCACGCCGGTTCGCTCTCGAACGCGGAGCTGGCGCTTGATTTCTGCCGTCATACCTCGGTCGATCTCATCCTGATGGATGTGATAACGGAGCTGCATAACAGCGGTATGGACGCCGCGGAGAGGATCAAGAAGGAGTTCCCGAAAATCAAGATCATCATTGTCACCAGTATGCCGGAGTTCACATGGCTGGAGCGGGCGCGGCGCATCGGCGTGGACTCGTTCTGGTATAAGGAGACAAAGAAGGAGTCGATCCTTTCCGTGATGGATCGCACCATGAGGGGGGAGCATATCTATCCGGACAGGACGCCGACCGTACAGATCGGCGAGGCGAAAAACCATGACTTTACGGAGCGGGAACTGATGGTGCTCCGGGAGCTTATCACCGGCGACAGCAACGCCGAGATCGGAAAGCGGCTCGGGATCTCCGCCGGAACGGTCAAATTCCATGTGCAGAATCTGCTGCAGAAGACCGGATTTCATACGCGCACGGAGCTTGCCGCCGTCGCATACAATCTGGGAATTGTTGTAAAATAATCACGGGCCCGGACAACGGAAAAGAAGGCCGCCGATCACGCAGATCGGCGGCTTTTTTTGTCGTAAAAATTCACATACCTAGCCACTTGGCAGGGGCGGCAAAAAGGGAAATACGTATAATAAGATGTGTATAGGTATAGTAATATGTGGGAGCTTATGGGCAGATTTCCAAAAGCCAGGCAAAGGAGTGATCCGGGTATGGCCAGCCAGACGACCAACTATCAGTGTCCGAGCTGCACGGGCCCTCTGCATTTTGACAGCGAGAGCGGGCAGATGAAGTGCGATTACTGCGGCAGCGTCTACTCTGTCGAGGAGATCGACGCCCTCTACGGAGTTAAAAATGAGGCCGCGGAGCAGGCTGCCGAAAAGGCGGCGGAAACGGCGGAGGGCTGGGATTATTCCGGCATGACGGACGATTGGGGCGCGGATGCGGCCAAGCTGAACGCGTATAACTGCACCTCCTGCGGCGCGGAGCTTCTCTGCGAGGCGACGACGGCGGCGACGACCTGTCCGTACTGCGGCAACAACACCGTGATCCCCGGTCAATTTGCCGGCAGCCTGAAGCCCGATTTCATCATCCCCTTTGCCAAGACAAAGGAAGACGCCATGCACAGCATGAGAAAATACTACAAGGGCAAAAAGCTGCTGCCGAAGGCGTTCTCGGACGAGAACCAGATCGAGAAAATTCAGGGGCTCTATGTTCCGTTCTGGCTGTTTGACGGCGAGGCGGACGCCGACGCCGAATACGCCGGTGAGATCGTCCGTACATACAGAACCTCGAACGAAGAGGTGACGGAGACCTCCCATTACAGAATATACCGGCGCGGCGCGTTCGCATTCGACAAGATCCCCGTCGATGCGTCCCGGCGTATGGACGACGCGCTGATGGACTCGATCGAGCCGTTCGATTATCAGGGACTCAAAGCGTTCTCGCTGTCGTATCTGCCCGGCTATCTCGCGGATAAGTACGACTGCAGCGCGGCCGAATCCGCCGAACGGGCGGACAAACGTGCCGAGAGCTCGGTGGACGGCGCGCTGTATCGGTCCGTGAGCGGCTTCACCGGCGTGAGAGAGATCCGCAAGTCGATCCGCCTTCGCCGAGGCAAGGTGCATTACGCGCTTCTGCCGGTATGGATACTGAACACCACGTGGCATGGGAAACAATATACCTTCGCCATGAACGGACAGACCGGCCAGTTCACCGGCGACCTGCCGATGGATAAGAAGCGGTACTGGACATGGCATCTGATCTACGGCGCGATCTTTGCGGCTGTAGTGTATTTCATCAAATGGCTGCTTACGGTGATATGAGGAGGCGGGAGCAATGAAAAGATGCTTATCAGCGCTTCTGGCGGCGATGCTCCTGGCCTGCATGATCCTCTCCGTGGGGGCTGCGGCGATGGACTTCGTGCCGGTTGAGCGCGAAAAGAGCCTTGTCGTGGACGAGGCGGGCGTGCTGACGGGGAAGCAGCTTGCGTTGCTGAATGAAAGAGCGGATACGCTCGCCGAAACCTGTGAGATGGAGGTCGCGCTGGTTTTTGTGTCCACCCTGGACGGCCGGTCGGCCAGGGATTATGCCGATGACTACTACGACTATAACGGGTACGGCTACGGCCCGAATGACGACGGCATCCTCCTGCTGGTCGCGGTTGAGGACAGAGAGTACTGGATCACCTGCCACGCTGCGGGCATCCGGGAGTTTGACGAATACGCGCAGGAGGCGCTGGCGGATGCGTTTGTTCCGTATATGAGCGGGAACGACTGGTACGGGGCTGCCGGCGCGTATCTGGATCAGGCGGCCAGGGAAATGGATCACTCGATCCCGCTGTTCTGGATCCCGCTCGCTGTCGGCCTCGGTATGCTGATCGCGCTGCTGCCGATGCTTCGGCTGAAAAAGCAGCTCAACCCGGTGGCAAAGAAGCAGGAGGCCAACCAGTATATCCGCTATGCGAACCTGAGCGTGAAGCAGGATCAGTTCCTGCATACGACCGTCACGCGCCGAAGAATCGAGACCGACAGCTCGTCCGGAGGCGGGTCAACGCATACCAGCTCCTCCGGCCGCAGTCATTCCGGCTCCGGCGGATCATTCTGACGTGATCCCTCTATTATAAAGTCAACTTGCTTCACACATCTGAAAGGAGAAATCAATTATGGGACTTATCAAAGCGGCACTGGGTTCGGCTGCGGGCGTTCTCGCCGATCAGTGGAAAGAGTATTTCTACTGTGAGGCCATTCCGGCGGAGGTTCTCGCCGTCAAGGGCAGGAAACGCAGTACGGGCCGCGGTTCCAACAATGGCTCCGATAACATCATCTCCAACGGCTCCGTCATCGCGGTGGCGGACGGCCAGTGCATGATGATCGTGGAGCAGGGAAAGGTCGTGGACGTCTGCTCCGAGCCGGGCGAGTATACATACGACACGACGACCGAGCCTTCGCTTCTGACCGACGGTCTGAACAAGGACAGCGTCATGGCGGCGCTGGCGAATGTCGGCAAGCGCTTCACCTTCGGCGGCGAGGCCCCGATGGATCAGCGCGTGTATTACTTCAACACCAAGGAAGTGATCGGCAACAAGTACGGCACGCCGTCTCCCGTCCCCTTCCGCGTCGTGGATGAGCGCGCGGGGATCGATATTGATATCTCCATCCGCTGCTTTGGCGAGTACAGCTACCGCGTCACGAACCCCCTGCTGTTTTACACGAATGTCTGCGGCAATGTGACCGCGGACTATCGCCGCGAGCAGATCGACAGCCAGCTCAAGAGCGAGCTTCTGACCTCCCTGCAGCCCGCCTTTGCGAAGATATCCGAGATGGGCATCCGCTATTCCGCCCTGCCCGGTCATACGACCGAGATGTCTGCGGCGCTCAACGACGTGCTCTCCGCGAAATGGCGCGATCTGCGCGGCATTGAGATCGTCTCCTTCGGCGTTTCCAGCGTGAAGGCCAACGAAGAGGACGAGCAGATGATTAAGGAGATGCAGCGCAACGCGGCCTTCATGGATCCGACCCGTGCGGCGGCTTACAAGGTCGCTGCGGAGGCCGATGCGATGAAAGCCGCCGCGAGCAATGCAAACGGCGCCGTGAATGGCTTTATGGGCATGGGCATGGTCGGCGGCATGGCCGGAACCGGCACCAGCGCCGCCAGCCTGTTCCAGATGGGCGCGCAGCAGGCGGCGCAGGCGCAGCAGGCCGTCCCTGCGGCTCCCGCGGCTCCGGCCGCCGGCGGATGGAAATGCTCCTGCGGCAACATGGCGACCGGCAAATTCTGCACGGAATGCGGCTCTCCCAAGCCCCAGCCCAGCGGCTGGACCTGTCCGTCCTGCGGCACGCCGAACACCGGCAAATTCTGCCTGGAGTGCGGCACCAAAAAACCGGAAAATGCCCCGCGCTATAAGTGCGACAAGTGCGGCTGGGAGCCGGAAGACCCCGCGCATCCCCCGAAATTCTGCCCGGAGTGCGGCGATCCCATCGGCGCGGAAGATGTCGTGAAGTGACAGGAAAGGAGAATCCAAATGGGACTGTTCGATAAGAAATTCTGTGATATCTGCGGCGGGAAAATCGGCCTGCTCGGCAACCGCAAGCTCAGCGACGGCAACCTCTGCAAGGCCTGCGCGGAAAAGCTTTCCCCGTGGTTTTCCGAGCGCAAGCAGAGCTCGGTCGAGGATATCCGCGGTCAGCTTGCGTACCGCGAGCAGAACCGCGCGGCGGTGTCTGCCTTCCACACGACCCGCACGCTGGGCATGAACACGAAGGTGCTGCTCGATGAGGACAACCGCAAGTTCATGGTCACGGGTGCAAAGAACCTGGCCGAGGCAAACCCCGACGTCATGGATTACAGCCAGATCACCGGCTGCGTCGTGGACATCAAGGAAAACCGCATGGAGATCAAGCAGCGCGATAAGGACGGCCACGAGATATCTTTCAATCCGCCTCAGTATAAATACAACTATGATTTCTACATGGTGATCAGCGTCAACCACCCGTATTTCAACGAGATCCGCTTCAAATTGAATAACGCGAGCGTCACGGTTCAGCCGGCGATGCAGACGGCCGGCATGGGCATGGGCGGCCGTCCCGGTATGCCCGGCCAGCCTCCGCGCCCCGGTATGGGCGGCCGTCCCGGGATGCCGGGTCAGCCTCCCCGTCCCGGTATGGGTGGTCAGTTCACGACGATGATGGGCAGCGCCTCCGTGGATCCGACGAGCAGTCCGGAGTATTGCCGCTATCTGCAGATGAGTGAGGAGATCCGCACCGCGCTGATCGGTGTGCATGACGAGGCGAGAGCCTATGCCGAGGCGGCCAACGCCCCGGTGATGGCGGTCACCTGTCCCTGCTGCGGCGCAACGACGATGCCCGATGCAAACGGCTGCTGCGAGTACTGCGGCGGCGCACTGAACGCGTGATCTATTTTACGAAACAGCTCTAGGAGGTGCTGCTTATGGCTTTTTGTCCGAACTGCGGATGCGAGCTTCCAGAGGGAGCCAAGTTCTGCGGAAACTGCGGAGCGCGCCAGCTTCCCCCGGAAACCCCGGCGGAGCCGGTCGTTCCGGAAACGGAGATCCCCGCGTACACGTTCGAGGAAACCCCGGCAGAGCCGGTCATTCCGGCGACGGAGACCCCCGCGTACACATTTGAGGAAACCCCGGCAGTCGAAGAATCTCCTGCGGAAGAACCGCCCGTCATCGAACCGCCTGCCGCTGCGGAACCCGTTTCTTACGGGCAGCCGGCCGCATACCGGCAGCCGACCACATATCAGCAGCCGGCCGCGGAAGAAAACAGCTATGGCTATTCGTCCCCCCGCGAGGATCGCGGCCCTGAGGAGGAGACGGAGAAAAAGAAGATCGGCCCGCTGCCGTTTATCCTTGGCGGCGTGGCGCTTGTTGTGCTGGTGATCGTTCTGGTGCTTTTCGTAGGTAAGAAGAGCAATAAGACCTCTTCGACGAAGGTCGAAACGGAGACCGTGCAGACCACCGGCAAGAGCAAGGTCAATACGGAGTCCGGCAAAACGGCCGGTAAGACAAAGGCCGACGAGGAGATAATCCAAACGTCCGGAAAGAGCAAGGCGGAGGTACCTGCCGCCGACCCGGCCGAGGGTGAGGAGACGGAGGAAGCTTCCGACAAAACGGCCGGCAAGAGCAAGGAAGAGACACCTGCCGCCGACCCGGCCGAGAAAGAGAAACCGGAGGAGGCTTCCGAGCCGGAGCCGGAGCAGCCGGGTGTCGTGCCGCCCGAGGAGGCGTCGGAGCCGACCGCCGTGCAGGAATTCTGGGACGGCGACTGGTACGGCTGGTGGGGTGTCTATGACTGCACCGGGGAGTACACGGATGCCGAAGGTATGTGGTGGGACTGCTGTGCCCGCATCGAGACCGAGGCAGATCTCACCGGTACCATCCGCCTCTGGGACGAGGATACGTCGGATGAGAATCCGCTGATGCTGGCGGAGATTTCCATTCTGGAGCTCGACGACCTGGCAAGCGGCGTTGCGTTCTCGACCTCCGGACAGTTCCTGGACATGGATCTTTCGGATTCCGGCTGCGCGCTGACAAACGATACGGACTTCGATCGTGCGATCGACATCCTCGGCGAATACGAGGATGACGAAGGCGGCTTCAGCTATGTTTTCTTCATGCTGCCCTGGGGCGCCGATTGGAGCGAGGTCGAGGAAACCGATGAGACCCTGATGCCCTACTACTATGACTGGTATCTGGAGCAGATGGAGGCCGGTGTGACCAATGCCCCCGGCGAGATCGGGTAAAATCCGTCCAATGGGTTTTGAAAGAGACCTGTAAAAAAACAATACATTATTCTGAGGAGGAAGATTATGAAAAAAGTTCTTGCGTTTCTGCTGGCGTTGACCATGCTGGCGGGCCTCGCCGCCTGCGGCGCGAAGGAGCCGGAGGTCGATATTTCCGGTAAGTATTATGCCACGAGCTGCTCGATCGACGGCGAGGAGTATTCCTGCGACGGCGAGTATGTCCGGCTCAACAGCGACGGCACCGGCACCGTGATGTTCATCGACACGGAGTATGACATCGAGTGGAAGCTTTCCGGCAGCGAGTTCAGCTTCACGGATTCCGACGGCGACAAGTTCACCGGTACCTATGCCGACGGCGTGCTGGAAGGCACCTATGCCGGCATGGACTATGTCTATGACATGAACGGCGCAGCGCCCAAGAAGAGCGCAGCTGCCGCGGCGCCGGCCGCCGAGCCCGAGGAGGAGCCGGTCGAGGAGCCGGTGGAGGAACCGGTCGAAGAGCCGGCCGCGGCTTTCGAGC
>JBJDYS010000077.1:27296-32055 GCA_051867595.1 Oscillospiraceae bacterium
CCGGTCGAGGAGCCGGTGGAGGAACCGGTCGAAGAGCCGGCCGCGGCTTTCGAGCCTGTCGGCAGTGATCTCGGTGAGTACTATGTCGAGCTGGTCGGCGTGGAGAGCTTCGAGGATCACAATGGCGACCCGGCTATCCGCGTTTACTACGATTTCACCAACAACTCCGAGGAGCTTGAGTCCGGCGACGAGATCTCGGTGACGGCCAAGCAGAGCGGCTTCGAGCTGGTCACCACCTATGCGAACTCGGACGATGATGTGGACGAATACGGCAACGACTGGCTGGATGTTTATCCCGGCGTCACCATCCGCTGCATCGAGGAGCTCAGCTACAATCCGGAAGCCGGCGGCATGATCGAGATCACGCTGGAGGATTGGTGGAGCGATGAGACCGTGACCGTGGAGGTCGATGCCGCGAACCTGCCCGGCGCTCCGGCCGAGGCGCGTGAAATCGAGACCATCGCCGAGCCCGCCTACACCGAGGGTTGGGAGACGGAAGGCGAATATGACGATTGCTATTTCAAGATCCTGAGCGCCGAGGTCGTTGACGCGGCCGGTTACACCGACTACGATCAGGTCATCCGCTTCTATATTGAATACACCAACAATTCGGACGAGGCCGGAAGCTGCTGGTGGAACTCCTATTTCTATGCCTATCAGGACGGCATTCAGCTGGAGGCTTCCACGGCCAAGGACGAAAACGACGCGGATGATATGTACAGCACCGACATAGAGCCGGGTGAGACGGTGGAATGCGCCGTCTGCTACGGCCTGCGTACTGACAGCCCCGTCGAGCTGATGCTCGTTGACTCCTGGAATGATGTCTTCATCGGTCTCTGCGCCGAGGTCGGCTGATTTCTGTCGGCATCCCTTTTTTAACCAACGCCCGGACTTCACGGTCCGGGCGTTTTTATGCGGCGGAAAAGGAAGAAACGGAGCGTTCATTTATGTTTTGACAGGAGGTTGCGGATTGTATATAATACAAAATGAATTATGCCTTTTAAGGCAGAAAATATCAGGAGGGAAAACCCATGAAGAAAGTTTTTGCACTCGTTCTGGCAGTGTGCATGGTGCTTTCTGTGTCCGCGTTTGCGTCGGGTGAAGCCGGCGTGACCATCACAGACGTCACCTATGGCGACAGCTACATTGCCACCGCAGCAACGGACGACGACACCATCAACAGTCCGTCCGCTTCTTCCAACATCACGTCTGTCACCCTGTCCGACGGCACTGTGGTCGAGGCCGAAAACGGCGGCGTACTCACCCTTGTCGTGAACGGCGACCACTACGACATTCTCGACTATGTCGAGAAGGGCACCGTGCTCGAGGAGGGGACTTACTCCTTCGAGACTACGTCCGGCGCGACCGGCCGTTCCGAGATGGGTAAGTTCATGAACATGGCCGGCAACACCGCGCAGTACACCTACCGTTCCGCCCTGTATATCGGCGAGGACGGCATCAATGCCGAGGAGACCATCCCCTCCCTGCTGACCAAGGCCACCTATGACGAGAACGGCATCGCGAGCGGCGAGCTGAACTCCTATGGCCCGTTCTTCAACGGCATCATCGTGAACTCCGCTGACTACACCATCTCCGACATGACCATCACCGGCATCGGCGACGGCGCCAATGACTTCACCGGCAACGCGGCCATGGTTC
The DNA here is from genome assembly GCA_051867595.1 of Oscillospiraceae bacterium. Classification (GTDB taxonomy): domain Bacteria; phylum Bacillota; class Clostridia; order Oscillospirales; family Oscillospiraceae; genus CAJOIG01. Next base: position 28,956 of record JBJDYS010000077.1, read on the forward strand.
TGGCGCAGGGCACGGCCGATGTCACCATCGAGGACACCGCCATCATCACCGAGGGCGTTATCCGTACCGCGGCCGCCGCCAACGGGAACGCCATTCTTCGCATCAACAACTCCGTCATCTACGCGCAGGAGACGGCGGACACCCAGGCGGAGTATGACGCGCTGGTCGTCCCGATGATGAAGCGCACGCCGTTCGCTCTGGGCCTGGAGGGCGTTGTGCGCGCCACCAACGTGCTGGGCGCGGCGCAGGGCATCTATACCGACTCCCTGATCGTCTCCACCGGCTGGGGCGTTCTGTCCACCGACTCCGGCAACGGCTACAACCAGGTCGGCACCTATGCGCTGAATGTCTCCAACACCACGGCCGGTACCGGCACGATCGAGGTCCTCGACAACGCGGCCAGCACCGAGGGCTACTTCGACGTCAAGACGGTCGGCGGCGTGACCTACGGCTACACCGCGGGTGGCTCCGGCTATGTCGCCTATGCCGACTCCGGCGTCTGGGATAAGTTCGACAACGTCAAGTTCTACGGCGGCAACGAAGTCCAGATCATGGCTTCCTCCAACTCCTCCGCCTTCTACGCCAACTCCGTCCTGGAGTCCGGCCACATCGGCATCATGACCCAGCAGAATGCCGGCGGCACGATCTCCCTCGTTGACTCCGTTCTGAACGTCGCCGAGACCGGCGTCCAGATCAAGTCCGGCGCCGCCAACAACGGCTACACCAACGTCATCTTCGACAACACCGAGGTGAACTTCACCGCCGACTCCATCTGGGGAGGCACGCTGGTCGAGCTGGTCGAGTCCGATGACGCGGGCAACCCGGGCAACACCTCCTTCACCGTGAACGACCTCGGCGACGAGGCCACGCAGGCCACGGCGACCGCCGTCGTCTCCGATTCCACCGCGACCCTTGCCAACGGCGAGTACACCGGCAATATCTGGAACAACATCTACAACAAGTTCCAGGCCCTGAACGTCACCCTCGACAACGCCACCGTGAACGGCACGATCTCTTCTTCCTACAGCTACCACCTGAACGATGACGGCACCCGCATGGAGAACGGCACCGTTCTGCAGGCGGACACCACCGGCAACTACCTGAAGTCCGGCGTTTCCGACTACCACAAGATCGGCGCGCAGTACAATGTGGCGAACGAGCAGGTCAACAACCCCCTGAACCTCACGCTGACGAACGGCTCTGTCTGGAACATCGTTCTGGCGGACGGCACCTGCGGCGAGGCGGACGCCTGCTATGTCAACGATCTGGCCGTCGAGGCCGGTTCTGCCATCGAGGCGGCGGCTCCCGTGACCATCCATGTCTATGGCACGCTCGACGTCAAGGGCGAGGTCGGCGCGAATGTTACCATCGTCGAAGAGGAGTACATCCCCCGCGACTTCAACGGCAACACCCTGACCGCGTTCGATATGGCTGATCCCCGTCACACCGCCACCTTCGTGTTTGAGAAGGCGGACGGCACCGCCGTCAACGGCGTGGGCGCGTTCGCGGCCTACAAGGCCTTTGCGACCTCTTACTTCACGCTGTCCACCGGCAGCTATGACGTCGTCTCCATGGAAGTCACCGAGGGCGACGCGGTCATCAGCGAGATCACCCCGGACAATGCGGACGGCTACTATGGCGAGTATGATTACAACATCGCCATGAACACCGACTGCACCGTGACCGTCATCCTCGAGGGCGGCTCCTCCGCTTCCGGCGAGGCCTCCGGCGGCGCGTCGTAATCGCAAACCCGCTGCCGAAAGGCACAGCGGTCATAAGACAGCTCACAGCCACAGCCGTGCAAACGGCTGTGGCTGTTCTTGTATTCGTTTCCGTTCTGTGATAACGTAGAGCCAAAGAGAGCGGCAAATCGGAAGTTTTCGGGCACTTGGCTCTCCCTTTGGGAGAGCTGGCGGCGAAGCCGACTGAGAGGGCCCTCTCCGCCCCCTGCGGGGGCACCTCTCCCATGGGGAGAGGCAAGAGAGGCTTTGCTGCCAGTACGCCAGCTTCCAATTTGTCAAACAAGGGCGCACGTCGGGGGGTTCCCGTATGTGTGCGAAAACGCTCCGGACACATAAATGTCCGGAGCGTTCTGCGTTTGATGCGGTTTACTGCTCGAGCGCGTTGACCAGCAGGGTTCCGAGGCCGTTGACCTGATTCTGGTCGATGTCGTCATACAGGGCCTGCACACTGTCCAGCGCGAGGATCTCGTCGTAGAACGACTCGTCATACTCGATGATGGTCATGCCGCCGTCGGCGAGGATCTGCTTGTTCTCCTGATCGATCTGCTCCAGCTGGGGACGCATATACGCGATGGCGTCCGCGACGGCCTGATCGAGAGCGGCCTGATAGGCGGGGTCAAGATCGTTGTAAGCGTCGGCGTTGATGCAGATCTGGTTGCAGTAGAGGATGTGGTTGGTGCAGGCGAGGTACTCCTGCACCTCCTGGAAGGAGGCGCCGACGCAGGTGTCGGCGGCGTTCTCCTGCGCGTCAATGGTGCCGTTCTGCAGGGAGATGTAAACCTCGCCCCAGGCCAGCGGCGTGGGCTCGGCGCCGATCGCCGTCCAGAACGCCATGTGGTTGGAGTTTTCCATCGTGCGGATCTCAAGTCCCTGGAAATCCGCCAGTTCGTTCAGCGCGGTGTGGGCGGTGGTCAGACGGTAGGTGGCGTTCTGCAGGAAGCCCAGCAGATGCAGGCCGGCGTTCTCATAGGCGCTGGTGATCGCGGCATGGAACTCGTTGTCGCCGTTCAGGGTCTCGTTGATGGTGTCGCCGTCATACTTGGAGAAAACCATGGGCAGGTCGAACACGGCCATCTCGGGGATGAAGGACACGATGGGAGCCGTCTGGCAGACGACCAGCTGGATGTCGTTCGACTGCATCTGGCGCAGAAGATCCGCGTCGCCGCCCAGATCGCCGTTGGGATGATAGTCGATGGTCAGCTTTCCGCCGGTGATCTCGTCCACGCGCTGCGCGACATATTCGCCAAAAATCTGACCGGCTGCACCCTTGCCGGTGGAGTCGGCGCCGATGAGCTCGACGGGATCAAGATCCGCGTAAGGATCATCCGCAGCGGGAGCGGCGTCCTCGGCGGGAGCGG
>JBJDYS010000077.1:32155-36030 GCA_051867595.1 Oscillospiraceae bacterium
GCGGGAGCGGCGTCCTCGGCGGGAGCGGTATCCGCGGCGGGAGCGTCCTCCGCCGCAGGGGCGGTGTCTGCGGCGCTGGAGCCGCCGCAGGCGGTCAGGGCCAGGCACAGGGCCAGAGCCAGCATGAGTGAGAGCAGCTTTTTCATGATGTATCTCCTTTTTTAAATTATTTTCCGATTATAAGAGCGCGGTCGAAAACCACGGCACATATGTAATGAGAAGCAGGGCGACGGTAAACGCGAGCATGAACGGCAGCGCTTTCCGGGCCACCGCCATGGGCTGTTCCTCGGAGAGGTTGCCCGCCACGAACAGATCCAGGCCGAAGGGCGGTGTGGCAAGGCCGATGGAGAGGCAGCACACCAGAACCACGCCGAAATGGACCTTGTCCACGCCGAGCGCCTCCACTGCCGGCAGCAGGACCGGCGCGAGAATGATGATGGCGGGGCCGGTATCCATGACCATGCCCAGAAGCAGGAAGATGATGACGAGCACCGACATGACGGACCAGCCGGAGTGGAAATAGGTGGTGATGAAGTTCGTGATGATGGAGGTCGCTTTCGTCAGGGACAGCACCCGTCCGAAGGCGGTTGCAAAGGCCAGCACAAAGGCAAGACCGCCGTAGGTTTTCACCGCGCTCGTCAGGATCGGCAGAAGATCCTTGAATTTTATCGTGCGATAGATGAACAGGGATACGATGAGCGCGTAAAAGACCGAGATGCACGCGGCCTCCGTGGGGGTGACAAAGCCGGCATAGATGCCGCCGAGCACGATCACCGGGCAGAGAAGCGCGGGCAGGCTGTCCAGGAACAGCTTTCCGAAGCCCTGACTTTTCAGCTCCTCGAGCTTGGCGTTGATGAGTTCGCGATCCTCGCCCTTCCGCCGGCAGTACCAGACGGCATAGATCATCATAAAAAGACCGATCAGGATGCCGGGCAGTACGCCGCCGATGAACAGGTCGCCGGTGGATACGCCCGTCGCGAGAGAATACAGCACGAACGGGATGGACGGCGGGATGATAACGCCCAGACCGCCCGCCACGGCGACAAGACCGGCGCTCCATTTCCGGTCATAGCCCAGCGAGATCATGAAGGGGATGCACATCGCGCCGACGGCGGCTGTCGTGGCCGGGCCGGAGCCGGAGATGGCGCCGTAGAACAGGCAGGTCAGGATGACCGCGCAGGGGATGCCGCCGGCGAAACGGCCCACGAAATAGGCGAAGAAATTGAAGAGCTTTTTGGAGATGCCGCCCTCGGCCATGATGACGCCGCCCAGAATGAACAGCGGCACCGCGAGAATGGGCGTGGAGTTTGCGCCGGAGAAGGTGTTGTTGATGATCTGGGCGATCGACCCGCCCTTTTCCATCAGAAGAATGGGCGCGGCGGAGCCGGCGATCATGGACACGCCGATGGGGACGCTCAGCGCAATGCCCGCCAGAAACACGATAAATACAAGCAGTGCGGCCATTTATGCGTCGCCTCCTTCCGTGTCGATGCCCTCTGCCAGACGGGCGGCCTCCGCTTCCTCGGCGGCCTCCGCCATGGTCTGCTCAAGGGAGCTCATGGTGTCTGTGTTGAAGCTCCGGATATGTATGTATGCCTGCTGCAGCGAACGAAGCACGCCCAGAAAGAAGCCGAGCAGCATGATGCTGTATACGATCCACATGGGCCAGAGCATGGCGGGCGAGGTCTCGCCGCTCAGGTAAATGCTCCGCACAACGCCGACCGCGTGCCAGCCGAGAAGCAGCATGGCGCCGCCGGTGATGAGGTCTACGAGAATGTTTATGATGTTGCGCACCTTCGGCGGGAACAGATCCAGCAGGACGCTGACCCGCAGCATACTGCCCCGGCGGATCGTGTACGGGAGGGACACAAACACGCTCCATATCCAGCAGAACCGGCAGAACTCCTCCGCCCAGGTCAGCGCCGGAATAAACGGCAGGTTGCGTACGATGACCTGAATGAGCTCCACGCACGCGATCAAAACGAGCAGCAGAACCATGATGGCTTCCTCGAAATGCTCGTCCAGCCACTTTATCGCCTTCAACGGCTCACACCTCCGATTCCGAAAGGATCTGCATAAGCTCCCGGCGCATGACCTCCACCGGCGCTTTCTGCCCTGTCCACAGCTCGATCTGCGCCACGCCCTGATACAGGCTCATGCCCAGACCGTTCATTACCCGGCAGCCCTTGGCCTCCGCATCCAGCAGAAACTGCGTCTTTTCCGGGTTGTAGCACGCGTCAAAACAGAACTGATGCGGCGCAATGGTTTCGGTCGGCAGCGGATTCTGTCCGATGCTCGCGCCCATGCCGATGCCGCTCGCGTTGATGACGACGTTCGCGTCCGGCACATGGCGGTAATCCCCAAAGGGAACAAGCTCCGCGACCGGCGCGAAATGGGTGTTGATGTCCTCCACGAGGGAACGGCTCGCCGCCTCAAACAGGTCGGTCACATAGATCTTCTTCGCCCCGTGGAAAGCCAGAACCGAGCAGATGGCGCGGCCGGCGCCGCCCGCGCCGACGCAGAAGAACGTGCTTCCCTCCGCCGGAATGCCGGCCTCCTCCGTGAGGGAGATGTAAAAACCGGCTCCGTCGGTGTTGTAGCCGACCAGCCGTCCATCCGCCGTCTTGACGACGGTGTTGCAGGCGCCCATTTTCTCGCACAGCGGGTCAAGCTCGTCCAGATACTGCAAGACCTTCACCTTGTTCGGCTTTGTCACGGCCGCGCCGATAAAAGACGGCATATGCCGGATGCCGCCCATGATCTCGCCCAGATGCTCCTCGTCCGCTTCCGTATAGAAATAACGGATATTCTGATTCGACGCGTCGTAGGCCGCGTTCTGCATCCGCGCGGCAAAGGACTGCGCCAGCGGCGTGCCGATCAGGGTAATGAATTTTGTGTTGATGTCGATCTGCATGGTTTCCTCTCAATTCGTGCCGGTGGTGATAATTGTAGAAATTATAGCATGAATCACACTTAAAATCAATAAAGCGTTAAAACTTTAATTATTTAAAATAAATAGGTTCCGGCATGAAGATACTTCCCGGGAAGCGCTCATGCGCCGTGAACAAAAACGAGCCCTCCGCAGAGAGCTCGGTTTTTACGAGAGCGGGATCAGGGCAGCTCCTGTTTGGTGTCACGGCTGCAAAGTCCTCTTTGCGCTGCAATCGTATACAGCGTATCGGCGAGCTGCGTCAGGATCGCACCGAGCAGATTCAGCTCCTCCTCGTTAAGCCGGCAGGCCAGCGCATTGGCGACCGCGGTGATGGAAGCCGTTAATTCACATGGATTCACTGGAAACTCACCCCTATATTTTATGGAGGCGCTGCCGGAATGTGTCCGTTTGACGGCGAAATACTACACACCGACGCGGCATCGGCTGCATAAATATAGTTGTACCGGCTTTCAAAAGGAGTATGCAATATGGAGTCTTATCATCTTACGGGGTGCGGCTGCGGTGTTGGCAGCACCGATCATGGGCCGCAGCCATTCTGTGCGAATATCGTGCGGGCGGCACAGCAGAATTCCAATTTCCGCACGGCGTTCTGGACGGGAACCCACCTGCAAATGACGCTGATGTGCATCCCTGTGTGCGGCGATATTGGCGTGGAAATCCATCCGGACACGGATCAGTTCCTCCGGGTGGAGGCAGGGCAGGCGCTTGTTCTCACGGGCGATTGCCGGGATAATCCGAACCGTTCCTGCCGCCTGAACGAGGGAGAGGCCGTCTTTGTGCCGGGCGGCACATGGCACAATGTCGTGAACGTCGGGAACTGCCCGCTGAAACTCTCGTCGATCTATGCGCCGCCCCATCATCCAAGGGGAACCATACATCGCACCAAGGCGGATGCGGAAGGCGGAGAAGCCTGAAGCCAACC
>JBJDYS010000078.1:0-35480 GCA_051867595.1 Oscillospiraceae bacterium
AACCTGACCGCCGACTGATTTCAAAACCATATTTAAAAACCCGGCGTCCTTCATGAGGACGTCGGGTTTCTATATCCGGCCGGTTTTTACTTGCTGAAAACGAGACGAATATTCTGTTCGGCCAGATATTCACGCCATGCGGGGCCGGGGTCGGTGTTTGTTACGATCGCGGAAATCTGCCGGAGGCTGCCGACGGAAAGAAAGGCGGTCTTGTCGAACTTGTGGTTGTCCATGGCGAGGATCACCTCGCGTGAGGAGGCCATCATCGCCTGTTTGATGTTGGCGTTCTCAATGCCGGCCTCCGTGAACTGACCGTTCATGTCAAGGCCGGTGCAGGAAATAATCGCTTTGTCCACATGGAAAGAGCGAATGGTCTCCTCCGCCTGACGGCCGAAGAACGCAAACACATCCTGATCGAGGTTGCCGCCGGTGGAGATGACCGTCCAGTTTTCGTGCAGGCCGGACAGCTCCAGAATGATCTCAATGGAGTTTGTCACAATGGTCAGGCCCTTTTTCCCGTGAAGGGCGCGCAGAACGAAGTAGGAGGTGGAGCTGTCGTCCAGCATGAGGAAATCGCCGTCATCGACCATGTCGGCGATCAGCGCAGCGACCGTCCTCTTTTCCTCGACATTCAGTTTCTTGCGAACCTTAAAGGGAGGCGCATTGCGGTTGTCCGCCAGGGTGGCGCCGCCATAGCATTTGACGGCGAGGCCCATTTGTTCCAGCGTGGCAAGATCGCGCCGGATCGTCTCCTCGGAAACACCGAACTGCAGGGCAAGCGGGCCCACCAGAACGCGCTCTTCCCGGCGCAGCGCTTCCATGATCTGATTTCTTCTTTCGGCAGCCAGCATAGTATGGTCACACTCCTCACAGCCGCTTGTGCGGCAATCCCGGTTCATGGAAAATTTTTCTTGACAAACAATTATCGATGACATTAAATAGAAAGTGGAAATCCTTTTTTATATATACCACATTATTCAACAAAAATAAACACTTTTTTTCTACGAATTGCGGTATTTTAAAGTGAATACACAAGGAGGACTTGTTTATGAAATATGTCTATATGTTTTCGGAAGGCAATGCACAGATGCGCGAGCTTCTGGGCGGCAAGGGCGCGAACCTTGCCGAGATGACCAACATCGGTCTCCCTGTGCCGCAGGGCTTCACGATCACGACCGAGGCCTGCACCCGTTATTATGAGGACGGGCGGCAGATCAACGAGGAGATCATGGCGCAGGTCACCGCCGCCGTCGCGGAGATGGAGAAGATCAACGGCAAGAAGTTCGGCGACAGCGCAAACCCCTTGCTGGTCTCCGTGCGCTCCGGTGCGCGGGCCTCCATGCCCGGCATGATGGACACGATCCTGAACCTCGGCCTGAACGACGAGGTCGTGGCCGCCATGATCGCGGGCAACCCCGATCCCGGCTTTGAGCGATTTGTCTATGACTCCTATCGCCGTTTTATTCAGATGTTTTCCGACGTCGTCATGGAGGTCGGCAAGAAGTATTTTGAGCAGCTCATCGATAAGATGAAGGCCGAAAAGGGCGTCACCTACGACGTTGAGCTGACGGCGGCTGATCTGCGGGCGCTCGCCGAGCAGTTCAAGGCCGAGTATAAGAAACAGATCGGCGAGGATTTCCCCTCCGACCCGAAGGTTCAGCTCTACGAGGCGATCCGCGCCGTGTTCCGCTCCTGGGACAACGACCGCGCCAATGTCTACCGCCGCGAGCATGACATCCCGTACTCCTGGGGCACGGCGGTCAACGTCATGCCGATGGTGTTCGGCAACCTCAACGACAACTCCGGCACGGGCGTTGCCTTCACCCGCGATCCCGCGACCGGCGAGAAGAAGCTCATGGGCGAGTTCCTTGTGAACGCGCAGGGCGAGGACGTCGTCGCCGGTGTGCGCACGCCGATGCCGATCTCCCAGATGGAAGAAAAGTTCCCCGTGGCCTATGCCGAATTTGTCAAGGTCTGCGGCATCCTCGAAGGCCATTACCGCGATATGCAGGATATGGAGTTCACCGTGGAAAACGGCAAGCTCTATATGCTCCAGTGCCGCAGCGGCAAGCGCACCGCGCAGGCTGCGCTCAAGATCGCCTGCGACCTCGTGGACGAGGGCATGATCGATGAGAAGCAGGCTGTGCTGATGATCGACCCGCGCAACCTCGACACGCTGCTGCATCCGCAGTTTGACGCAAAAGCGCTCGCGGAGGCCAAGCCCATTGGCAAGGGCCTCGGCGCATCGCCCGGCGCTGCCTGCGGCAAGATCGTATTCACGGCGGAGGATGCCAAGGCCTGGAACGAGCGCAAGGAGAAGGTCATTCTTGTGCGCCTGGAGACAAGCCCGGAGGACATCGAGGGTATGCAGGCGGCGCAGGGTATCCTGACCGTCCGCGGCGGCATGACGAGCCACGCAGCGGTCGTGGCGCGCGGTATGGGCGCCTGCTGCGTTTCCGGCTGCGGCGACATCGTCATGGACGAGGAAAACAAACGCTTCACCCTGGCCGGCAAGACCTTCCAGGAGGGCGATTTCATCTCCCTCGACGGCTCGACCGGCAACATCTATGACGGCGTCATCCCGACCGTCGATGCGACGATCGCCGGGGAGTTCGGCCGCGTCATGGGCTGGGCGGACAAATATCGCCGCCTGCAGGTACGCACGAACGCCGATACGCCGAAGGATGCGGCGAAGGCGGTGCAGCTCGGCGCGCAGGGCATCGGCCTGACGCGCACGGAGCATATGTTCTTCGACAGCGACCGCATCGCGGCGTTCCGCGAGATGATCTGCTCCGACACCGTGGAGGAGCGCGTGGCGGCGCTGGCGAAGATCGAGCCGATGCAGCGCGCCGACTTTGAGGGCATCTACGAGGCTATGGAGGGCCGTCCGGTCACCATTCGCTTCCTCGATCCCCCTCTGCATGAGTTTGTCCCGACGGAGGAGGCGGACATCAAGGCGCTCGCGGACACGCAGGGCAAGACCGTCGAGCAGATCAAGAGCATCATCAGCTCGCTGCATGAGTTCAACCCGATGATGGGCCACCGCGGCTGCCGTCTGGCGGTCACCTATCCCGAGATCGCCGAGATGCAGACCCGCGCCGTCATCAAGGCCGCGCTCGCGGTGAACGAGCGCCATCCCGCGTGGAAGATCCGCCCGGAGATCATGATCCCGCTGGTGGGCGAGGTCAAGGAGCTCAAGTATGTGAAGGATGTGGTCGTGAAGGTCGCTAACAGCCTGATCGTCGAGGCAGGCTCGGACATGAAGTACCTCGTCGGGACGATGATCGAGATCCCGCGCGCGGCGCTGACCGCCGATGAGATCGCGACCGAGGCCGAGTTCTTCTCCTTTGGTACGAACGACCTGACCCAGATGACCTTCGGCTTCAGCCGTGACGACGCGGGCAAGTTCCTCAAGTCCTATTATGAGACGAAGATCTATGAGAACGACCCGTTTGCCCGCCTCGACCAGAAGGGCGTCGGCAAGCTCGTGCAGATGGCCTGCAAGCTGGGCCGCGCCACCCGCCCCGACCTGCATCTGGGTATCTGCGGCGAGCATGGCGGCGACCCGTCCTCCGTGGAGTTCTGCCATCGCGTCGGCCTCGACTATGTGTCGTGCAGCCCGTTCCGCGTTCCCATTGCCCGTCTCGCCGCCGCACAGGCCGCGATCAAGGACGAGACGTAAAACCCCATTCCAAAACCTCAAGAGGCCGCACGGAAACGTGCGGCCTCTTTGTGCGTGCCGGTGTGGATCGGGGGTTATCCGGCTCGATGCCATTCCCCGGAGGAAGCGTCTTTTTTCAGAGCCAGTTCGTATCCGCTGTCCCCGTGATACACATAGATTTCCGTATCCTCCGGTTCCAGCTGCAGCACATATTCGCTTTTCGCGCCGATTGAGCTGTTGAATCCGCCCCACGCCGAATAGAACTTCAGATAGTGCGGTTTCACGCCGCCGCCTTCATCCTTATAACCTCGTACATATCCCATGGAAGAGCCAACGCTCACTTGGAAAGTCATCTCGCGCCCGTCCTCCGATACGACAAAATCATCGGTTATATAAGCGCTTGTCTGTACCGCAAATCCCGATGCCGTCATCCATAAAAATGCAATACATACGGTAGCCAATATTGTAAAAATCACGTTTTTCTTCATACCATTTTCTCCGCGCTTTCTGCGTTGTTGAGACGATTATACCACACCCATTTAAAAATTTCATAAAAACAGCACCGGATACATCTTCATCTGTGCGGCTTCGGATGAAGGCGCATTTCTCGGCTCGTACCAACGCATACAGAAAGCACCATCAGCGCGATGCCCGAGCCAATCATAATCCATGGTAACGGTATTTTATCTGCCATCGGCCCGAATATAGCCATCCCCAACGGTAAAAACCCGGAGTACATGGCGCCGAGAAGCCCGAATACGCGCCCCTGCATAGATAGTTCCGCCTTTTCCTGAATCAATGTCGTCGTCGCGGTTTGAACCATCGTGATGGCAACACCGTAAATCATCATCAGGATGAGGTATAGGACAAATTGTTTTGACAACCCCATGCCGATTGCCAAGGCACCAAAAACGATCAGTCCTGCGGACATGGTCGCTGCACGGTTCTTAAATCCTCCCCATATACTCATGAGCAGTCCACCGGCTGCCATTCCGATAAATCCGGCCAATTCTGCCGCTGTCAAATACCAATAGGTTTCTCCATAAACCCGGCTCACAAACAGTTGAGAGAGAAAACCGGCCGGTACACACAGAAAAATGAAAAGCCCATAGACGGTCAGCACTTTCCCGATGAGCTTATCGGAAAGAGCATATTGAAACCCTGTTTTCATATCTTTTAATACGGAAGTTCCTTTGTTTTGAACCGTCTGTTTTGGAATCATCACAGCCGATAGCAATCCGATACCGACCATCGCCGTTGCCGTATCTATAATCAGTGTTGAACGCAGCGTGTTTATGGTCAGCAATGCACCGGCCGCTGCAGGCGCCGCAAATTGAACGACCGACTGCATCGTTGCATTTATGCCGTTAAAACGCATGATCTGATCCTCCGGCACAAGCTGCGGAATGACGGCATTGACCGCCGGTGTTTGTATGCCTGCCCCGAAAGAGCGGATTACCGACATAACAAGCAGGCCGACAAGGATGACGCTTTGATCGGTGATATGAGGCATCGCCAATACCATCAGAAGGGTTACAAGCGCGATCAGGGAATCGGCTCCGATAATCAGTTTTTTCCGGCTGTGACGATCCGCCCACACGCCCGCGACAAAGGATATCAAAAACTGCGGCAGATAAGAACATACGGTAAAGGCAGCCACCCACCCACCCGATGATGTTTGAATCGTCACATACCATACAATCGCCATCTGGACGAGGGTGGAACCAAACAGTGTTATACACTGACTGATCAGAAACAGTATGGCTTGGCTTTTCCAGGATTTTTGTTTTTCAGCCATGATTTTTATCTCCTTTCCTTTTTTACCCCAAAAGAATACCACCAATGAAAACATTGGTGGCAAAATGGAGGGTTATAAAAATCGGACTTTCATATCCTGCAGCATGGATAATAGTTTGTAAGCGTTTTCCTCTGCGGCGGATAAGGAGACAATCAGCCTGTCACAGACGGAAATAATATCGGAGTCCGGTTTCGGCGTGTTCAGGATCAGCCCGATATTCGCGTCCGGATTTTCAGCAAGCTGTCCGAGCATCCGCAGAATGGCCTCTAACGAATAGTTTGCACATCGCAGAGAGCGGATTATGATAAGGCGCTGAATATCCGCATCGGTATAGACGCGATATCCATTCTGTTTTCTTTTGACGGTAAGCAGACCGTTCATTTCCCAATTTCTCAACGAGTTCATGGAGATGCCCAGGTATTCCGATACTTCTTTTCTCCTGAAAAAATGAGCGCTTTCCGGCACGCCTCCGGAAAGGATCTGCGTTACGATCATGATCGCTCTCTCGGCATTGGAACGCTCTTGCTTGATCTGCTGAAGATACTCCTCCGTAAGAGAAAGAGCGGCCTTGAAATCACCGACAGCCGATGCTTTTACCATCTGCAGGATTTTCCGCCTTAAACCGTTCTGTAAGACTTCAACCTGAAGGGCAAGCCGGACGAGTTTGAATTGTTCGATGTGAAAATCGGTAAATACCCTGTAGCCGTTAGGCTTTCGTTCCGGTTTTGGGATCAGTCCCAGTTTCTCATATAGTCGGACGGTATTGGGATGGATTCCGATTATATTTGCGACCTCTGCGGTTCGATATGTGTTCATTTGTCAATCATCTCCGTTCCCGGAAGCATGATACCACAACGCGAAAGCATGGTGTTATAGTGGAGGGTTTGTTTGGTCAAAAAATCGGATCGTGCCCAGCAAGAGTGTTGCTGCGCGGAGAGTATCTGCCGTCCGGTCCGGTAAAGGTTTACAAAAAAACACGATGGTTTCGCATCAAAACCATCGTGCCAATTTGGTGCGGGTAACAGGACTTGAACCTGCACGCTCGCGCAATGGAACCTAAATCCATCGTGTCTGCCAATTCCACCATACCCGCAGATATACGCTATTATATCGGATGTTCAGTCCGGTTGCAAGTGCGGGGGCATCTTTTTCTTGCAAAGACCGGTGAAAGATTGTATAATTAATAACGAATAAGAGCTGTGCCCCGGCGCGGCAGGTCATATAGAGGAGGCAGAAAGCATGAACAGAGTTATTACCATCAGCCGTGAGTTTGGCAGCGGCGGCCGTACCATCGGAAAACAGACGGCCGAGCGTCTGGGAATCCCCTGTTATGATCAGGAGCTGATCGAGAAGATCGAAGAGAAGAGCGGCCTTGCGAAGGAATTCATCGCGGAACGCGGTGAGTATACTCTGCGGGGCGGCTGGCTGGCCAACGCCTTTGCGGATCGCTCGCTGAACGGGCTGTCGGTTCAGGACTATCTCTGGACGATTCAGCGCAAAACCATTCTGGAGCTGGCAGAGGAAGGCCCGTGCGTCATCGTGGGCCGCTGTGCGGACTACATTCTGAATGGGAAAGCGGATACGCTGAAGGTGTTCATCCACGCAAGCATTGAGTCGCGTGCAAAACGGATCGTGGAAAAATACGGAGAGAGCAGCGATGCGCCGGAAAAGCGCCTGCGTGATAAGGATATCCGCCGCAGCTCGTATTACCATTTCTATACCGATGTGGAATGGGGTATCGCGAAAAACTACGACATTGCGCTGGACAGCGGTACGCTGGGACTGGATCGCTGCGTGGACATCATCACGTCCCTGTACTGAATAAAAACAATACGAATCGACCGGGTCTGCGCTTGACACAGACCCGGTCCTATACTAAAATACCATCGATACGTCTCCGTAGCTCAGCAGGATAGAGCGTCCGCCTCCTAAGCGGAAGGCCGCGCGTTCGAATCGCGCCGGGGATGCCAGAAGGAACGCCGAAAGCCTTGATATATCAGGGCTTTCGGCGTGTTTCATACTCAAATATAAAAATTTATCACCGGTCAAAAAATCGAACTGCTGTCAGGAGACAGAATCACTCCATAACGATACGGCCGCTGCCATTCACGTCGGCATAATCCAGCAGCATACCGGGGTACTTCACGAGCAGAGGAGAGTTGGCCGCCTCCACAACACCGCCCTCGAAGCCGGTGATGTAGTTGGCCAGAACCATATAATCCTCCATCACATAGTCCAGCACGTTGACCGCGCCGAAGAACATATTGAAGCCATCGCCCAGGTTGCGTAGGGTGTAGTTGTAGCCGGCCAGGTTGTAGCTGGCGGCCAGATCCAGCGGCTCGTAAGCCTGGGTTTCCTTGTTGTAAACCTCCACACTGTGGACGCGATAGCCACCGGTGGGGCCGCCGATCCAAACACCCTTATCGTCCTTCTGGGTAGACTCAGGCCACTGCGTGTCGATTTTGTAGGTGATACCGGCGACCTGCAGGAAACCGCCGCACTCTTCACCGGTTCCGGTGCTGCGAGCGCCCCATTCCAAAGCATCCAGCAGCTGCTGGCCGGTGATGGTCTGCAGGCAGGCCACATTGCCGAAGGTGTGGATGTTCTTGGCAACCTTGTAGGTGAGATCACCGGTGATAGCCTCATTGCGGACACCGCCGCCATTCATGATGGCAACGTCAACATCCAATCCCATGCTATCGAACAGATAATACAGGGCATCGGCGCAGAAGTCGCCGGTGTTGGTCTCCTGGGAACGAACCAGACGATTCCCGTCGGCATCATAGTTGCCCAGCGTCAGAGAGGTTTCGCCGATTTTGGCGCCGAGTTGGCTGTCAACATCGGCCATCCATGTATTCTTGATGGCAGCGGTCTCCGCATCCACAGGCCATGCGTCACCGGTGTAAAGCGAAGAAACCAGTTCATAGCCAACCACCTCGGTGACATCATTGCCATTGTCGTCCTTCATGACTTCGCCGTTTTCGTCCCTGACCACCTCCGTCAGCTCGGTATAGCCGATCAGGTCGGTGGTGATCGCACCGGTTTCGCCGTCGATGACCATCATGCCGATGCTCCCGAAGTATTCGCCGGTCTGGGTCAGCAGAACGGAATGGCCGTCCTTGTCGGCCACCTCCTTGCCGACAACGGTGGAGTGGGAATGACCGTCGATGAACGCATCCAGCCCGGAAACCATGGCGATGGTTTCTTCACTGGTCCAGGGCCGGGAAGCGGGATCGACACCCAGATGGCCCAGCGCGATCACAACGTCCGCGTCCGCTTTCACGCTGTCAATGGCACGCTGAACATCGGCGGCCAGGGCGGAGCCGTCTTCACCGCCGGAGATACCGTAGATGTAGCTGCCATCTGCGTCCTGGAAGTAAGCAGGGGTGGACTTGGTGAAGGTTTCGGGGGTGGTGATGCCCACGAACGCGACGGTCAGGCCGCCGCTGGTTTCAAAGATGTGTGTCGCCTCCAGTACGGAATCGCCCTGGACACCGTCCTTTTCATGGTAGAAGTTGCAGGATATGTAGGGGAAGGCGGCGGCTTCCACATTGGCCAGTGCCTTTTCCATGCCGTAATCGAATTCATGGTTGCCCAGTGTGGCAATATCGTATCCGGCGGCATTCATCAGTGCGATGATGGTGTCGCCCTGGTCCATGGAGCCGTAGGCGGTGCCCTGCACATGGTCACCGGCATCGGCCAACAGGACATTGCCCGAGCCATAGGTATTCTCCAGCTCGGCTTTGATACCGGCAACGACATCATAGCTCAGGGGCTTGTCGAGATAGGTATGCACATCGTTGGTGTAGAGGATGACCACATCCTCTTTCGGTGCAGCGACAGTTGTTTCCACGGAGGCAGCGTATGCACCGCCGGAGAGACCGAGGCACAGAGCCAATGCCAGCACCAGAGCAAGATATTTACGCATCGGTCAGGTTCCTCCTTTTTCGGAATTCAGTGATATTGTAACATAGCCGGCGAAAAAAGAAAACCATTCGGAGGCGGTGGAGCGGAGGAAACCGCCAGAAGGGATCGGTGCGGCATCACTGGCGGCCACGCCATACCCCATCGCCTGAATGCTGCCCATCAGGGGTGAGATCAGCATGGCGCCGATAATCACGGCGGTGGAGTTCATATTCAGGCCGACGGAAGCGATCAGAATCGCCATCATCAGAATGCACAGATTGGTGCCCGTCACCTGTCCGCCGCTGATAATGCGTTCCTTTATTTCCGTATAATCGGCGGTATCATGGTGAAGAGAGAACGCTTCTTTCACTTTTTGTCTCATAGTTTAAGCCTTCTTTGCCTACAGGAGAGGTGCGATCGCTTTCAGCAGTCTGCCGGTCAGCTTCCGTGTCCATTTTTCGTGACGAATGCTCTCATAAGAAACTTGCCGGCACTCCGTGAGCGTGTTTTCAAAATCCTGCTCGATCTGGGGGATGCAGTCCACATCCAGGAGATAGGCCGCGCACTCGAAATGGTGATACAGGCTGCGATAATCCAGATTGATGGTGCCGACCACGGCCTCCCGGTCATCGCTGACAAAGACTTTGGCATGGACGAAACCGGGGACGTATTCGTAGATTTTGATGCCCGAATCCAACAAGGATCTGTAATGGGTTTTGGCCAGAGCATAGGGCGCGGGTTTGTCCGGTATTCCGGGCAGTATTAAGGAGACCTCCACGCCTCTTTCTGCGGCAAACTTTAAGGCGGTTTCCATCTCGCCGTCCAAAATCAAATACGGCGACATGATATGGACATAGCGCTGAGCGCGGTTCAAAATATCCATGTAGACCCGCTCACCAACTTTGTCTTGATCGACCGGGCAGTCTCCGTAGGGGATGACATATCCTCGTGCGTCCGGCTGCGGGCAGGCGGGTGCGGCAAGATAGGAGTCAAATTCGGGCGTTTTCTCGCCGATATTCCACATCTGTAAAAACATCAGCGTAAAGCTCTTGACGGCCTCTCCCTGAAGCATGACGGCGGTGTCTTTCCAATGCCCGTACTTCACCGTTTTGTTTATGTACTCATCGGCCAGGTTGACGCCGCCGGTGAAGGCGGCCCGGCCGTCAATCACCAGTATTTTTCGGTGATCCCGGTAGTTATAGTGGGTGGAGACAAACGGCGTTACGGGCGCAAACGTCTTGCACTGGATACCGAGAGCGTTCAGACGCTTCGGATAGTTGTGGGGCAGCGTGGAGAATTCACAGGTTCCGTCATACATAACGCGAATTTCCACGCCCTGCGCGGCTTTTTCCGAGAGGATCTCCAGAACTTCGCCCCACATGATCCCTTCGTCAATGATGAAATACTCCAGGAAGATAAAACGCTCGGCCTGCCGCAGCTGCCGCAGCATTTCATGCCATTTCTCCTCTCCCGAGGGAAAGTAGGTTACAGAGGTCTTATCGTATACAGGAAAACAGCCGCATCGGCTGAGATATCTGGCAAGAGAGAATACGCCCGGGTTGTCTTCGGCCAGGCGCATCATGCTCTGCGGCTCCTGCCGGATGGAATCCGCTGTTTGGGCCATCAGCTGGCGGGAGCTCTTTTTCAAGGCCCGGTAACCGATATTGCTTTGCGTATACCAAAACAACGCCGCGCCGAACACCGGGAGCAGCATAATCACGACAAGCCATGTGATTTTTGCCGTCGGGTCAATCTCGCTGTTCAGCAAATACAATACCATCACGACGAGGAAGAGCAGAACGCAGACGAGAATATGCGGGTAAAACCCGATAAGCCAGTAAATGCTTCCCGCGACAGCCGCCACCTGCAGAGCGAGCAGCAGGATCATGACGCCTGCGCGGCTGAATAGGATATGGAGAATCCCTTTTCTCCCTTTTTTCAATAGACGAAGTCCTTTTCCGGTATCCTGTTCGGTTGTCATCGTTCTTTCCGTCACTTCCTCCGCGCCGGGATCGCCGGATAAGCGGGCAGCTCCGCGCATGATATTTACTCTTTGTTGAAATGCTTCTTAAACGTCTTATACTCTGCGCGGAGCCTTTTTCCCTTTTTTTCTGACGGCGACATTTGGGGGGATATTATTGAACCTTCAACGGAAATGAACATCAAGCACAACCACATACGAAAGCACGGCGCGGAAAGGCGCCGTGCTGTTTTATGCCGCGGGGAACACCCGCAAAAAAACGCTGTAATCCTTCCGGATTGCAGCGTTTTTTGATCTTATACTTTTGAGAATATGCCAAAACGTTTCTTCCTGGACGCAGGCGTGGATTCCGCTTCGACCGCGAACGTGGGGGGTGTTGCGGGCGCTGTGGATTCCCGGCGGTTCAGGGAGGCACAAATTTCATCCGCCGTCAGGAAGCCGGAGTTGACAGCCCAGGCGAAAGAGGAAAACAGCGGGCCGTAATCGGAACCCATCCAGCCGGAGGCTACGTCACCGCAGACATACAGGCCGGGGATGATGCTTCCATCATGGCGCAGGGCGCGGTTTTTCGCGTCGATGGTGACGCCGCCCATGGTGACGTCGAACTTGCGGATCAGCTTCACCGCGTACCAGGGGCCTTCCAGACCCATGCTCATGAGATACTGAGGGTCTTTACGGAATTCTTTGTCCTCCCCGGCGGCGCAGAAGCCCTCGTAATTCTCCAGCGTCTGACGCAGGATCTCCGCCGGAGCGCCGATCCCGTCCGCAAGGTCGTCGATGGTGTCGCCCTTGACGACAAGACCGCTCTTCAGCTCCTCGTCGATGTCCTTATAGAGCTGGTCGATCTCGGGCATCCAGTCGCCGTAACGGGCGTGCTCGATGGCGAGGTCGTACATCTTTTGCTTCACGCTCTCGCTGAAGAGATACCAGCCCAGACCATCCGGCTGCTCGTCCATGGCAAACTCGCCGTTTTCCATGTCGTCCTCCGGCATGAAGCGCTTGCCGTTCCCGGATACGATGATGCCGCAGGGCTCGGCGATGATGCGCTGCAGGATATACGCGCCGGGGATATGCGCCATGGCCTCCAGGCCGATGCTCATATTTTTGCCGGTCTCGGCGCCGACGGCTTCCGCCATCCGAATGCCGTCGCCGGTGCAGTGCTTCAGGCAGTAATGGGAAAAGTAGTTGTTGCTGGAGAAGTACTGCGGGAAATATTCCTTCAGCATTTCGTCGTTGCAGCCGAAACCGCCGCTGGCGAGGATGACATTGTTCGTGAGGATCTCATAGTCATATCCGCCGCCGACGGCCGCCACGCCGGTGACAAAGCCGTATTCGTCGGTTTCGACGGCGGTAGCCTCGGTCGAGAGGAGAACCGTCACATTTTCGGATTCCTCCACCAGCTTCGAGAGAAGATCGGTGACGGCGCTGCCCATGAGGCCCGGGCCGTAGGCGGGATTATACAGCGGCTCCCAGACGCTTCGGTCGCGGATCATCACGACGCGATCCATAATGATCTTTCGGTTCTCCGTGTCCAGACCCTTGGAGGCCAGCCAGTCGTAAAATGTTCCGGTATTGCGGATGAAGCGCTCATAGATTGCCGGATTGAGCTGATATTTCTGGGTGCGGCGGTAGAGGTCAATGTGCTCCTCGGTCATATCGGGCACGCCGGCCTCCTGCAAGATTTTGGAATTGGTGCAGAGAAGGCCGCCGGCCATGCGGGTATTGCCGCCGAGTTCCGTCATTTTCTCGAGAAGGACGACCTTTGCGCCCTGCTCGGCGGCCCGTGCCGCCGCGGACAGACCCGCGCCGCCGCCGCCGATGACGACGATGTCACACGAAAGGATCTTCGGCTGTCCGCCGATATGCTCCGGAACAGGCTTATCATATTCGCCGTAATAGTTTATCAATCTGCTCATGGGGTTCTCCTAACTCATCGCCCTCATCACCGGGATGAGGGCGATGATCCTGAATTAGAATCTTACGAAGGCTCGCCGGAAGCTTCGCCGGAGGCCTCACCGGAGGCTTCGCCGGAGGGCTCGCCGGAAGCGGCGTCAACGACGGCGACGGGGTCGGCCGCAGCCGTGTCGGTGGCGGTGGTGGCCCAGTCGGCGTGCAGGCCGAAGTTGTTCGTGCCGATGTCAAAGGTCGCCTCGTCGTAGCTTGCGATCATATCCTTGAGCTGGAGATAGGTGGCATTGGCGTTCGGGCTGTCGTTGGCGATATCCGCCAGCGCAGACTCCACGATGGGGGTAACAGCCTGCTGCCATGCGGCGATCTCTTCGTCGTTCAGGACGGTGATGTTCGCCTTTTCCTCCAGGGTGGGATAGGCTACGTTGTAGTACAGGCCCTCGTCGGCCATCTGGCTCTCATAGCAGAACTCAGCCGCGTGAGCCGCGAAGATGTCCTGCAGGTCGGAGGGCAGGCTGTTCCAGAAGCTCTCGGAGAAGGCATAGGCCAGCGGCAGGTTGTAGAAGCCGCCCTCGCCGAAGAACACGGCGCTCTTGACATAGTCAAAGCAGCCGAAGACATAAGCGCAGTTGACGTGCTGAACCAGAGCGTCCGCAACGCCGTTCTGGAGGTTCGACAGATAGTCGGGCGGGAAGGCGCTGATGGCGCCGCCCTGATTCTGGTTGATGAAGCTCGCCATCTGAGCCTGGTCGCACATGACTGTCAGGCCGCTGAAGGCGGAGGGAGTGGTGTCGGTGATTTCCTTGGTGGAGTAGAACTGATAGCCCGGGCACATATAGCCGGCGTAGAACACCATGCCGTTATCGGTGAATTCCTTCATCATGTCCTCGCTCTGGTAGAGCATGGACAGCCAGATCTGCGAGGAAGCCGACCAGCTGGGGAAGTTCATGAGGGGCAGGGACATCATGGCGCCGTTGAGGGGCATTTCCGCCGGGTGTTCGCTGGGCATGAAGCCGGCGATGTCAAGCTGGTTTGTCTCGAGCGCGTCGATCACGTCGCCGGCGTCAACAAAGGAGTAGCTCCAATACGGCTCGAACTGGATGCGGCCGCCGGACTCTTCCTCGATCTCAGACATGACCTTCTTGGCGCCGTCGCCGGATTCCTCGGGGAAGCTGAACTGAATGGTCACGCGGTAGGTCTTGCCGTCATCGGCGGCAGCGGGAGCAGCGGCAGCGCCGCCGTCATCGGCAGCAGCGGGAGCGTCCGTCGAACTGCCTCCGCCGCAGGCGCAGAGCGCCAATGCCATGCAGAGCGCAAGAACAAGGGCCAATAGCTTTTTCATGGAATGATCCTCCTAAAAAAATTTTTTTATGTTTGTGTTATCCCTGCATAAGGCCCGGGAGCCAGGTGCAGAGGCTGGGGAACACACAGACGAGGGCGATCACCAGAACATAGGCGATGATGAACGGGATCAGGCCCCGGAAGGTCTTGCCCGCCGATACGCCGCCCATGCCGGATACCATGTAGGCGATGATGCCGATGGGGGGCGTTACGCCGCCGAGAGCCTGCATCATGGTGACGAACACGCCGAACCAGAGACAGTCAAAGCCCATGGCCTGCATGGCCGGCCACAGCAGGGGGATGGTCAGCATGATGATGCACATCTGGGGCACGACCATGCCGAGGATGATGTAAAGGACGCCCACCATAAGAAGCAGCAGGGCTTTCGAGGAGAAGGTCGCCACAACCCACTCGGTCAGAGCCTGCGGCAGGCGGCTGGTGTTCAGGAAGCGAATGAAAACGTAGGTTCCGGCGATGAGGAACAGAATGATGCCTACGGTTTTGACGGCTTCCTTCATGACGTGGTACAGGTGCTTGAAGTCCATCTGCCGGGTGACGAGCGCGATGATGATCGCGCCGAGCGCGCCCACGGCGCCCGCTTCCGTGGTGGTGCAGACGCCGGCGTAGATGCTGCCGAGCACCAGCAGGAAGAGGATCAGGATGGGGATGACGCCTATAAGGCTCTGGCCGCGCTCTTTCCAGGAGAACTTCGGCCCTGCGGGGCCCAGTTCCGGGCGGCGCATACAGACGCACCGGATGGAGAAGGCAAAGGCGATGATGAGGATGATGCCGGGGATGATGCCGCCGATGAAGAGCTTGGCGGCGCTGGACTGCGTCAGCATGGCGTACAGGATGAACGACATACTGGGGGGAATGATGATGGCGAGAGGCGAGCCCGCGGCGATGGAGGCCGTGGAGAGCTCATCGTCATAGCCCAGCTCGCGCATCTGCGGCAGGGCGATTTTCGTCATGATGACGGCGGCCACGTCCTCCGCGCCGGTGATAGCGCCCAGGATGCCGGAGGCCACGACCGTGGAAGTCGCCATGCCGCCCCGGCGGTGTCCGGCGAAGCGATACAGGCATCGGTACAGATCCCGTCCGATATTCGTTTCGGATATGACCATGCCCATCAGGGCGAACATCGGGATCGCGGAAACGACATAAACGCTCAGGTTTGTATACGGCGCGGTGGCGATCGCGGAGCAGGCCGCCGGCCAGCCGGCGATGACCCAGATGCCGACAAAGCCGACGAGCGCCATGGCGGCGCCGATCCAGTAGCGCATCAGGATCAGGGTGATAAGGATAAGACAGCCGATCAGGCCGATCATTTCTTTACTCATGCTCGCTGTCTCCTTCCTCGGAATTTTCTTCGACGATCTGTTTGGGTCTGGGGATCTGACCGCAGCCGCTCACCCGGCGTCCGGCGACCTCCATGTTCATCGGGGCGGACAGATCGCCCACCGCCTCAATGGCGCGGTCGGTCTCGGTCTTGTCCTTGGGCATACCGCCGTCCTTGTAGAGCGTGAAACGCTCGATGGTGAATGCCAGCGCGGCCAGGGCCGCCATCGCCATGGCGATGAAGTACACGATGCGGAACGGCCACTCCATCAGGCGGAAGTTCATGATCGCGCTGTAGGTTCCCTTTGCGTAGCTCGTCAGGATCATGTTGAAGCCCTGCCATGCCATGATGCCGACGATCACGACGGAGATGGGCAGGGTGATTATATCCACGATGAGCTGTCCTATGCGGCTGAACTTGGCGGTGAACACGTCCACCCAAACGCACTGCTTTGCCATGATGTTCACGGCGATGCAGGGGGTCAGGCAGATCATCAGCGCCTGCGTCAGCTCATAGGTGCCGGGGATCGGATTCTTGAAGATGTACCGCATCACCACATTCGCGCACACTAGCAGCAGCATAGCCGCCAGGGCCGCGATGGCAATGAAGTTGAACACCTCCGTGATCTTTTTGATCACCTTGACTGTTTTCTTCATAAAGCCTCCATGTTCTTTTTTCGGGACGCTCCCGCGTTCCTCTTTCGGGGGCGCTGCCCGTTTATCCATGATGATGACGGCGGTCAGAGTGATTCCGAAGAACAGAATGATCACCGCTGCGAGGAATATACCCATGCAGCATCCTCTCCTTTCCGTTTCTATAAATTGCCCTTGCGGGATGATGCACTTTTTTGCTATACTTGCCCCAAAGGAGAGTGACTTTCCATGGAGCTTACACAACTAAAATATTTCCTGACGGCTGTGAACTGCGGCCAGATCGTCCAGGCTGCCGAGATGCTCCACGTCTCCCAGTCCGCCGTCAGCATGGCGATCTCCCGACTGGAGAAGGAGCTGGGGGTTGCCCTGTTTGAAAAGAAGGGCCGGGGCATACAGCTCACGTCGAACGGCTCCCTGTTCGTGGAAATGATCACGCCGGCCATCGCAGAGCTGGACTTTGCCCAAAAGCAGATGCTGATCGCGGAGAAAAAGGAGCCGGATACCATCCTGCTCTCGGTGGAAATGCCGGATTTTGCCACGACGCTGGAGCGCATCTATCTGAAAATGAAGCCCAATGTCCGCTTCCGTCAGGCGATGGACAACACCAAAACAGCGGAAAAAAAGCTGCTGACGGAAAAAGTGGACTTCTGTCTTTCCTATGAGCCCATCAAGTCCCCGGAGATCACCACCATTCATGTTCTGACCGAGCCGGTGCTCGTGCAGCTCCGGGCGGATCATCCGCTGGCGGAACGAAAACAGCTCAGCCTCAGTGAGCTGTCGGAGACGCCGTTTGTCTCCTTCGCCCCGGATTACAGCTTCCGGCGGTGGTCGGACGGTATGTGTTTTCTGGCGGGGTTCCGTCCCAATGTGATCTTCGAGGCCTGCGAGACGCAGTCGCTCGTCACCATGGTACGATTCCACGGGGCGGCGGCGCTGATCCCGCAGAGCGCCCAGTACATGAACGAGACGCTGGAGGAACCGGGAACGGCGGAGGAGAGCATAAAAACAATCCCTCTGGTGGACACGTTCTGCGTCCGGCACGCCCATTTGTCGTATCACAAAAATCGAATTTTATCCGAGGACGCCAAGGCGTTTCTGGCGTTTGTTCTGCAGTTCAAAAGTGCGATGGAACTCTTTAATTCTGTGGGGCTTGCGGAGGAATTTTTGCTTTCCGACTCCGATTATACAGCACAGTCGATTGTTTGACAAATAGCGAATATTGATGTATTGATTCGATATTTGTGCGATAAAAATTGAAATTTACTATTGCAATTCGCTCCTTTTCTGTCGTATGCTAAATCCAAAGCAACAACGACTGCGAAAGGAGCATTTTCATGTCCCGAGATTTCCCGATGCTGTTCTCGCCGCTGAAGGTGGGAACGGCCACGATGAAAAACCGCATCCAGACCGGCCCTATGTCCATCGTTGAGCTGGACGCCAAGGGCGGATATACGGACGCGGCGTTTGCGTATTATGAAAGTCTTGCCGCCGGCGGCGCGGCTGTCGTCACGCTGGGCGAGAGTATCGTAGGCACCAAAAACGGCATGACCCATGAGCAGCAGATCCGCTTCGACAACCCCGCGGTGCCCTACTATCTGCAGAAGATGGCGGACATCGTCCATGCCCGCGGCGCGCTGATCGACATTGAGATCAGCCACGGCGGCTCGGTCGCCGACCCGGCGTACAACAACGGCGTTCAGTCCATGGGCCCGAGCGCGTTCACCGACGAGTGGGGCGACAGCATCCGGGAGATGACCCGGGAGGATATGGACGAGGTCAAGGAGGCCTTCTGCCGGGCGGCTGAGATCTGCCGTGACTGCGGCTTTGATATGGTCATGATCCATCTCGGCCACGGCTGGCTGCTGCATCAGTTCATCTCTCCGAAGTGGAACCACCGCACGGACGAATACGGCGGCAGCATTGAAAACCGCGCCCGCTATCCGCTGGAGATCATTCAGGCGGTGCGGGAGCGCGTGGGCAAGACCATCAATATTGATATGCGTATCTCCGGCGATGAATTTGTGGAGGGCGGCTCCACCATCGAGGATTGCGTGTATGTCTGCTCCAAGGCTCAGGACTATGTGGACATCATGAACATCTCCGCCGGTCAGCCCTGGGGCAAGCGCATGGCGATCTCCGTGTTTGAGGAGCGGGGCATCAACTCCGAGTTCTCCGCGGCCGTGAAGAAGGTTGTGACCAAGTGCCCGGTCTCCAGCGTGGGCGGCTACACCGACCCGTATCTCATGGAACGGTTTCTGGAGGAAGGCCGCTGCGACAGCTTTATTCTGGGCCGCAGCATCCTCGCGGATCCCCAGCTTCCCGATAAGGCCCGCACGGGCCGGGTGAAGGAAATCCATCAGTGCCTGCGCTGCTTTATCTGCAACAACGCCCAGTACCATGACCGCGGCCGGCTCCTGCGCTGCGCCATCAACCCCTATGCCGGACGCGAAGCACTGTTCCGCTGCGGCGTGCCCGCGGTGGAGCCGAAGAAGGTCGTCGTCGTGGGCGGCGGCCCCGGCGGCATGGAGGCGGCGATCACTGCCCGGAAACGCGGCCATGAGGTCATCCTCTGCGAAAAGGGCTCCGAATTGGGCGGCTGGCTCCGCATGGAGAAGCACCTGTATTTCAAGAAAGACATGGTGAACTATGTGGACACACTGGCCTACGAGTGTGAGCTGAATGGCGTGGAGGTTCGGATGAACACCACCGTCACCAGAGAATACCTCGAGGCGGAGAAGCCCGATTACGTCATCGCCGCCGTGGGCAGCGAGCCGTTTGCGCCGCCCATCCCCGGCAAAGACGGGGCCAATGTCTGCTTCGCCGTGGACTGCTTCAACGACGATGTGACCCTCGGCGAGAAGATCGTCGTCATCGGCGGCGGCTCCATCGGCTGCGAGGTCGGCCTCCAGCTCGGCAGCATGGGGAAGGATGTCAGCATCATCGAGATGCGCTCCGACGTGTTTGTGGATGCGACGGCGGATTATCGCCGGTTCATCATGCCCCATATCGAGGAGAAGGTGAAGCTCTGCTGCAATCTCACCGTGGCGGAGATCCGTCCCGACGGCGTGGTCGCGAAGGATAAGGACGGCAAGGATGTGTTCTTCCCCGCCGACAATGTCCTGATGGCCGCCGGCCTGAAGCCCAAGGCCGCCGAAGCGGAGGCGCTGCGCTCCGGGGAGTATGAGCTCATCATCATCGGCGACGCCAAAAAGCCCGGCAAGGTCTATGACGCCGTTCGCCAGGGCTTTGACGCAGCTACTTATCTGCACTGATCTGTCAGCACACGTCTCTGTCTGCATTCCCTTTGCCGCTCGCGGCGGAAGGGATGCGCCGGCACCATATCCACCTTTCTCATCTGATGCTTACATGTGTTTCTCTAATGTGTTTTTCATGCGGTTTCTTTCCTTTCGCCGAATGACAGAGACGAACCTCCATAGGCGCCAGAGCGCTCCGCTCTGGCGCCGCTCTTTTTTTGTGAAAACGGCATGGCATTAGCTTGAACAAAGGTTCAAGCTCTTTTTTATCGCTTTTTCATAAATAACAAATTTTGAATTGTTCATTAAATAATCTATATCAGTTAAGTGACCAAAAAGGATTGATACAGGCGCGGTAAAATGGTATGATTTCAGTAAATTAAGGATTTTTAAGAGTAAGGACTTAAAAATCCTTTCTAAAACCACAAAAGTGTTTCTTTTGTGACAATTCAATTATTGTTATATCGCGCATAGCGCGAGGGAGGCGCCCCCATGAGTGCGAAAAAAGCCACAAGGAAAGGTGCGGCAGACGGAAAAGCAAGGAGCAGGGCGGCCAGGGACCGCCGCACAAACATCATCAATATCGTTCTGGTCGCGGTATTTGCTCTGGGCCTTCTGGCCCTGTTCACCTACTCAAACGGCTGGTATCTTCCGGCGGTCACCGTGCTGACAGCGGATGACTACCAGATGAACGCCGTCACCTTCAATTATTTCTATCGCGACTGCTATGACAGCTTCCAGAACGCCTACGGCGAGATGCTGGAGGCGCAGGGCAGCATCAAAGCCAACGTATCGCTGGCGGAGCAGGAGTATTCCAAGGACTACTCCTGGGCGGATTTCTTCTACGACACGGCGGTGGAGAATGCCAAGCGCTCCAGTGTCGTGTATCTCGCGGCGCAGGAAGCCGGCTTCGAGCTTTCCGAGGACGACGTGGCGGCCGTGGATCAGGAGATCGAGGCCATACGAAACGCCGCCAGGGCGAATGGCTATACGATCGTGAACAACTTCCTGCAAAGCCATTACGGCAAGGGAGCGACGCTGAAAAGCTACCGGGAATACCTGCTTCTGACGAAGCTCACGAATACCTTTTCCGGCGACAGCTATTCGAGCATCACCTGCACCGACGAGGATATGACCGCGTGGTTCGCGGAGAACTATCCCGACGCCGGGGACGAATACGACTACTCTACCGTGAATTTCCGGATGATCTATTTCCCGTTTTCCGGGTATGCGTATGATTCCGCCAGCGGGTATTACGACTATTCCGAGGAGAGCAGGACGAATGCCATGACGCAGCTGCAGTATATCTCAACGCTGTATGTGCAGGGCGATCAGACGGAGGAGAGCTTTGCCGAGCTGGCGCGGGAGTATTCCGCC
This sequence comes from Oscillospiraceae bacterium, assembly GCA_051867595.1. Classification (GTDB taxonomy): domain Bacteria; phylum Bacillota; class Clostridia; order Oscillospirales; family Oscillospiraceae; genus CAJOIG01. The sequence continues at coordinate 21,219 of JBJDYS010000078.1, forward strand.
TATCTTGCCTCCGAGGGCGGCCTGTATGAAAACGCCGTGAAGGACGATTCCGGGGTGGAGACCCAGGTTCTGAACTGGATTTTCGCGGACGGACGGGAGCCCGGCGAAACGGCGTATATCGAAGCGTCCACCGGCGATTACCTGCTCTACTGGGTGGGCGAGGGAATGCCCGCGTGGCAGTTCCTGGCCCAGAAGGGCCTGCGTACGGAGGCGTGGAATCTCTGGTATGAGGAGCTGCGCGCCGGCACCGAGATCACGGAACGTCCCAATGCACTGAACTATGTGTATCTGACGGCATAAAGACGTATTTTTTCCGCGCCGGACGGTTCACAGCGCGGACGAAATAGAAAATTATCAAAAGGAGAAAAAACGATGAAGAAAACCCTGAGTATGCTGCTTGCCCTGTGCATGATCTTCGCTCTGGCAGTCTGCACCAGCGTTTCCGCTTTTGCGGCGGAGGACGAGATCGTCACCGGTTCCGGTACCTTCACGACGAAGGAAGCTGTTGAGCGCGCTATCGCCTGGCAGGAGTGCTCCAACCTCGCCGGTAAGCACGAGGCCTATCACACGGCTCTCGAGCACCGCGCTGAGCTGGAGAACATCTGGGTCACCGAGGAGCCCTGGACCGACACCATGAGCTGGACCAACAACTCCCAGTTCATGTTCGGCAAGGAGAACGTCTACGGCTTCTACTGCGGCGTGGAAGAGGAAGTCATCAACTGGCTGTCCGGCGCGATGGCTCTGGACGATACCGGCACCATTCAGGCCACCGAGGATTGGTATGGCACCGGTATGCTGTGGTACCATATGCTGATGAGCCCCGTGATCGAGGTTGCCGGTGACGGCCAGACCGCGTGCGGCCTGTGGCAGAGCTTCGGCACCGTCACCCAGGCGGCCGGCGGCGGCATGAGCGCTACCTGGACCATGGAGGACTACACCATGGTGTTTGCCAAGCAGTCTGACGGCGCCTGGAAGATCTGGCACCTGCGTACCTTCGTCCACTTCTACACCAACTGCGACGACATCTGGTACAACCAGAACCAGGCCAGCGCCTCCAAGCCCGAGGTCGAGGGTTATGACGCCATGGCGGGCGGCGCCTCCGGCGGCCCGAGCGGCGATCCTGCCGGCCAGGCCAGTTACGCTGTGAACGACATCTACTATGTCGGCTACTCCCTGTACGATGTTCCCGTTATGGCTACCATCCCCGAGCCCTATGAGACTTGGTCTGACATCGAGGACACCTTCGCCTGGGGCGGCACGCCGCATCTTGGCAAGAACGCCGATCATCAGGCCGTCCTTGATATGCAGTAATCTGTATCCCTATCGCTGAATTCTGATTCGGCCTTTTGAACCGAGCGAGGGGCCGTTGTTCACCAACGGCCCCTCCATGCTATCATCCCGGCAACCTTTCGATACGGCTCAGTGAGAGTCCTCTTTCCGAAAGCTTCCCACAGCAAGAAAGGAACAAAAATCATGAAACGTGTGAAATCGCTTATTTGCTTTCTCCTGATCTCCGCTATGCTCTGCGGCCTGTGTGCCTGCGGCGTGACGGAGGCGGAGGAACCGACCATAGATGCGGCGGAAACGGAGGTGCCGGCCGTCGAAGAGACCGCCGCGCCCGAGGAGCCGGAGGAAACGCCGGAGCCGCTGTCCGAGACAACGCTGGCGGAGATGGAAATTTTCGACGCCATCGACTATTCCGAGGGGAACTTCCTCACCGAGGCGGAGTTCTATTCCATTCTCAGGCAGGTGCTGGCTCTGCACGATCTGGAGCTGACCCGTTATCCCGGCAGCAACGGGTATTTCTATTTCAACTATTCCAACCTCGGCGGCGTGCGGCTGCTTACCGTGGCCCGCGATGACGAGGCGCTGCAGGCGGACATCGACGCGGCATGGGCGGACTATCAGGCCGAGGTCGAGGAATACGCCAAAAAGAAGGAGGCCGCCCAAAACGGCGAGACCTACGAGGAGCCCGAAGAGGAGGAGCCGGAGGAGGAAGAGGAGGAACCCTTCGACGCCGCCAAGGACGTGGAAAATTCGCAGGACTATGTGATCTCCTTCGTTCTCTCCGCGGCCGATACCGAGATGGATCAGCAGGTGATGTTCCTCGTGAGCGCCGTTGTCTGGTGTATCCTGAACCCGCATTACAACAACACCGACGACGCCTTCGCCTATCTGTGGCGGGCGCTTTACACGACCTATGCCCATTCCGAGGGGCTGTCCGCATCCACGATCGACGGCATCGACTCGGATAGGCCGTTCACCATCCCGGGCAACGCCACCGAGGCCTGGCTGGGCACGGATGACGCGGGAAATTACATCCTCGCCATCACGAACTACGCCGTCTATGACGAGATCATCGACATCAACGCCACGGCGGGAGCCAATATCCCGTTGGATATCTTCAGCACCGTGGGGTGAGCGGTATGAGAAAGAGACTGCTTCTTTTTGCGGCGGCCCTGTGTCTGATGCTGACGCTGGCCGGCTGCGGACAAAGCTACCCCGGCGTGTGGCGCTGCGCCTATGTGGACACCTCCTACGCCGTCATGACCGCGGGCGATCTGGACAACGCGGGCAGCGAGCTGTATCTCGACCTGCGAAGCGGCGGCTCCGGGTACATGACCGCCGACGGGGAGACCCAGCGCATCACGTGGAAGCGGAGCGGGGATAAGACCGCGCTGCTGCTGACCGTGAACGGGGAGATCGAGGAATTCCGTCTGGAGGACGACGGGAATGCCCTCGTCTGGAGTATGGACGACGTGACGGTCACCTTTTTGAAAGAAAACAGCGAGGCCTATGAGCAGGCGCTTGCCACGCTCTCCTATCAGGCGCTCGAATAAACCTGCCATGCCTCTGCCGCCCCGGATAAAAATCTTTTTGATTTTTGTTCCTTATATCCGGGGCGGTTTTGGGGGCGATTGACGGATCGGTTCCTGCTGGCCGCTGACGCGGACAGATTTTCTCCGTATTCCGCCGCGGCATCCGGTTGTGCCGCGGTATGAATAAATCAATTTTTTGCGAGAAGGAGGAAAACAATGAAACGATGCATTGGTATGCTGCTGGCGCTCTGCCTTGCCCTGTCGCTGGCGGTCTGCACAAGTGTATCTGCGTTCGCGGCTGACGACAAAGTAATTGTCGGCGGCTCCGGTACGTTTACGGTGGAAGAAGCCGTGGATCGCGTGATGGCCTACGAGGATTGTCAGAACCTTGCGGGTATGCACGAGTTCTACCACAGCGCCAAGGCCCACCGTGAAGAACTGGAGAACGTGTGGGTTTACGACAAAGAGTTCCAGAAAACTGCGTCGTGGACGAACAACCAACAGTACATGGAGGGCTGGGATAACCTCTGGGGCTTCTATGTAACGGATTCCGAGGGCGGCGCGGAGGTCATGCTCGAGAAAGCCATGGCCAACGACACCCAGGGACGGATCGAAAACTCCGAGGACTGGTACTACACCGGTATGTTCGCCTACCATATGCTCATGACCCCGGTCATCGAGGTGGCGCGCGACGGACAGACCGCCGTGGGCATCTGGCAGAGCTGGGGCACCTCCGGCTCCCCGGAGAGCACCGGCTTCAACGTGGAGTGGCAGTGCGAGGACTATTCGATGGTCTTTGCCCGTCAGTCCGGCGGCGATTGGCGCATCTGGCATCTGCGTACCTTTGTCCACTTCTACAGCCAGGTCGGCGAGCAGTGGTATGAGTCGAACACGCAGCTCGGCGGTGGCGGCGGTGCTTCCGGCGAACCTCCCATGGGCGTCGGCCCGGCCTCCGGCGACGGCTTCGCGCCCGACGCGGACAGTATGCCGCCTATGGGCGACTGGGGCGTCATGGGCGATTACTATGAGGCCTACAGCCTGTACTGTGTCCCCGTTCAGATGACCATTCCCGAGCCCTATGACACCTGGGACGACATCAAGGATACCTTCGCCTGGGGCGCGACAAAACTGGATGATAACCGGATCATCAAGGAGTTTGCCGAGTACGATAATTACGATTTTTCCGCGTATAAGACGAACTGAAAGGAGAAGCGATCATGAAAAAACATCTTTGCCTTATCATGGCGCTGTGCATGATCTTCTCCATGGCCTTTCTTGGCTCAAGCGCCTTTGCGGCGAATGAGACCGAGTACAGCGAGGACATTGTGAAGGCCGCACAGCGTGCCCTCGACCGCGTGGAGGTCGAGAACGTCATCAGCAAGCACGAGTATTATCACTCTGCGCTGAACCACATGGAAGAGTTCCTGGACATCTGGGTCAATGAAGACCCCTGGATGGAGACCATGAGCTGGACGAACAACAACCAGAAAATGGTCGGCGCCTACAATGTCTGGGGCTTTATGGTTCCGGACCTTGTCTCCAACATCTCGAACAGCCTTGGCTCCGCTATGAACAACGACGATCAGGGCATCATTGAAGAGTCGGATGAGTGGTACGGCACCGGTATGTTCTGGTATCATATGCTCATGAGCCCGATGATCGTGGTGGCGGACGACGGCCAGACGGCCCGTGCCTGCTTCCAGAGCTTCGGCACCGTCACCGGCCCCATGGGCGACCTGTGCGCCCAGTGGACCTGCGAGAGCTACGGCTTTGACTGCGCCAAGATGTCCACCGGCGAGTGGCGCATCTGGCACCTGCACACCTATGTCTACTTCTATGTCGATACCACCGGCACCTGGGCTTATACGAACTCCTCCAGCAGCGAGCCCGCCGGCGTCGACGCCGCGCTTCTGCCCACCGGCGCCGCTCTGACGAACGCGGGCGGTGCGGCCTCCGGCGATATGACACCGCCGGACGGCGATATGACGCCTCCCAGCGGTGAGCCTTCCGGTGGCGGCGGCATGGTACAGGGCGACTATGAAGTCATCAGCGGACAGTATTTCACCAATTTCTCGATCTACAAGACCCCGGAATCCTGCCCGATGCCTTATCCCTACGATACCTGGGCCACCGTTGAAGCCAACGGTGACGGCTATTGATGAGAGGAGGAGAAAGCTATGAAGAAAGCATTTGGAATGTTCCTTGCGCTGTGCATGATCCTCTCTCTGATGCTCGGCGGGACGACGGCTCTGGCCGCGGATGACGGGTATGTGACCGGCAACTCCGGCACCTTCACCGTGGAGGACGCCGTGGAGCGCACGCTGGCCTATCAGGAGTGCCAGAACCTCGCCGGCGCGCATGAGTTCTATCACACCGCGCTGGATCACCAGGGCGAGCTGGACAACTGCTGGGTCACCGAGGATCCGTACAAGGAGACCATGAGCTGGACGAACAACACCCAGTTCATGTACGGCTATGACAACGTCTGGGAGTTCTACTGCGGCACCTCTCTGACCGGCCACGGCGAGAGCACGCAGGCGCAGGCCATGGCGGTGGATACCACCGGCCAGATCACCATGGACGAGGAGTGGTACGCAGCCGGTACGCTGTGGTACCATATGCTCATGAGCCCGGTGATCGAGGTCGCGAAGGACGGCCAGACGGCGGTCGGCCTGTGGCAGAGCTTCGGCACGGTCACGGAGGTCAGTATGTGCCAGTGGACCTGCGAGGACTACACCATGGTGTTCGTCAAGCAGTCCGACGGCGAGTGGCGTATCTGGCATCTGCGTACCTTTGTCCACTTCTACACGACCTACGGCTACAACTGGTATGAGCAGAACATGGCCACGCAGGGCACCGGCGGCACCAACCAGCCCGCAGGTGTCGGCGTCCTTGTCGATAGCGCCTCCGGTGAGCCGAGCGGCAGCGGTGATATGCCGCAGGCGGGGAACGAAGGCTATTCCATCACCGGCACCTACTATGTCGGTCTGGATCTTTACAAGGTTCCCGTTCTCGCCACCATCCCGCAGCCCTATGACACCTGGGCGGATATCGAAGATACCTTTGCCTGGGGCGGCTTCCAGCCGCTTCTCGGCAACAACGCGCTGCATTAAGAAACGCATCTCCGCAGTTTGGTGCAGGCCGTCCGACTGGACGGCCTGCATTCGCGGCCATGTCGGGAGGTAAATAAAAAGGCGTTCCGCGCCTTGGTTTCCTCTCTGTTTTCCGTAGAATGCCGGCCGGGGCCATGCAAACGGAACCGGCTGGTTAAAAAATCAAAAAGGAGATAAAAAATGAAAAGAACCGCACGCATTCTCAGCATTCTGTTGGCTCTGTGCATGGTGTTCTCCATCGGCGCGTTTGCGTCGGGCGAGGCTTCCGCCTCCGGTGAGGCGAGCGACATGACGCCGCCGGGCGGCATCATCAAGGATTCGCCCCCCGATGTCGAGGCACTGGTTCAGACCTCCGGCAACATCAATATGGAGCTCAGCATGGAGCCGTCGGAGTATTCCACGAACAATACGTTCCGGCGCGACGACACGGGCTTCATCTACCTGGGCTATGATATTGTGGACGGCAAGCTCACGGACAATTCCAACTGGGCCACCGACGACGTGGAAAACATCACCCTGAACCAGCAGGTCACGGGTGCGGGCTTCACGGCCGTCCGCCTCAGCGGGGACGAGAGCGTGAACATCACCGGCACCCTCATGCTCACGGACTCCCAGTCGGATAACGACGGCACTCATGCCTCCGACTTCTCCGGCGTCGGCGCGGCAATTTCCGCCGTGAACGGCTCCGATGTGAATATCACCGATCTGGACGTCGTGACCTACGGCTTCGTGCGCGCCGGTCTCATCCTGGATAACTACTGCACGGCGTATGTCAAGGACAGCTCCATGATCGCCTTCGGCAACAATCCCTTTGAGAAGGCCTGGGAGGGCTATTACAACAGCGCGAACACCGGCATCATGCTCTCTCCCCCGTGGGTGCTGGGCATTCAGGGCGGCGTTCGCACCATCAACGTGCTGGATAACTACTGCACGCTGGTGATCGAGAACAGCTACCTCGCCTCCGGCGGCTGGGGCGTCATCTCCACGGACGGCTGCACGAGCCCCTCGATCTATGTGATCGACTCCGAGCTCGAGATCTTCCCCGCGAGCTATTACGGCATGGACTCCGGCTGGGCGCTGTTCGGCCTTGAGGAAGACGCCTACGGCTCCGGCTACGGCGCATACATCATCGGCAACACCGATGAGAAGGTCTATGGCTCCGACATCCACGGCACGACCTACGCCGCTATCGCCCGTGAGGGCCACGTGAGCTATCAGTCCTCCCAGGGCGAGATCAAGCTCACCTCCGCGCAGGGCGAGGATATGGGCACCGTGAAGGGCCAGGGCAAGAACACCGTCATTGACAGCGTGTTCGGCTTCATGACCCATGCGGCTTCCGACGTCTGGGTGGACGTTCTGGACGGCACCGAGGTGAACACGGCGTTTGCCACCTTCCTGTATCGTGACACCGGCCACGCTTATTTCAACGTGGATAACTCCGTGCTGAATCCCGGCGACGGCATCATCCTTCAGATGATGGATACCGACGACTCCACGGTCGGCGGCTTCAACCCCTTCAATGAGTTCCTGTATGAGGACGCCGGTGTGCCTTCCGTTTCCGGCAATGAGACCGGCGCGACCGATACCTGCGAGACCGTTATCATGACCCTGACGAACGGCGAGTACGCGGGCGATTTCTACAACGGCACGGGTTACTACACGCAGGCAGGCGACGTGCTGAGCCTGACCGTCGGTGAGGGCGCGTCCGTCACCGGCGACGTGATCCTGTCCGAGACGATCCATGGCATCCCCTACAGCGCGGAGGCCATGCAGGTCATCGAGGGCTATGGCGATGACGTGGCCTATGTCCTGATGGACGAGGATTTCAACATCGTGAACCGCGAGGCCGATGCGGCGTACATCCAGTTCACCCAGTTCTCTCTGCGGCAGTATTTCCTGCTGGGCCATGTGCTGAACCGTCCGTATTATAATGGTTACAGCGCCATCAACATGACCGTTGAGAACGGCGGCGAGTGGAAGGTTGAGGATATGTCCCTTGTCACCTATCTGAAGATCGACGGCGGCACGGTGTACGGTGCGGTCATCGACAACGGCGACGGTTCCTTCACACTGCTGCCCTCCGATCAGCCTCTGACCGAGGGTGAGTGGGGCACGTGGACGGAGCCCAATGTGGCGGCCTCTGTCGGCATGGGCAATGCCGGCGGAAGCGGCGAAGCCTCCGGTGCCTCCGGCGAAGCTTCGTAATACAAAAGGGCGAGCCCCTTTCAGAGTGCCGGAAAACGCTGTAATCCTGCGGGATTACAGCGTTTTCTCTTGGCGCGCATCAGAAAGAAGAACACCCCACTTGCCGAACCGTAAATCATACTGTCCAACAAATGGGGTGCAGTTCAATGCCGCAGCTTTTTTGTTATTCAAGTCCGAAGAACTCTTTCTCAAACTCTTCCTGGAACTGTCCCTGAATCACATAGAAGGGATCGTCAATGGGCACGAGATCGGGGAAGAAATTGCCGCCGGCAGCCAGAATGGAGTACCACTCCCGCAGGTCGGCCCGAATCTCCTCCTCTGTCTTGCCCAGAGCGGCCATCTGCTTGTCAAAAATGGCCAGGCGGAAGATGATCTTGTCGCCGTACTTTTCCTTGATTTCCCGCAGGTTGTTGTGGGTCTGCACCGGCTGGAGAATATCCATGTTCAGATCCACGAAATCACCCACCAGGGGAGTGACGTAGCCGCAGGAGTGCAGCTCAAACTTGATGCCCTTGGAGTGGACATGGTCTACCAGAGGCCGCCAGAACTTGGGGAAGAATTCCCGCCACATATTGGGATCCATAAAGGTGGAGTTGGCGGTGCCGTAGTCGTCGTCAAAGCAGAACACATCGGGGTGGCAGACCTCGCAGACGCAGTCCACCACGGCCATCTTGTACTCCAGAATGGCCTGGAACAGGGCCTCCACACTCTCCGGATCCTCATAGAAGGCGCACAGGGCGTCCTCAAAGCCGATCAGGCAGTGCATCCGTTCAAAAAAGCCCGTCATGCTGCGGCAGAAGAGGATCTGCTCCTCCGGGTCAAAGCCTTTCAGGCTTTGCTCGGCCCAGCCCTTCCAGTCAAAGGCGCGCACCTGCTCCGGCGTGGGCACAAAGCGGACGGCATCCTCAATGTCATCGCAGGGGCAGCCGTCAGGCGTGATGGTTCCGCCGGCCAGAGGGCTGAATACCTTCGGCGCGATCCAGGTGCAGCCAAACCAGTCCTTGCCGACAATATTGCCGTCACCCTGATCGACGCCGCCCTCATTTCGCTCGCCGGGGGTGAAGATCATATGGACGTCTTCCGGATGGACAAAGCGATGGGTGGGCTGGCCGTTGAGTACGGCGAGGTAAGTATCTTTCTTAGCCATTATAAAATTCCTCCATAAGTTCCGCGCTCAGGCGGAGACGATCTCCGCAGCGCAGACGGCGGCAGAGGCGGCATCGTCGGTATAGAAGTCGGCGCCGATGGAGTCGCAGAACTCCTGGGTGACAGGAGCGCCGCCCACCATGATCTTCACCTGATCCCGGATGCCGGCGGCCTCAACCGCCTTCACCACATCGCCCATGACCGGCATGGTGGTGGTCAGCAGAGCGGAGCAGCCGATGATGTCGGCGGAGTTGTCGATGGCAGCCTGAACAAAGGCCTCGGGAGCCACATCAACACCAAGGTCGATGACCTCCAGACCCTTGCCTTCCACCATCATCTTGACCAGGTTTTTGCCGATGTCATGCAGATCGCCCTTGACAGTACCCAATACCATCTTACCGCGGCTGACGGCGCCCTCCTCGGCCAGCAGAGGCTTGAGCAGCGCAGCGCCCGCATTCATGGCTCGGGCGGCCACCAAAACCTCGGGAACAAAGATCTCGTTGGCGCGGAACTTGACGCCCACCCGATCCATGCCGGGCAGCAGCCCCTCGGTCAGGATTTTTGAGGCAGAGCAGCCCTCGTCCAATGCCTGCTGGACATACTGCACGACCAGCTTCTTCTTGCCCTTTTCCAGAGCGTTTCCGATTTCATCCAAAGTGCTCATTTTCATTACCTCCGTCAAAATTTCCTGTTACTTTTGATATGGTTGGTATAACATTCATAAGCCATTGCCTGATTCCTCTTCGGGAAACATCATGGACTCCATATAGGCGGCGTTGAAGGCCGGCAGGCCGGACAGCTCCAGATAGTTCATATTCGCCTGAAGCCGTGACAACCGTTCTCGTGCTCCGGCAGACAGCAGCGCCATCCGGGCGCCCAGAGCGGCGGTGTTGCCTGCGGCCCGGGTGACCGGCAGCAGCTCCTCCGGAATCAGGCCGATGCGGGCGGCGCTCTCGGGGCGGATATAGCTGCCGAAGCCGCCGGAGAGGATCAGGCCTCCGATCTCCTTGTAATCCAGACCGCAGGCGTCCAGCAGCACCCGCTCGCCGGCGGCAATGGCGCCCTTGCCCAACTGCAGCTTGCGTACGTCGGCCTGGGTGACACAGATTTTGTCGGTCAGCCGGAAGGCGGGTTCCTCATCGTCCAGGAGGAAAAGGTAGGGCAGGGCTGCCTCGGGAATCTCGTCCTCCCCTGCATCCAGCAGCCGGCCGGTCTCGTCCAGAGCGCCCAGGATGAGCATCACGGCCACGGCATCGATCAGGCCGGAACCGCAGATCCCCTGCGCTTCTCCCCCGCCGATGACGCCGAGCTTCAAGGCGCCGTCCGTGTACTCCACACGGGAGATCGCGCCGGGGGCGGCGGTCATGCCGTGGCGGATTTGGGCCCCCTCAAAGGCAGGGCCGGCGGCGGTGGAGCAGCAGATAAAGTGGTCTCCGCAGCCCAGGGCCATCTCGCCGTTGGTGCCCACGTCGATGAGCAGTACCGGCTTTTCCGCGCGATCCATGCCGGTGGCCAGCAGGTCGGCGGTGATATCGCCTCCCACATAGCCGGAGACGGCGGGTGTGATGTAGACCTCCCCTTCAAAGGGAAGATCCAGCGCCTTTGCCTCGTACACGCTGCCGAAGCGGGACAGCGGCGTAAAGGGAGCTGCCCCCAGACTGTCCGGAGCCAGCCCGGCCAGCAAATGGCACATGGTGGTGTTGGCGGCCACTGCCATACTGCATACTGCGTCCGGAGAAATGCCGGCCTCGCCGCAGAGCTTTCCGACCATCCCGGAGAGCTGGCTTCGGATGATGCCGGTGAGGGTCTCCCGCCGACCCTCCATGGAGGCTTTGATACGGGAAATCACGTCGGCGCCGTAGGGACGCTGGGCGTTTCCCTCGCCCAGGGTGGCAAGGCAGGCGCCGGAGGCGCGGTCCACCAGGTGGCAGACCACGGTGGTGGTACCGATGTCGCAGGCGATGCCGTAACCGGTCAGGCCGGCGTCCGGCACGCACACCGGAGCCTCGGCGGCCCCGGTCTCCACCGCGAGGTCACTCTCGGTGGTCACACGGAGGAGCATCCCGTCCATGACTGGAGTCCGGCAGGCCAGAACCGGCCGCTCCTCTCCGTTCTCCAGCAGATAGACCGTACATTTTTGGCAGATTCCCTTCCCGCCGCAGGGGGCGTGGAGCGGCAATCCGCCATGCAGGCGGAGGGCGCCCAGAATGGTCTGGCCGCCCTCCACTTCCATGACCTGTGTGCCGGCTTGGGTAAACAGCGTCAATTTCATCCTTGTTTTCTCCCGGTTCAGTCCAACAGAATACAGCTGGTATAGGTGATGGTCTGGGGGCCGTAGTAATAGGGCAGTCCGGACTTCTCACAGACCTCGCTGACGAACAGGCCGCAGGCCTCCATGGAGGGGATTGCCTCCGAGGGACAGCGGCAGGGCTCGTCGGGACAGGTGCACTTGGCGCAGATGGTGCAGGCGCCGGAGGCCATGGGCAGACAGTCGGGATACACCTGACGAATCTGCCGCACCAGCTTGTGGAACCGCTCTTTCTGGAGCTTTTCCGTGTCCATCATGCACTCCAGGTCGAAGTCGTCCTCCATATCGCCGGTGGATTGAACCAGCACACCCCGGCTGAACTTACGGGCCCGGGACGCTGTTTCCTCCAGAGTGCCGCAGTAGGGCGGACAAGTCCAGCAGCGGCCGTAATTCCGGCAGCGGTCGGCGGCGCACATCTCCCGTACCTCAGGCAAAAACCGCAGAGCCTGCGTGTTCAGCAGTCCATAGTGGGAGAAGCCGATCTCCTCGCACAGGGCGAGCACTTCTTCCGACGTCATGGTCGTTTAAAACTCATCAACCGCCTCAAAGAAGGCGTCGATGTTGGCCCAGGGAGAGTTGGGCGGCACGTCGCAGCCGGTGGAAATGACGAAATTCGGGTAGGAGCCGCATTTTTCCATCACAGCACGGGTGGCGGCCTTCACGGACGCAGGGGTACCGTGACATATCTGACCGGCGGGATCCACATTGCCCAGTACCAGCCGGTCGGCCGGGATAAGGGGCAGCATCCGGGCCAGATCGATGGCGTTGCCGAAGTGGAAGGCGGCAGCGCCGGAGTCTACGATGGAATCGGCCATCAACAGCGTATTGTTGCCGCAGTTGTGGTAAATCACGATAAAGTCATCGCTCTGAACCGCTTCCACAATGCGCTTGACATAGGGAGCGGAGAACTCCTTGGCCAGAGTGGGCGAGAGCATACCGGTCAGCGGTTCGGCCATGACCACGCCGTTGGCGCCCACCGCCTTGTAGGCATTGATGTAATCAATCAGGAACTGAGCGGTCTTCTCCATTACAATGTTGACCATGTCCGGCTCCTCATAGCACAGCACCATGATCTCGCTCACGTCCAGCAGACGACCGGCCAGAGAATAGGGGCCGATAACGCCGGCAAAAACAGGACGGTCGGTGATGAGCTGAACCGCCTTCTCAATGGCCTCGATGTAAAGACCGGTGCGGGCGGCGCCTACAGAGGGGATCTTCAGAGCCTCGGCCTCCTCCTCGTCGGTGACAATGCTGCCCACCACGGTGGGCACCTCGTCATCGGAGAAGCGAACCGCGGAGCCAAAGGCCTCCGCCTCCACAGACAGATCCATCAGACTGACAGAGGCTGCGGAAGGTACCCGATCTGCAATCAGCTTCATGCCCCTGGCCTGGGATTCGCTGCTGGAGATGAGATCCTGAACCGTGATACCCATGAGCTGGATGGAGGGGAAGGACAGGATGGGCATCGCCTTCTTCCTGGAGGCGGCGATGGTGTCGGCAACCCACTGCTTCATATTTCTTTTCATGTGCTTTTCAGTTCTTTCCATTATGCGTTATTTTTTTGTCTTTGAGTTTATTATATCGTCAGGGAGAAAATAAGTATAGAAATTTCTTTTGTTTTTTGGTAAAATTATATCATCAACATGGACGGTTCACCTACAGGGAAGGAGGATAGCTGTGAAGCAGAAGCCACAAATTGCCTTCGATTGGAACACCGCAAAAGAGATGACAGACTCCTTCGCCTTTTCCAGCGGCATTCATTGCCGGCTCTACAGCGGCGAAGGGGAACTGCTGTACGAGCAGGGGGAACTCAGCGACGGCTGTGCTTTCTGCCGCAAGCTCACGGAACTGACCGGACGGCGGCTGCGCTGCGACCGGATCCATCAGCATGGCGCGCTGGAAGCGCAGCGGTTCGGCGGCCGGTACATCTACTTCTGCCCCTCGGGCATGGCCTATTTCTCCTCCCCCATCATCACCGGAGGCACGGTCTCCGGGGCGCTGGTGGGCGGCCCGGTGCTGATCATTGAGGAGGACGAGATCATCAGCGATGCCCTCTCCGGCCAAGAGATCCCGCCGGAGGGCACCGAGCCGCTTCGTCAGGCTCTGACCACCATCCCCCGGATGGAGCCCGCCCGGCTGAGCCAGCTGTCCACCCAGCTTTTTGCCTCCTCGATCTGCGTCAGCGACAGCTCCCATGAGCTGTTTCTGGTTCAGCGGAGCAACCGGCAGCAGGACACCATCGGCGCTTATATACAGCAGTTCAAATCCGACAAGCTGGCCAAGCTCTATCCGGTGGAGCAGGAGCACGATCTGGTGGACGCCATCACCCAGGGCGACCGGGAGACGGCAGAGCAGCTGCTCGATGAGCTGCTGGGCTACCTCTTCTTTTCCTCCGCCGATGGCGACACGCTGCATAGCCGAATGGCGGAACTGCTGGCAGTCATGGGCCGGGCCGCCCTCTATTGCGGCGCCAACGGCGAACAGGTCTTTTCCATCTCCCACGAGGGGATGAGCCGGCTCCGGCTTCTGGCCGCCAAGGAGGATATGGCAAGACTGCTCACCGACACGCTGGATCAGTTCATTGACCTGGTCTACCATCTGATGGATACCAAGCACAAAAACATCATTCACCGCTCCATCGACTACATGAAGCGCAACTGCGGCCAGCGGC
>JBJDYS010000079.1:0-6472 GCA_051867595.1 Oscillospiraceae bacterium
TCCCTTAGCGAGCGGGAGACGCGGACGGCGCTGTTGTCCCGCAGATAGCGCCGAACCTCTCCGGCGATCATCGGCACGCCGTAGGTCGAAAATTTTACGAGCTGGTTCGTGTCGAAGTTGTCGATGGCCTTGATGAGCCCGATGCATCCGACCTGAAACAGATCATCCATGTTTTCGCCGCGGCCGGCGAATTTCTGGATGACGGACAGAACGAGCCGCAGATTGCCGGCGATCAGTTCCTCCCGGGCTGCGGTATCGCCTTCCTTGGCCCGCAGGAGAAGAGCCCTCGTTTCATCATTTTTCAGGACCTTCAGCCTGGCTGTGTTCACGCCGCAGATCTCAACCTTGCTCTGCAATCCGCAATCCCTCCCAATGGTAAGGTTAGTGTTACCCAAACCATCGGGTTTCATTCATTTTCCGGGAGGGAGGGCTTGCCAAAAGGTTGTCATAGAATGTGCTTTCTTTTTGAATCAATGTATGGTACAATATTTTGCTGGATCGGTGGGAAAGTGTTCCGATCCGGAAATAATACAGAGGATGGATTATAATGGCAAACCCTTATAAGACCAGAGAAGGCGGAGCAACCGTCACCATTTTCGTTCCTTACGACTGTCGTAACAACTGCCCGTTCTGCATCAATAAGCAGGAATACGCGGATATGTCTGGTTTTAGTCTCGAGAAGATCTGCGCGAGCATTGAGCGCATGGATAAGATCACGCCGCGCTGCGATTTCGTGTTCACCGGCGGCGAGCCGATGGCGAATCTCGAATCCCTGCAGATCATGCTGGACAAGATCCCTTCCACCCATCGGGTGTTTATCAATACGACGCTGCCGGTATTTGCCGATCAGACGGAGGAGGATATCCTCTCTTTCTTTGAACACAACAAGGACAAGATCACCTGCGTCAACATCTCCCGGCATATGCAGAAGTATGTGCAGGAGTCCCCGGACGAGCTGATCGCCCGTCTGCCGGTGCCGCGCCGCGTCAACTGTGTGCTGTATAAGAAATACCCCTCCGAGCAGCTGCCCGCCTTTGCGGAGCGCTGGAAGGGCAAGGGCGTCTCCATTCAGTTCCGCTACGACTATACGGATACCACGCCGGAAAACCTGTACCGCACCGAGGATGACAACATCCTTCACGATCTGAAGAAGTACTTCACCTATCACGGCCTGGACGGCAGCCGGATGCGTAACGGCTACCATTTTGAGCATGAGGGCGTGGAGATCACCTATCACCGCACGTTGCCCTATTCCACCATTGTGGAGACGGATGAAAACGGCGTGACCTATGACATCCTGTACGACATCCTCATCAAGCAGAACGGCGATATCCACTCCGACTGGACCGGCGTTATGATGGATGTGGACGCATATGAAAAGGTCGTCTTTGAGCCGGACGACCAGAAATGGATCGAACAATGCTGAAAATCGAGAATCTGAGTTACACAGCGGCTGGAGAAAACGGAGAGAAAGAGATCATCCGCGATCTGAATCTGGAGCTGGAGGACAAGAGCTTTTCGGTCATCACCGGGCCCAACGGCGGCGGAAAGACCACCCTCGCCAAGCTCATCATGGGGCTGGAAAAGCCCACGGCTGGGCGGATCCTCTGGAATGGCGTGGATGTGACGGCCCTGTCCGTTACGGAGCGCGCCCGGCTCGGCATCAGCTATGGCTTCCAACAGCCACCGCGCTTCAAGGGCATGACGGTGTATGACCTGCTGAAGATCGCCTCCGGACGCGATATGAACCGCCTGGAATGCTGCGATTACCTGACCCGCGTCGGCCTGTGCGCCCGCGACTATGTGGATCGCGATATGGACGACAGCCTGTCCGGCGGCGAGGCCAAGCGCATCGAGATCGCGACGATCCTTGCGCGCCGGTCGAAGCTCATGATCTTCGACGAGCCGGAGGCCGGTATTGACCTCTGGAGCTTCTCGAAGCTGACGGAGACCTTCGGCGCGATCCGCGAGGAGCGAGAGTCCACGCTCATCATCATCTCCCATCAGGAACGTCTGATCTCGCTGGCGGATGAGATCATCCTGATCGACGGCGGCAAGGTGGCGGCAAAAGGCTCCACCGGCGAGATCTTCCCGCGGCTTATGGGCGGCACGATCTCGACCTGCGAACGGCTGGAGGGATAAGTATGCTGAATAATACAGTCCGCGGCGTCCTGGATCAGATTTCCGAGACCCATGAGTTTCCGGCGGAGGCCGCCGTCAACATCCGCGTGGATGGGCAGAAGGAAGAGCGCCGCAATACGAAGAATATCGAGATCATCACAAAGACCGATAAGGACGGCATCGACGTCATGATCGCACCCGGCACAAAGCACGGCAGCGTGCATATCCCGGTGGTGCTGACGAAGTCCGGCTTCAAGGATAAGGTCTACAACGACTTCTACATCGGCGAGGGCGCCGAGGTGGAGATCGTGGCGGGCTGCGGCATCAACAACTGCGGCTGCGACGATTCCCAGCATGACGGCATCCACACCTTCCACGTCGGGAAAAATGCCTCCGTCGTCTATAAGGAGAAGCATTACGGCGAGGGAACGGGAACCGGCAAGCGCATCCTGAATCCCGTCACCGAGATCTATCTCGAGGAGGGCGCGTCCATCACGCTTGACACCTCGCAGATCAAGGGCGTGGATGACACCAAGCGCTACACAAAGGTTGTCGCCGGCCCCGGCGCGGAGCTGATCGTGCAGGAGAAGCTCTATACGCATGAGGAGCAGAATGCCGTGTCCGAGATGGATATTTTCCTGAACGGCGCGGATTCCAAGGCCCGCGTTGTCAGCCGCTCCGTGGCGGTGGACAGCTCCCGCCAGACATTCTATCCCCGCGTGCAGGGCAATGCCGCCTGCTTCGGTCATGTCTCCTGTGATGCGATCATCATGGGCAGGGCCAGCGCGCGTTCCATCCCGGAGATTGCCTGCAACGATGTGGATGCCCGCCTTATCCACGAGGCGGCGATCGGCCGCATCGCCGGCGATCAGATCCTGAAGCTGCTGACCCTTGGTCTGACCGAGGAGGAGGCGGAGGAGAAAATCCTCGAGGGCTTCCTGCGCTGATCCCACAATATACAACTCAGCCCCCCGATGCGTCAGCACCGGGGGGTATTTGTCTGCATGGGTCATGGAAAAATCCCGGTGCCGAGGCACCGGGATTTTTGTCAGGAATAATCAGTTGTGCTTTTTGCGGGGCAGGATGACCGCAGCCGTGCCGGCGCAGAGAACCAGCATGACGACCCAGATGGTGATGGGCGTGTCATCGCCGGTGGCAAGAGGCTTGCCGGGCTTGGCGGAGCTGGGCTTGGAGGAGCCGGGCTTCGGGTTGGACGTGTTGGAGCTGCTGGCGGAGACGATGGTGAAGGTGGTGCTGGCCTTTGCTTCGTTGCCGTTATAATCGGAAACGATGGAGAGCGTGTGCTCACCGGCCTTCAGGGTCTTGAGATACTCCGCTTTCAGCACCACGATGGTGGAGCCTTCGGAAACCGTGTAGTTGCTGGGATCCACGACCTCGCCATCGACCTCAACGCGGAGGAAGTCGTCAAACGCAGCGTCGCTGCGGAAGGAGAGATCCTCGTCGGAATCGATGGTCCACTCGCTGTTCATGCCTTCGATGATCTCGGGATGCTCCAGACGGGCGATGACGGCAGACAGGGCCTCAACCGTGGCATGGCTGCCGTCAGCCATGTTCATGGTACGATCAATGGTCTCGTCGTCATAGGTGATGTAGGAGTAGTTCGTCTTGCCGCCAATGGTGTTGGTGATATAACCGGCGTGGCCATAGGTGAAGAGAAGCACGATGTCCTCGGTGGTCTGGTCGGCATAGCTGACCGTGGAGGTGATGGTATCGCCGGGGAGCTTGAGGAACTCGCCCTCACCCTTGGAGTGGTCATGACCGAAGAGGAACACGATGTCCATGTTGTAGTTTTCAACATAGCTGTTGATGAGAGCGACGATCGCGGCGGAGTTCGTGATGCTGTAGTCGATACCGCCGGACCACGCCTCGGCGCCGCAGGCAGCACTGTCGGCATCGACGCCCACGGTGTGCAGACCGGAGTGGGTGGAGATCACGACCAGCTCGCCGTTATAGCCGTTGGCGGCGCTGTCGAGCGCTTTCTTCAGGTGCTCATACACCGTGCCGGTGGAGCCTTCCGCGCCGTAGTCGAGCTTGGAGGCATCGGTGGGACGGCCGGTGGAGGGATTCGAGTAAGCGCCCTGCGAGCCGGCGTCTTCGTAGTTGACGCCGATGACGATCAGGCCGTCGTTTTCGGCGCTGGAATCGGCGTTCACCGCATTGCGGCTGTCATAGATGATGCCGGTGCCGGAGATGCCGTTCTCGATGTCGATGTAATCCTCTTTGACCACACCGAAGCCGGCGTTGATGTTGGCGTTGGTGAACGCCGTAGCGTAGCCGTTGTCGTGGTTGCCGGAAACCCAGACGGTGTCAATGCCGCCGAGCTGCAGGCCGATGCGGAAGATCATGGTGTCGATGCAGGAGCTTATGAGATCTTCGCCGTAGCCGGCCACATAGTCGTTGTTATAGTCGCCGGTCGCGATGACGAGCGAGGGAATCAGGCCGTTCTCGGCGATGATGGTGTCATAGATCGCCTGACCGACGTTGTTCCAGGTTTCGTGGACATCGGAGAAGGTGAGGATGGTGTTGGGCTTCACGCCGGTGCAGACGATGAAGTTCGTGGTGTAGGAGGTGGCGGTGTGAGCAACCGGCTCGCCGTTTTCATCGCGGACATTGCAGGTGGCCGTGCAGTACACGGGATACACGCCGGCCTTCTGGCCCCGGAGCTCGGGAATGGTGACGGTGCTGGTGCAGCCGTCTGCGGAGACGGGAACCTTCACCTGATCGCCGTAGGCTTCGCCATTCACATACCACTGGAAGTAGATGTTGTTGGCGGAGACGCCTTCGGGAAGAACCGCCGTAACGGTGTACTCGGGAGCGGCATAATCGCTGCCAACGAGGACATAGTGGAGGGATGCGGGCTGGACGGAGAACACGGGCGCTTCGGCGTCCGCAGTCTCGCTGCCGCCACCGCCGCCGTTATCGTTGGAAGCCGTGCCGGAGTAGACATCGCCCTTCATGGCGGCGTTGCTGTCCTGCGTGCCGACGATGTTGCCGTTATCATCGAGGGTCAGATACCAGGTGATGCCGCCGTCGGTGTAGGTGAAGGTAGTGGTGGTCGGGCCGCCGCCTTCGTTGACGGACCAGTAGCCGGTGGGCTCGGTGCCGTCCTTGCCGGTGTGGGTGACATTGCCGTTGCCGTCAATGTAGAGGTAGTCGATGCTTCCGGGGGGATCGTTGAGATAGAAGGCATAGCCGGTACCGCTGCTGTGCGCCTTCAGGATAACATAGTTGCCGTCAATGGTCATCGTGCTGTCGCCGCCGGTGCCGCTGATGACGGCATCCGCCGTGCCGACGGAACCCTTGCCGAACTGGATGGTCTTGCCGCCAAGAGCAATGGCGATCTGGGTTTCATCCGCAACGTCCTTGAAGGGACCCTTCCAGGCGGAGAAACCATCGGAAGCGGAGTCGCCGGCATCGTCGCCGGAATCGCCGGAATCGCCGCCGGCACTGCCGGAGCCGGTCTCGCCCTCGGTATAGAGGGTGATGGTGCTGCCCGCGGACTTGTCAAAGCTGACGCCGCTGTCGGACAGGACGAGGTAGTAGGTATCGCCGCCTGCCTGATACCAGAGCTGGCCGTCATACTTCCAGTTATACTTCAGCGCGGCGTTCGTATAGCCGTTCTTATAATACAGGTTCACACTGCCGTTATGCAGCGCGATGTCACCGTTTTCGTTGGCGACCGCAAGCCAGAGCATGGACTCATCCGCGTCCTTCGCGGCGGCAATGGAGGCGGAGCCAACACCGTTTGTCAGAACGGTCAGGCCGCTGCCGTTATCAACGGCGATGACATAGGTCTGTCCGTCCACAAAACCGGATGCCGTTTTATAGGTGTCTGCATCCTCGGGCTCGTCGGCACCTGCCGTGACGAGCGTGATGTTACCGTTGCCGCTGGAAGCGCCAAAGGAAATGGTCTCGCCGGACACGCCGGTGACATAGGCGGGGCCGGTCTTGCCGTCATACCAGAGGTTGTTTTCGCCATAACCCCAGTTGCCCTTGGTGCCGTCGGTCCGGGAGACTACGGAACTGCTGTCGTAGTACATCCAAATGTCGCCGTTGCTCAGAGCAACACCCTTGGAACCGCTGGTCGCGCTCCAGATGATGGTGGGGTCAGTGTTATCGCCGGTGTAGGAGACAGCCTTGATCGTGCCGTCGATATTGGCAATCGCAGAGGAACCGTCAATGACGAAGATGTAGCGGCCGCCATCAACAAGCTGACTGGTAGCAGCCTGAGCGACTTCCTCGACAACATCCTCCGCAGGCTCTTCCGAGGGTTCTTCCTCGGTTTCCTCGGCAGGAGCTTCCTCGGTCTCCTCGGCAGGAGCTTCCTCGG
>JBJDYS010000079.1:6572-34818 GCA_051867595.1 Oscillospiraceae bacterium
GGTTCTTCCGCAGGTTCTTCCGCAGGTTCTTCGGTGTCGCTTTCGTCCATTACGACGTCAGCAGCCTCGGTTTCTGCTGCGGCCTCGATGACTTCCTCATCGGCAAACGCAAACGCGCCGCTTACGAGGGTCAGCATCATGGTCAGAACAAGCAGAATACTCAACAGCTTCTTCATACAGGCACATCCTTTTCCTTTTTTTTCAAATTTTGACGCGAATATTATAACATTCCTGTTATATATTTTACAATTTAAAATTGTTTAGATATATTAAAGAATGTTAATAAAGCAACCCTCAGGGCGTACAAAAATCGGGCTGCATTTTTGTCTAAAATCCGCATAAAGACAAAACCGCGCCGGAAAGTCCTGCTTTCCTGCGCGGTTCTGATATTGAGTTCGGCGCTTATCCGGTATAGGCGGCGTCCAGGGCTTCCAGGCGATCCAGAACCAGCTGACACACATCGGCCGCGGCGTTTTCCTCGCGGAAGGTTTGCAGGCCACATTCCTCCAAAACGGTGAAGTAGCCCTCGTCGTGAGCACCGTGGCGGAGAACATCCATATAGATGTCGGATGCCGCGTCAAAATCCGTCTGGGCGATGTTCCAGATCTGCAGGGCGGCCACGGCGGAGGCCGCATAGCTTATATAGTAGAGGGGCTGCTCGAAATTATGGCTGATATAGACCCAGGTGCTGTCCCATTCCGCCTCATCGTACAGGCCGTATTCCGAGCAGACCTGCGTGTGGATGGCGTTAATGCGCTCCGGTGTCAGCGGTTCGGTCTCCTCGAAAATGCGGCGCTGGAATTCGTCGTAGATGCAGCCGTCAAGGATGTTTTCAAGCAGGTCGGAGAGGTTTGCAAACTCCGCGACATCGGCACCGTCGGTGTAGATCTCGCTGTAGAAGCTTGTGAACAGGGCCTGCAGGGCGTTGGAGTGGATCTCGGACAGATCGAGATCGTCCGTCTGGGTGAAGATGTTCGTCTGCGGGCTGAACCAGTAATCGGCGAAGTGGCCGAATTCGTGGGTCAGGGTCGTTAGGTCGTAGCAGCTGCCCTCCAGCGAGGCAAACAGGAACGGACTGCGGAAATAGAGCAGGGAGGTGGAATAGGCTCCGTCAAAGCGTCCGGCCGCAATGGGGGCGAGATCGTACAGATTCCGCGTTGTCAGCTCGTTCCATGGCTCGAGAAGCGCGTCGTCCACCCGCGGAAGATACTCTCCCAGAATGGCAAGAAGCTCGTCGGAGGAATAAACCGGCCCGACGGTGTCCACCGCGTAGTACATATCGCTGTAATACAGATCGGCGTAATACTGCCGGGCGATCGGCTTCACCGCGTCACAGAGAAGCTGTGCATCCTCCGGCGTGTAGTCTCGCGCATAGTAGCATTCGTAAGCATAATCGGTAAAGGAGTCATAGCCGGCCCGACGGGCTTCCTCATTCCAGAGGCTCACAAGCTCGATATAGGTCGGAGCAAACGTCTCGCACAGCGCCTGCTGCAAGCCGTTGTAGACATCAAGATACGCGTCGTAATCGGTCTCCGCCAATACACTGCCGGAAAAGCCGTATAGGCTTTCAAGCGTCCAGGACTTGCCGTGGTAGCTGTACTCTATATCGTATATCGTGTCGTACAGGATTCGGTATTCGTCAAAAAGCTCAAACTGCCGGTCATAGTCGTCGAGCTCGCTCTGCGTGAGCGGTTCATAGTAGAAAAACCAGTCGGCGGTCTCGTCCCCGACGTGCTCGACAAAGGCCTCGGCGCAGTCCGTTTTTAAAATATCATGCCCGGCGGAGCAGAGAATATCCTCCGCTTCCGACCAGAGAAGATTGGAATAGGCGTATTCCTCCGCCCAGTATTCGTCGTAAATATCGGCGTCCGAGCGCAGCATGGTCAGTGTGCACAGCGCGTCGATATAGAGCATATCGTCATACATGGCGTCATACAGCTCGATTACGCCGTCGGCCTCCCCGGCCTCTGCCAGCCTGAGAAGCTCATCGGCCGCGTCATGGAGATAATCCGGATCATAATGCTCGTAGTCGATGTCCTCGTAGGGAAGCGGCGCCGATTCCGGCCGCAGAGAGGCCAAACGCTGTGCGGCGTTGACAGAGGCATCCGTGTCCGTGCTGTCATCGTCGGCGAGAACCGTCGCAGTGTCCTGCACCGCGATCGCCGGAACATAGGGTTCGGAATCGCCCGTCTCATCGCCGAACAAACCGGCAGCGCCGAACAGGGAACTGAGCAGTATGGCAACGGTCAGCAAAAGGGAGAAAAAAGAATTCATAAGGCTCCTTTCGGCAGTGTCAGCACAGGGTCTCTTCTGTGTTCGATAGTATGCGTACTTTTAATATTATACATTCCCACGGTGCACTCTGTAAAGTGCGAAGGAAAAGGATTTACATAATTTGGTTTACATAAAAATTATCGCGATTGACAGGGGCATTACGCCATGATAAAATGAACCGCTATGAATAATATATTTGAAATGTATATCGGAGACAGAGCGTTTTACCGGCGGGCCATGACGGTCATGCTGCCGATCATGCTGCAGAACGTGGTGACGAATTTCGTTTCGCTGCTGGATAACATCATGGTCGGACAGACGGGGACGGCATCCATGAGCGGCGTTGCCATTGTCGGGCAGCTCTTTTTTATTTTCTATCTGATTATTTTCGGGACGGTCTCCGGCCCGGGCATTTACTGCGCCCAGTTCTGGGGTGCGGCGGATGAGCGGTCGTTCAAGGCCGCGTTTCGCTATAAGTTCGTGACAGCCATGGCGGTGTGTCTCGTCTGTCTTGCGGTGCTGAAGCTGTGGGGCGGGCAGCTCATCGGCCTGTACCTGACCGGCGGCGAGGCGGAACGGCAGGAGGTCATGGCATACGCGCAGGGCTACCTACGTGTCATGCTGTGGGGCATGATCCCGTATACGCTGTCCATGATCTATTCCTCGACGCTCCGGGAGGCCGGAAGAACGGCGGTGCCGATGGCGGCGTCGTGGGTGGCTGTCGCGGTGAACCTGTTTCTGAACTGGGTGCTGATCTTCGGAAAGCTGGGCGCGCCGGTGATGGGAGTACGCGGCGCGGCGGTGGCGACCGTTATGTCCCGCCTGTGCGAAGCGGCGGTCAACATGGTCTGGAGCCACGCGCATAAGAGGGAGCTGTATTTTACCGAGCGGATGCTGGAGGGCTTCCCCATGCCGCGGAAGCTTCTGCGCGACATGGCTGTGAAAAGCACTCCGCTCATGATAAACGAGGCGCTCTGGTGCATCGGTACGGCGACGCTCATGCAGATCTATTCCACGCGCGGACTCGCGGTGGTGGCTGCGCTGAACATCGGCTATGTCCTGATGGATCTGTTCACCGCGGTTGCGTTCAGCGCTGGCACGTCCATCAGTATTCTGGTGGGGCAGGAGCTTGGCGCCGGCGAGACGGAAAAGGCGGTCGATACGGATCGCAAGCTGCTGGTTCTCGGCACGGTGATCGCGCTGGTCATCTGCCTTATCATGATCGCCTGCTCCGGCGTGTTCCCGGGGTTTTACAATACGACGCCGGAAATACAGGCGCTGGCGGCGCGGCTGATCCGGGTCATGGCCCTTGTCCTGCCGCTTGACTGTTTTGCCCACGGAAGCTATTTTACCATGCGCTCCGGCGGAAAAACGCTGGTGACATTCCTGTTTGACAGCGGCTTTTCGTGGTCGGTGAATGTCCCTCTGGCCTACCTTCTCGCGCACTTTACGGACATGAGCATCCTGCCGCTTTACACGCTGAGCGTGTTCACGGTTATTATTAAATGTATCATCGGCGGGGTTCTGGTGCATAAGCGCTATTGGGTGAATACCCTCACCGGGCAATGAAAAAAGTCGATTCGTGGAGCAAATAATGTCATTTTTGTCATTGATTCGTAAATAATTTATACTTTTTTCATTGACTTTACAAGGGTCAGGCTATATAATAACTGTGAATCTTCCTGCGAGAAACAAATTGAAATCGGGAGGCAATGCAAATGAAACGCATTCTTGGTTTAATTCTGTCGCTGATTATGGTGTTCAGCCTGTTCAGCGTTATGGGCGTTTCCGCGTTCGCGGAGGAGGACGAGCTGACGATCGTTCTCACCGGCGGCACCGGAACGGCTATTGGCGGCGAGGGCATTGGTTTTGCCACGGCGGCCGCTATCAAGGCTACATACGATAACGACGCGGTGCTTCTGGTGGATGCCGGCGGCTTCAATGCCGGTGCGGCGGCCATCATGACCGCGGCCGGTTATGATCTGGTTGTCCCTGACGCCGTTATGGCCGACTGGGCGATCACCAGCATTTCCATGAGCAACAAGGATCTCAAGGCCGGCGCCATGTTCGATAAGAACGGCGTGAAGATCGCGTTTGTGGGCGTGGAGCCCATGGGCGATATGGAAGCCGCTGCGTACTATGATGCCATCCAGGGCGCGGTGACCGCCGCCCGTGATACGGGCGCTGAGTTCGTGATCGCGCTGGGCCTCGTGGACGATGCCAACGCGCTGATCGAGAACGTCCCGGGCATCGATGCGATCCTGACCTACGGCAAGACGGCCGTTAAGGCTCTGCCCGGTGACCTTGAGGAGCCGGCAGAGACCGAAGAGGCAGAGGAAGCGGAAGAGTCCGCGGAAGCCGAAGAGGCGGAAGAGGCCGAGGAGGCCGAAGAGTCTGAAGAGACCGAGGAAACGGCCGGAGCCGCCGCACAGGCTCTGCTGGTCAGTGTCGGCAGCGATTTCGAGTCCATCGGCATTATTACGATCAAGGGCAATATGCTCTATGCCGAGACCGTGAACGCCGAAACGGTGGACGCGCTCGACATCTCCGAGAGCGAGATCATTCTGGCGCTGGAGAATGCGTTCCAGCCCGCTCAGATCGAGGCCGAGGAGGTTGAGGAGACTGAATCTGTCGGCGAGGCTGGCGAGTCCGCGGAAGCGGAGGAGCCGGAGGAGAGCGATGCCACGTCGGAGGCTGAGCCCGTGAAGGAAGACACTCCCGAGGAAGAAGATATTGAGGAACCCGCTGAGGAGCCGGCGGAAGAGCCTGTTGAGGAGTCTGCCGAGGAGCCCGCTGAGGAGCCCATGGAAGAGCCTGTCGAGGAGCCCGCTGAGGAGCCCGTGGAAGAGCCCGCTGAGGAGCCCGCCGAGGAGACCGAAGAGACGGTTGCGGAGGGTGCTGCTGAGGCCAACGAGACCGGGACTCCGGCGGAGAATGCAAGCGACACGGACGCCGCGGATGACACGGATGACGAAGCCGCAGAGGAGTCTGTCGATGCCACGGAGGTAGACAACGCAAGCAGCAGCAATGCGAATACCGCCACGGAAGGCGAAGAGACCAATGGAACTGGCGCGCCGTCCACGGATCTCGTTGAGTATGAGCGCGGTCTTGTGGATCTGCAGCGCAGCTTTGAGCATCCCATTAAATCCGTGCAGGTCAACGGTTCTCCCTTTGAAGATCGTTACTACGAGCTTTCCAATGAAGATAAGACGATTGACATCCAGGCGGACGTGCTGAATGCCTGGGGCGACGGCAACTACCAGTTCACCTTCGAGTTTGCCGATGGTGCGGCTAATGAGGTCATCACGGTGAATATCTCCGGCACGGCCCCCGTAACGGCGACGAATACGCCGCAGCCGACGACGGAGCCCACGGCAACGCCTTCTGCGACGCCGGCTCCCGAGAAGACCCAGACGACGAACAACAGCAACAAGACCCTTGCGACCGGCGACAGCAGTCCCATCGGCCTGTACGCCGCGATCCTCGGCGTCATGGTCGTCGCGCTGGCGGTCGTGGTTGTCCTGATCGTTCGCAAGAAAAAGACCCAGCAGAAGTAATCACGCATAATCGAAAGATCGGCGGGGAGACCTGCCGATCTTTTTTGTTAGAAAAGGATATAAAAAGAGAGCGGAACGCGCATTGCGTCCCGCTCTTTTTGGTGTTTATTCCTCCGATTCGGCAGCGGTTTTGGCTGTCGGGGAGCTGTTTTGTCCGGTTTTGAGCTGCATGATCTCAGCTTCCATCGAGGAAATGGCCGCCATGGAGCGGTCAATGTCCTGGCAGAGACGGATGAAATAGTCGTCGGGCGCTTCTCTATGCGTTTCGTAATAGAGCTTTCCGATCTCGGCGTAGGCCCGCTTTATGCCGTCGCGCTCGGCGGAGATCTCGACATTCAGCCTGGCAATGCGGCGGACGTGCGTTTTCTTTCCGGTGGCGGAGGAGACGAGGCGGCGGGCTTTTCTGACAGCGGCACCGGTGACCGTGCCGACCTTCCGTTTCAGATCAAACATGGTCGGCGCCCTCGGTCTCTTCCGATGCTTCGGCTTCTTCGGCAGCCTTGGCCGCTGCCACGCGGTTGACCCAGAGCTTTTCCGGCGTGCATTTGCCGCGCTTGAGGATGATAATCAAGGCGGCTGTGCAGACGAGGAACGTGACGCCTGCGATCAGCTGGGACACGCGTATGCCGGTGGCGCCGAGATAGAGCGAATCGGTGCGAAGGCCTTCGATCCAGACGCGGCCCAGACCGTACCATGCCAGATACATGAGCAGGTATTGACCGTCAAACCGGCGCAGGCGCTTCTTGGAGAAAATATGCAGGGCAACAAATCCGACCGCGTTCCAGAGCGATTCGTACAGGAACGTGGGGTGGACATAGGTCGTCACGCCGTTGAGAGTCAGTCCCATCCGGCAGAAGATGTCGGTCTCGTAGCCAAAGGCCTCGCGGTTCATGAAGTTGCCCCAACGCCCGATGGACTGACCGATCAGGAGGCCGAAGGAGGTGACGTCGAGCACGGCCAGCGCGGATATGTGCTTCACCCGGCAGACGACGAAAACGGTGATGAACGCGCCGATGATGCCGCCGTAGATGGCGAGGCCGCCCTCCCAGATTTTGACCATGTCGGCAAAGGAGTCGTAGTTTCCGAAAAACACGACGTAGTAGATGCGAGCGCCGATGATGGCGAGGGGGACGGCGAACAGAAGAACGTCGGTCAGATCATCCTGCTTGATGCCGAAATCGCGTTCGCATCGGCGGTAGGCGTAGGCGACAGCCAGCAGGAAGCCGACGGCGATGATGACGCCGTACCAATAGAAGGTATGTCCGAAAAGCGTGAAGCTGTTGGGCGGGCAGATCGTCCAGTCGCCGAGAAAGGGGAAGGAAATGGCAGCGGATGACATGATTCAGACCTCCTTGGGATAAACGACAGACATGGCCAGACGCTCCGGCACGAGGTTTTCGCGAATCCAAGCCTCCGCCTCGGCGCAGGTGACGGAATCGAGCAGAGCAAAGGCGTCGAGCGGCTGGAAGCCGGTGAAGCAGCCGTTTACCATGCTGGTGGCAAGGCCGTTGAAATGGGAGAGAGCGCGGATGCGCCCGCCGAGGCTTGCCTTGCGCTGGCGCTCAAAGAATGCGGGGTTGAATCCCTCATGCCGGACGCGGGCGATCTCCTCGCGCAGAACGCGCAGGATCTCGTTCGGATCGCCGGAGGTGTCGCCCTCGAAGGAGACAATGCCCTGGCCGGCGGCGAAATCGACGTCGCTTCCGAAGGTGGCGTTCAAAAGACCGTCGCTGTAATGCTTCAGGTAAAACGGGGAGCTGCGCCCGCAGAGGCAGCGCAGGGCAAGGCCGGCAACGATGCGCTCGCGCAGGGCGTCGATGCCGTATTTCATGGGGCCGAGCTTGGCGCCGATCATGAAGATGGGAGAGGAGACCTCCATATGCACCTCGCAGAGCTCCGTCTGCGGCAGAAGGCCCTCGTCCGAGCCGTAGTCACGGCCGGGCTTCTCGGCCTTTTCGGCGGGCAGAATCTCCCGGGCTATGCGCTCGACCGTGTCCGGGTTCACATCGCCGACGACGCACAGCGCCATGTTGGAGGGCTGATAGAACACCTTGTGGCAGTCGTACAGCGTCTCCGGCGTGATCTCTGCGATGGATTCGACCGTACCCGCGACGGAGTCGCGCAGCGGGCTCTGGGCGAAGAGGCATTTCATGAGGTTTGTATAGACCACGAAATCCGGGTTGTCCTCGTACATGCGGATCTCCTGGCCGATGATGCCGCGCTCCTTGTCCACGCTCGCCTGCGTGAAATACGGCACGGAGACGAAGGAGAGCAGCGTACGCAGGTTCTCCTCAAAATGCTCGGTGCACTCAAAATGATAGGCGGTCATGGTCTCCGAGGTGAACGCGTTGGGATCCGCGCCGGTGGCATTGAGAGCCATGAGCGCGTCGCCGTCGGGCGTGTCAAACATCTTGTGCTCGAGATAATGCGCGACGCCGGCCGGGGTGTTTTTCTCCTCGCCGGCGAGCGTGAAACGGCGATCCGCCCCGCCGTAATTGGCGGCGAAGATCGCGAATACCTTGCGGTAACCGGGCTTCGGGATCACGTAAACGGGCAGGCCGTTCGGCAGAGTGGCGGTGTACAGCGTCTCGCCGATGGCGGCGTAATCAGTCCTCTGCATACTCAGTTCCCTCCTCCGGGCCTTTTAAGAAATACACCATGTCGCACTCCACGGAGCGGGCAATGGCCGAGACCTCTTCTGCGGTCACATCCTCGATCAGGGCGGCCAGCTCGTCCGGGCCGTACTCAAGACCCTGCAGGTTCTGGCTCAGCCAGAAGGCCTCGAGCTGTCCTGCGCTGTCAGAGAGGCCGCGAAGATCGCTGACAAGGGAGCTCTTGGCCGCGGACAGCTCCTCCTCGGTGATGTCGCCGTTTCGGATGGCGTCGAGCTGGCGCAGAATCTCCGCGAGCGCCCGGTCATAATTTTCCGGCTCGATGCCGCTCATGACGAACAGAAGTCCCTTCATCAGGTCGATGCCGGAGCTGGCATAGTAGCACAGGCTCAGCTTTTCGCGGACATTCATAAAGAGCTTGGAGGCCACGCCGCCGCCAAAGACCGCGTTCATGACGCGGATCGCCGCGTGATCGGGCTCCTCCATGCACTCGCCGAGGCGGAAGCCGATGGCCAGCTTTCCCTGCGTCACGTCCATGACCTCGGTCTCGCAGCGGACATGGTCTTCGAGAGCGTTCATGCGGATGTCGGTGCCGAGGTCGTAGTCGATCTCGCCGCGGGGCAGCGTCATCAGCGCGTCGCGCAGCGCGGCTTTCACACGGCCGGCCTCCGCCGTGCCGCAGTAGAAGATCTCGATGGGCGCGGTGGAGAGAAGCGTTTTATAGCGCTTTGTCAGAGCCACGTAGCCGATGTTCCCGGCGGTTTCCTCCGTGCCCATGACATCGACGGCGTAATCCTCGGCGGAGCACATAAGCTCCATCAGCCGATAGCGGCAATAGGTGATCTTGTCGTTGACGCGGGCGCGGATGTCCTCGAGGAGCTTTTCCTTCTCGCTCTCGACATACTGCGGCAGGAACAGGCCGCCGCGTGTATTCGGAGAGAGCAGCATCTCGCCCAGCAGGGAGGATACGTCCTCCAGCAGGGAGGAGCTGTTTCCGGGCAGGTAGGCGTCGTCCACAAAGTCGGCCCAGAAGCCGACGGTCTGGATCTCACCCATCTTGCGGGCGTATGGTTCGATCCGTGCGCCGTACAGGCTGTCCAGCCGTGCAGCGAGTGCGTCCATATCGCCGTAATGCACGGTGCCGCGGCGCAGAACATTGGGAATGAGCGTGTTCATGGACGCCTCCTCCCGGCACAGACGGGTCAGAAGGCTGACGCTCAGAAGCCCGGTTTTGAATTTATCGGTTTGCAGGCAGGTCAGGAATACCCCCGGCAAAATCTCGTCCCGAATGGTTTTCACAGAGATCACTCCATTTACTATTTCCAAATCAGCCTCCCTATTATAGCACCTTTTTACATTTTTGGATATAAATATACTGTGAATTCTGCGGCATTACCCCCGTCTTTCGGCGGGGGTAATGTCGTTTTAGGAAATGGTCACGCGTCCGTGGCGCACCTGAATGTGCCGGGAACAGATCTCGGCCTCGTAACCCTCCCAGCCTTCGGGCAGGTGAGGCTCCACCACGAGGTGGCCGTCCTTGAGACGGATGCCGAGCAGATCCTCCAGCACGACGCGGAAGAACCAGCCGGCGGAGCCGGTATACCAGCTCCAGAGTGCCTCGCCGTAATGGTCGGCGTTGGCGGATACATCCGCCGCGAGGACATACGGCTCCGCGCCCCACTGGGCGGGATTATGCCGGGCGGGCATGGTGCTCAGAAGCACCTTTGCGCCGTCCTCGGTGAAGCCCTTTTTCAGCAGCGCCGAGGCCAGCCACAGCGCTCCGTGGGTGTACTGGCCGCCGTTTTCGCGGAAACCGGGGCCGCAGGCGCGGATATAGCCCGGATCACGCCCCTCCTCGCCGAAGGGAGGAGAGAAGAGCTTCGTCAGACCGTGGGCCTCGTCGTAGAGGTTATCCATGCAGGCCCGCAGGGCGGTTTTCACGCGGCCCGGATCGGCGCCGGGACAGAAGGCCGCCCAGCTCTGGGCGATGGAGTCGATGGCACAGGCCGGAGCGCCTGCCGCACCGAGCGGCGCGCCGTCCTGCCACCAGCCGCGCAGATACCAGCTCCCGTCCCAGGCGTGTTCGGCGGCCTGCGTATAATGCTTTGCCGCCTTGGCATACTCGAGACCGCCGGGTTCTCCCAGCCGTTCGAGAAGCTTGGCAAAGCGTCCGGCTGTGTGGGCGAAAAACCATGTGAGCCATACGCTCTCGCCGCCGACCTTGTTCATGCCGTCGTTCCAGTCGCCGGAACCGGTGAGAAGCAGCCCGTGCGGGCCGTGTCCCCGCTCCAGAACGCAGTCGATGGCGCGTTTGGCGTGCTCGAGAACCGGACTTTGCAGCTCCGTCGCCGGCGGTGTGAAATAGCGGTCGCTCTCCTCGGGACGCAGCGGCGCGGCGTCAAGCCATGCGGCGTTCTCCCGGCAGAGCTTGTGATCGCCGGTCTTTTCCACGTATTCGCACAGCGCCCACGGCAGCCACAGCAGGTCGTCGGAACAGTGCGTGCGTACGCCCCGCGGCCCATCGGGGGACTCGTGCCACCAATGGAGCACGTCGCCCTCCCGAAACTGACGGGTGCAGGCGAGCAGGATCTGCCGCCGTGTGCGGTTGGGGTCGATGAGAAGGATGTTCACGGCGTCCTGGAGCTGGTCGCGGAAGCCGAAGGCGCCGCCGTTCTGGTACAGGCTCGACCGGCCCAGGATGCGGCAGGAGATCGTCTGATAGGCGGCCCAGCCGTTCATGAGACGGTTCAGGTTCTCATCCGGCGTGTGGATATGCACCCGGCTGAGCAGACTGCGCCAGTAATCGCGGACGCGGATGAGCTCCTTTGCCGCCCGATCCGGGTTTGCCAGTGCGCGGAGCGTTTCGGCCTCCTCGCAGCCGCACACGAGAACGGATACGCCGCCGCCGTCCCAGAGCGCGCCGAAGCAGGGATCAAGTCCCGCGCCGGTTTTTCCGTCCGGCCGTCCGGCCCGCCAGGCGGCGTCGCTGCAGGTGAAGCCGGAAAGATCGCGGCTGACCACGGCGCGGAAGACCGTGTCGGGAAAGGCGCATCGGGGATTGCGGGCTTCGAGGCAGCTGTTTTGGTAGGCCGTCGTCACAAAGCGCGCATCGGCGCGGTCGGCGGTCAGCGCGAGCGGCAGATGCCAGCCGATATACGCGCCGTCGCCGCCCTCAATGAGCAGGATGCGGGCCTTGTGATCGAGCGGGATAAAGGCGGTGACGCTGCATTTTTCCGCCTCCCAGCGCGTCCAGCCGAAGCCGTGGATGACCCGGCAGGAATGGATGCCGTCGGCAAAAAGGCTCCGCCGTCCGGCGGCGGTGATCAGCTCGAGCGTCTCTCCGCCGGTCACGGCGATGGGGTCGTTGAGCCAGGGCGAGATCGGACATTCGCGGGCGTTCTGATACCACATATGCCCGGTGCCGCTGTCCGCGGCGATATAGCCGAAGTCGCCGTTTGAGAGGATGTTTGACCAGGCACGCGGCGGAAGCGGCGGCGTCTGGAATCGGACGGCTCCGCCGGTGAGGTATTCGACCGCCGGCGGTGCAGACCCGCGCTCGGGGGCAGGGCGTGCGCCCGGCAGGGCGGGGCCCTTCGGTGTGTCAGGCGGCAACGGACGCAGCGCCGCAGCGCGCACCGCCTCGTTTCCTCCGAAGTGTACGCCGCCCGGCTGCCCCTCAAAAGCGGCGATGCCGTAGCGATCCAGAAACCGCCGCAGCGTATCCTCGTTGGGGTGGAGATAGTCGCCTTCCTCGCCGGTGTCGATCACGAGATCGGAGCGTACGCCGCAGGCTGTGAGAAGCGCATGGCGCTTGATGAGCCGGCGCGCCTCGGCCAGATCGTCGCGGACGCAGGTATAGAGAATGGGCAGGTCGCCCGAAAGGCCGAGCTTCCAGAGACCTTCGCGGGAAGCGTTTTCGCCGGAGGATACGCGGTTCGCGGCAATAGCGCCGCAGAGGGCAAAGGCGGCGGCAATCCCCTCGGCGTTCAGGCCGAGAAGCGTGGCCATCGAGCCGGGCATATCCGCCGCGCCGCCGGACAGAATGCGCCGCGCCGCCCCGTGAGCGGCATCCCGGCTTCGTCCGAAGGCGATCGCCAGCGCCGCGCAGCCGCCCTCCGGCAGCGTTGCCGTCAGAACGACCGGGTCTACGGTCTGCCAGCCCGCGCCGCGCGTGACGGAAAGCGCCGTCGTCGCCGCGATGCAGAGCCAGAGCTCCGGCAGCCCGTCGCGCGACAGCCGCCGGACAAAGACAGCGCCGTATTTTGCCGAGACTTCGAGGCCCAGCCGCCAGAAGGCGGGATGGGCGAAGTAGTCGGACGCCTTGGCCAGCACCGGACGGAAACGAAGCGTAAGACGTCCGCCGCTATTTCCGGTGATGCGGCGCAGTTCCCCGCATTCACCGGAGGCAACCGCCATGGAAGTTGACATAACACTTGTGCTGTATGGCGTGGTAAAGGTGAGCGTTCCGCCGGCATAACGCCAGGGGCGGTACGTGGACAGACGGCGGGAGGAGGTCAGCGGACGGTCGTCGGCTGACAGCTCGATGCCCTCGGGGTCGTACATCAGGATGCCGCCGCTCTGCGCGGTGCAGGAGCCGTCGGCCCCGGCCAGCACGGAATAGACGCCGTTTGACATCGGGAACATCGCCGGTGCGGCGGGGTCATATCCGGAGCCTTCCTTCTCGAAGGCCGGCCGCTCGATCCGGGACTCCGGCGGGCGGGTCAGAGGACTGTGGTTTCGGCGCAGGAGCGGGCCGCCCAGCGGGACGCGCTCGCAAAGCAAAGGCCGAAACGCCGCGTACTCCGGCACGTCCATGAAATGCCGGCGCATGACGCCGCCCTTGAGGCAGTTTGCGGTCGCGCAGAGGCTCATGCCGAGGTGGTGGCTCATAAAGCTCATGACCGGCTCGCCGTCCTTACCGGTGCGGCCGGGGGTCATGTCGAGCGCTTCATAGGGGCCGTATTGGCCCCACATCTTGGCGCGCTTGAGACGGCGCAGGTTCTTGACGGCGGCCTTGGGATGGACGCAGAGCGCGAGAAAGCTCGCATAGGGTGCGATGACCAGCTCAGCGTCCACGTCGCGGCGCAGTGCGAGCGCACCGGCGCCATGGGCTTTGTAGCGGTAGTCAAGCCCCGCATCCAGCGAGAAAAAGCCGCTCTCCGAGCTGCCCCACGGAGCGGTTGCCGAGCGGGTGTGCCGCCGCTGGGCATAGAGGCAGAAGCGCCCGGTTTCCCAGAGCAGAGAGCCCTCCACCAGCGGCAGAAACAGCTCCGGCATGAGGTACTCGAACATCGAACCCGACCAGCTTGCCAGGCCGCGCCAGCCGTCCAGCGACAGCTGTGCCCGGCTGAGCGCCTGCCAGTGCCGCAGAGGCACCTCGCCCCGGGCGCAGGCGATATAGCTCGTCAGCCGTGCCTCCGAGGCCATCAGGTCATAATGACCGGGGGAGACCTTGTCGGAGGCCGGGTCCAGGCCGATATAGAACAGCCGCTTTTTGCGGTCATACAGCGCGCCGAGGTCAATCTCGTCCGCAAAGGCGGATACGCGCCGGGAAAGCGTGTCATAGCCGCGCTCTGCGAGGGCGTCCGCCGCCGCAATCAGACAGGCGCAGAGGTTGCCGCTGTCCACCGTGGAGACGTAGGCCGGCTGCAGGGGCGCACAGGTGCCGGTGTCGTACCAGTTGTAGAGATGCCCACGCCAGCGGGGCAAGCGCTCGATGGTTGACATAATATTTTCAATAAACGACGCGGCGTGATCGACGGGGCAGATGTCAAGCTCCATGGCGGCGACAGCGGAGGAGATAGCGAGGCCGATATTGGTCGGCGAGGTGCGGCGCGCCGCGCCCTTGGGCGGCTGCACCTGCACGTTATCGGGCGGCAGCCAGTGATCCTGCCGGGTGCAGTTCTGGTCGAAATAGGCCCAGATCGACTTGGCGCTGTCGAGCAGGAAGCGCCGATCGGCGTCGGTCAGCTCGTTTTTCGGGCTGCGGGGGCGTCCGGTGAGCTTCGCAAAGCCGGGCGCGAGAAGCCAGATGATGCCGGATGCGATGCCGATCGGCTCGGGAGCCAGAACGATCAGCACCGCCCCGAAGAGGACGGTGAACCACATGGCCGCCGGATGGTTGTTCATGCTGTTTGTCTGCGCGGCGGTCGTCCATTGGAGCATATTCCGATGGCCGATGCTCATGCGCCAGAGAGCCGTCGCGGCGGCGCTCAGGCAGGTGAAAGCCTCCCAGGGCAGGAGGATCAGCCGGCTCAGAAACCGGGTCAGCGCACCGCTGGCTCCGCGGAAAACCCCGCTGCGGCAGCGCAGGCGGGCGTCGCGCGTGGGAAGGAAAAGATCCGTAAACGCGCAGTGCACGGCTTCCGCGCCGAGGCAGACGAGCGCCGTGATGCCCGCGGCCGAAAAGGCCGGGTTCAGCAGCGAAAGGGCAATGGCGATAAAAGCGGCGGCGGGGGACAGACTGCGCCGCAGGCTGTCGAGAAGCCGCCATTTGTCCAGCGCGGAGAGGTCTTTCCCGGCGTCAAAGAGCCAGGGCATATTCTGCCAGTCGCCGCGAACCCAGCGGTGCAGCCGGCGGAACCACGACACGGCGGTGGCCGGGGCGGAGTCGGTCAGTTCCACATCGCCCATATACGCGCCGCGCAGATACGCGCCCTCCAGCGCGTCATGGCTGAGGACGGTGTTTTCCGGGAAGCGTTCATCGAGACAGGTGAGGTAGGCGGACGCGTCGAGCACGCCCTTGCCGGAGAAGCCGCCCCGGCCGAAGAGGTCGAAAAACAGCTCGCCGGTGGGAGAGCCGTAGGGGTCGGTGCCGCCCTGTCCGGCATAGAGCCGGGCAAAATCCGTGGCGAGGGCGCTGTCGAGCTCCACGGACATACGGGGATGAATGATGCCGTGACCCCGAACGACAACGCCCTTCTGGATAACGGGCCGGTTAGCCGGATGCATGGCGGCGCCGATGAGCTGTCGGGCCGCGCCCGGCACAAGACGGGTATCGCCGTCAAGGCACAGGATGTACCGGGCACGCAGGTCGCCGCGTTCGCCGGCGAGGCATTTCAGTGTGCTGGTTCGGCCCTGGGACAGACGGCACAGCTCCAGAATGGCGCCGCGCTTTCGTTCCCATGGTGTGTATTGCTTGTCGGCGGGATTCCACTGAGGATCCCGGGTGAGCAGGTAGAAGCCGCCTCCGTAGCGGGCGTTCAGCTTTTCAATGGCACGCCGGGCGGCATCCAGCCGGGCTGCGCCCTCGGGAACGGGGAAGGTCTTGGCATCCGGCAGATCGGCCAGCAGCGCGAACAGAAGATCCTCGCCGCATTCGCGGTTCGCCAGACGGTACTCCTCCAGCCGCCGTGCCAGAGCGGGAGCGGTGTTGTCGTCCGCAAGCAGGGCGGATACGGCGCAGATCGTCCGTCCCTGCGGCCCGAGGCCGTCCTTCAGCTCGAGCCGGGGCAGGCGCCGCGGCTTCACGAAGCGCAGCAGCAGCATATCCATCCAGGCGCCGACCAGCTCCGACAGCGGCAAAAAGACGAGCACTGCGATCCACAGACGGCCGGACAGATACCCGACACCCAGCGCCAGCAGCACGGAGAGCGTGATGTGGGCCGTGATATAGCCTGCGCCGGAGCGTTCCGGCTCGCGGCAGAGGTAATCGTGCAGGCCCATTTCCAGCGCCGTCTGAGCCTCCTTGAGCGGGGATGTCTGATGCTTTTTGGCGAGCCGCTGGCAGGCCTCGCGATACATGGCGCGGGTACTCTCGTCCATGAGGGGATAGACGGCGTCCCGGCGCAGAAGCTCGTCCACGGGGTCGGAATGCTCCAGCGCGTCGGTGAGGTCGAGCTCCGCCAGCGTGCGAAGGCCGGTGAAAAGCTCCCCGGCGCGTTCGGCGTCAACGCCCGTTGCGAGGGTCTGGATGACCGCCATACGCAGGGCCGCGCCGACAAGCGCAGCTTCCGTCTCCGGCATTTCTTCGGAACGTCTCGCCCCGATGAGGAACTCCTCCACGCGTTCCTCGGTGATGGGGCCAACGTCCACGAGACGCTGACAAAGCATGACGAGTGCCGCCTCGTCGGGGCCGCGGCGCAGTCTTTCGCGCGCGGTGAGAAAAGCCTCCCGGGCAATGCCGCCCTCCCGCCGGACAAGGTATTCATTGTCGGCATACCATGCGGGAGAACGCTCATCCCGGGCGAGTGCCGCCACGCGATCCATGGCGGCGGCAAGGTCCCTTGCGGTCTTTTTCACGGAGACCGTGCCGGTGATGGGGATGCTCCTGGCCGCTTGTTCGCCCCATCCGGCCAGGCGTTCAGTACGAATATTTTCCATACAAGGGATTTTTCCCGCGTTCGGGGCAGAATATACAGGCGGGTGAAAACGAAAAACGCTTGACAGAGGCGGCATATTCTGGTATGATGACCAGGCTGTAAAGCGTTTTCGATTAACAGGACGAATGCGGAAAGCGGAGGAGGCGGCGATCGCGATGGAAAAGGATTCGATCGACCACGCGCTTCTGCTGGATTTTTATGGCGAGCTGCTGACGGAAAAGCAGCGGAAATACTGGGATCTGCATTGGAATGAGGACTACTCGCTGGCGGAGATCGCCGAGCTCGACGGTCTGAGCCGTCAGGGGGTCTGGTCGATTCTGCGCCGGGCGGAGGCCAATCTCCTGGAGATGGAAGAAAAAACCGGTCTCATCCGGCGTTTTCTTGACCGGCGGACGGAGATCCAGAAGATCCGGGAGGAGCTGTCCGCGCGCCTTCCCGACAACGATGACAGCCATCGCCTGCTGGCGAAGCTGGACGGACTGATTTAATTATTATGGCATTTGAAAGCTTATCCGAAAAATTAGGCGGCATCTTCAAAAAGCTCCGCGGCAAGGGACGCTTGTCCGAGGCGGATGTCAAGGCGGCGATGCGCGAGGTGCGTATGGTGCTTTTGGAGGCCGACGTCAGCTACAAGGTCGTGAAGGACTTTGTCAAGACGGTCTCCGAAAAAGCCGCCGGTACGGAGATTCTGGAGAGTCTCGACCCGAGCCAGATGGTCATCAAGATCGTCAACGACGAGCTGACGAACCTCATGGGCGGGCAGGCCGCAAAGCTCAACTACTCCTCCAAGGTGCCGAGCATCGTGATGGTGGTCGGCCTGCAGGGCGCCGGCAAGACCACGAACACCGCCAAGCTTGCCGCCTGGGTGAAGAAGCACCAGAACAAGCGTCCGCTGCTAGTGGCCTGCGACGTGTACCGTCCGGCCGCCATCAAGCAGCTCGAAACCGTGGGCGCACAGGTGGGCATCCCCGTGTTCCAGATGGGGCAGATCGACCCCGTGGACATCGCGAAAGCCGCAGTGGAGCATGGGCGTATGCACGGCAATGACGTGATCTTCCTCGATACCGCCGGCCGTCTGCACGTGGACGAGGCGCTGATGGAGGAACTCAAAAAGATCAAGGCCGCCGTGAATCCGGCGGAAATCCTGCTGACGGTCGACGCCATGACCGGTCAGGACGCGGTGAACGCTGCGTCCGCTTTCGACGAGGCGCTCGGCATCACCGGCGTCATGCTCACGAAGATGGACGGCGACGCCCGCGGCGGCGCGGCTCTGTCCGTGCGGGCCGTTACCGGTCAGCCGGTGAAGTTCGTCGGCATGGGCGAGAAGCTCGACGCCATCGAGGTGTTCCACCCGGACCGCATGGCGAGCCGCATTCTCGGCATGGGCGATGTGCTGACCCTGATCGAAAAGGCCGAGCAGGCCGTCGATCAGAAAAAGGCCGAGGAAATGGCCGAGAAGCTCATGAAAAACCGCTTCACGCTTCAGGATTATCTGGAGCAGATGCGCTCGCTGAAGAACATGGGTTCTATGGAGGATATCCTGAGCATGGTCCCCGGCATGGACGCCAAGCAGCTCAAGGGCGCGAAGATCGACGAGAAGGCGATGGCCCGCACCGAGGCGATCATCCTGTCCATGACGCAGAAGGAGCGGGACAATCCCGCCATCCTGAACGCCAGCCGCAAAAAGCGCATCGCCGCCGGTTCCGGCACGAGCGTCGTGGAGATCAACCGCCTTTTGAAGGGCTTTGACGCGATGAACCAGATGGCAAAGCAGATGGCCGGCACCAAAAAAGGCCGCCGTATGGCGAAGAAAGCCGGTATGTTCGGCTTCTGAGAAGTTTTCTAAAAAATAAATATAAAAAATTACTTTTGGAGGAAAAAACAATGGTTAAGATTCGTCTCAAGAGACAGGGCGCCAAGAAGGCTCCTTTCTATCGTATCGTGGTGGCGGACAGCCGCGCTCCCCGTGACGGCCGCAACATCGAGGAGATCGGCATTTATGATCCCATGACCAACCCCGCGAAGATCGACATCGATATGGAGCGTGCCAAGTACTGGATCGCGTGCGGCGCTCAGCCCACCGATACCGTCCGCGGCCTCCTGAAGGCGGCTGAGGCTAAGGCCGAATAAGTTGGGGAGCATCCATGAAGGAACTGCTGACCTACATCGTGCAGAGCCTTGTGGACAATCCGGACAAGGTCACTGTGAATGAAAAAGCGACAGAGCGCGAGACCGTATTCGAGGTGCGGGTCGCGGATGGCGATATGGGCAAGGTGATCGGCCGCCAGGGACGCATTGTGCGTCAGATTCGCGTGCTGATGAAGGCTGTCGGCCAGCGCCAGGGCAAAAAAGTCTCTGTCGAGATACTGGATTGAAAAAGCAATATCTGGAGGCGGGCAGGATCGTCAATACGCACGGCGTCCGGGGCGAGGTGAAGATCGAGCCCTGGGCCGACGACGCGTCGTTCCTGACCCGCTTCAAGCGGTTTTATATGGACGGGCAGCCCGTCAAGGTGCGCTCCTGCCGGGTGCATAAGGCGATGTGCATCGTGTCTCTGGAGGGCATCGACGACGTGAACGCCGCCATGGCGCTCAAGGGCCGGGTCATCTTCATCGACCGCGCCGATGTGAAGCTCCCGAAGGGGACGGTGTTCATTCAGGACATCCTCGGCGCAAAGGTCGTGGACGAGCAGGGAAACGAACTCGGCGTGCTGAAAGAGGTCATGCCTGCGCCCGCGGCCTCCGTGTATGTGGTGCAGGGTGAGCGCGAGATCCTGATTCCCGACGTCCCCGCGTTCATCCTCGATAAGGATGCGGATAACGGAATCATCACCGTCCGTCTGATCGAAGGAATGTAAGAACCGCCAATAACAGGGGACGGGACAGCACGAAGCCGTCCCCTGTTCCATAACTGCGCCGATAAAAGAAGGTGTACCTTATGAGAATTGATATTTTGACCCTGTTCCCGGACGCGGTGAACGCGATGATGTCGTCGTCCATCCTCGGCCGGGCGGAGAAAAAGGGCGTCATCGAGATAAACTGCGTGCAGATTCGGGATTTTACAACGAACAAACAGCAGCAGGTGGATGATTACCCCTATGGCGGCGGCTGGGGCTGTGTGATGATGGCGCAGCCGCTGAAAGCCTGCCTCGATCACGTCACCGAGCAGGCCGGAAACCGCCGCCGGCGGGTCATCTATATGTCCCCCCAGGGGAAACGCTTTGACCAGAGCGAGGCGCGGCGCCTTGTCGCGGATTACGATCATCTGGTGCTGGTCTGCGGACATTATGAGGGCGTTGACGAGCGTTTTATCGAGCTGTGCTGCGATGAGGAAATGAGCATCGGCGACTTCGTGCTCACCGGTGGGGAAATTCCCGCCATGGCGATCGCGGACAGCGTCTGCCGCATGGTGCCGGGCGTGCTGTCCGACCCTGCGTGCTATATCGGCGAGAGCCATTGGGACGGCCTTTTGGAGTACCCGCAGTACACGCGTCCTGAGACCTGGGAGGGCATGACCGTGCCGGAGGTGCTCCGCGCCGGCAATCACGCGGATGTGGCCGCGTGGCGGCGTGAGCAGCAGATCCTCCGCACAAAGAACAAACGCCCGGATATGTTCGCCGCGTTTGAGCCGCAGACGAAAGAGGACAAGGCCATCGTGCGCCGTTTGAGCGGCAAGGAAAAGCTGAAATTCGACTGCTGCCGCGCGGAGCTTCCCGATATGGCGGATCTCATGCTCATCGCCGATGAGGCCAGCGCCTTCCTGAACGCGAAAGGCACGAACCAGTGGCAGGACGGGTTCCCGAACCCCGGCGTGTTCCGCAAGGACATCGCGGCGGGCAACTGCTGGCTGTTCACCTGCGAGGGGGAGGCTGCAGGCTGCATTTCGCTGTATACGACCCCCGAGGCGGACTATGAGACTATCGAGGGCAAATGGCTCACGGCGGGTACGCCCTACGGCACGGTGCACCGCGTGGCCGTGCGTGACTTTTTCCATGGCCGCGGTCTGGCGTCCGAGATGATGCAGTTTGCGGAGGATCTGTCCTATGGCATGGGCCTTTCGAGCGTCCGCGTGGATACGCACGAGGACAACGCCGGTATGCGGTCGCTGCTCGAATCGCGGGGCTATCAGTACTGCGGCGTGATCTGGCTGAGCGATACCATCGAAAAGGACAATAAACGCCTCGGCTATGAAAAGCTTCTGACCTGATAAAAAACCAGCCTGACTTCAATGTGCGGTCAGGCTGAATTTTTTACTTATTTCCGCTTTTTCGGCTTCGGTTCGGGCAACTCGTCGTACATCGAGGCGACGAGGTTCTGAAGGAAAAGCCGGTCGTCCACATTTTCCACGAGGAGCATATCCTTTGCGCCCTCGTAGGGCGGTTCCCACGGCGCGTCCGGCATGAGCCTATGCGCGGCGGGAACGGGCTTTACAAGCAGTCGGTCGTCGTAGATCCCGCCGAAGATCCGCCCTCGGTAATAGAGAAGAAACTCGCCCATCATGGGGCGCGAACTCACGCCGTCCAGATCGGAAAGCTGTTCGAGAAGAAAGTGCAGGTACTCTTTGCCGGATGCCATAGCGTTCTCCTTATTCGATGGAGGCGATGACCGCCTCGGCGCATTTCATGCCGTCCAGAGCTGCGCTCATGATGCCGCCGGCCCAACCGGCCCCCTCGCCGCAGGGATACAGCCCGCGCAGCGCAGGGGATTGCAGCGATTCGTCGCGCTCTATACGCACCGGGGAGGAAGAGCGCGTCTCCGGCCCGGTCAGAACGGCCCAGGGGGCGTCAAAGCCCCGGAGCCTTCGCCCGAAGATCGGAAGCGCCTCCGCCAGGGTGTTCAGGATAACCGGCGGTAAGATATTATGTAAATCCGTTTCGGTGACGCCCGGCTCATAGGAGGGAACGACCTTGTCCATGGCGTGGGGTGTGCCGAGCAAAGCGCCCGCTGTCTGCGCCGGAGCGCGATAACCGCCGCCCCCCGCTTCAAAAGCGCGGCGTTCCAGATCGCGCTGCCATTTCATGCCGCCCAGAATCCCGTCATAGGGAAAATCCGCCGGGGAGACGGCAGCGAGCAGCGCGGCATTTGAGTTTAC
This sequence comes from Oscillospiraceae bacterium, assembly GCA_051867595.1. Classification (GTDB taxonomy): domain Bacteria; phylum Bacillota; class Clostridia; order Oscillospirales; family Oscillospiraceae; genus CAJOIG01. Next base: position 28,428 of record JBJDYS010000079.1, read on the forward strand.
ATAATTTCTATCATGCGGACTGGCGCCGTTGACGCACACGCGGCCATCCTCGCTCGCTGCCGGGACGACCTCGCCGCCGGGGCACATACAGAAGGTGTAGCACCGCCGTCCGTTCGGCAGAGTACACGCGAGCGAGTAGTCGGAAGGCGGCAGGTTGGGATGTCCGGCGAACGCGCCGTATTGTGCGCGGTCGGTATCCGCCTGCCAATGTTCGATGCGTGCGCCCATGGCAAAGGCTTTGGGCGACATGGGGATAGAAAGTTTACATAATATTTCAAACGTATCTCTTGCGCTGTGTCCGCAGGCGAGAATGAGCCGGGAGCAGGGGATGCGTCCGGTTTCCGTCACCGCCGCCGTGATTTGTCCGGCGTCGGATTCGAGGCCGACCAGCTTTTGAGAGAACCACACCTCACCGCCGAGAGCGGTGATTTTTTTGCGGATTTCCGCGCAGATACCGGGCAGAAGATCCGTGCCGATATGCGGCTTGGCTTCATATTTTATGTCAACCGGCGCGCCGGCCTCGACAAGCTGCTCTAGAACCCAGGGGATGCGGGGATTTTTGACGCCGGTGGTGAGCTTTCCGTCAGAGAAAGCACCGGCGCCGCCCTCGCCGAACTGGATGTTGGATTCCGGGTCAAGGAGACCGGCCTCCCGCATCCGGGCGACTTTTTTCGTGCGGGTTTCGGCGTCCTCGCCGCGCTCCAGAATGATGGGGCGCATCCCAGCGAGCGCAAGCACGAGCCCGGCAAACATCCCGGCCGGGCCGAAGCCGACGATCACGGGGCGCTTTTCCGGGATATGATGCGGAACCGGCAGGTCATAGTGATAGGGGACAACGGGCGCGGCGTCTTTGCACCGGGCCAGCGCACCGCGTTCGTCTTTCACGGTCACATCCACGGTATAGACGAAACGCACGTCGTTTTTCTTCCGCGCGTCCACGGAGCGTCGGGCGATCGTCAGGCCGCTCACGGCGCAGTGAAGCTCTTTTTCGGCTTTTTCCCGGAGGCGCTCGAACGGCTCGTCCGGGGTCAGCGTGATATTCCTGAGGCGAATCATGGCGTCACCCTCCCAGCTGCCCGGAGGCGGCAAGGCCCGCGAGCCGACCGCTCGACCATGCCCATTGGAGGTTATAGCCCCCGCAGTCGCCGTCGATATCGAGCACCTCGCCGCAGGCGTACAGGCCGGGAACCAGGCGGCTCTCCATGGTGGCGGGGTCAAATCCGGCGGTCTCGATGCCCCCGGCCGTGACCTGTGCGGACTCAAAGCCCATCGTACCCAGAAACGGCAGGTCGAACCGGGTTATGAGCGCGGTGAGACTGTCCATATCGGCGTCCGAGAGCGACCACAGACAGGCGTCAAACGCGATCCCGGCCCGGCGCAGAAGCGTGCGGGAAATGGAGTTGTGCAGGCAGCCGGTCAGCAGATTCTCGGCTTTGTAATGGGGGAAACGATCCCTTTTTGCGGCCATATAGGAGCGGATTTCCGGCGGGGAAAGCTCGGGGAGAAGGCGCAGGATCACGGAAGCATCCGGCCCGGCGTCCGCCGCGGCGCGGGAGAGGTCAAAAACGGCGGGGCCGGTAAGGCCGTACTCGGCAAACTGCACCTCGCCCCCGGTCTGCGCCAGCGCCGTGCCGCCGCATTCGAGCGTGACAACGGCCTGTGTCCGGACGCCCTTCATGGACTTTGTCCACGAGCTGTCCGTCTTGAGCTGGACGAGCGAGGGGCGGAGGGCGGTGCGTTGATGGCCGAAGGAGGCCAGAAGGGCGTAGCCGTCCTTCGTCCCGCCGAGCCTGGCGCCTGCCATACCGCCGCAGGCGACGATCAGCCGGTCGCACTCGACCGTCTCACCCTGATCGGAGGTGACGACAAAGCGTCCGCCGGCCCTTTGCGCGGCGGAAACGGTGAAGCCGCATAGGGTGCGGACGCCGCGAGCCTCTGCCGCAAGGCGCAGGACATCCACCACACTGGAAGCGGTGTCGGACAGCGGGTAGATGCGTCCGGTGTCCTCCGTTCGCGTGACAAGGCCGAGATCGGAAAACCAGGCCAGCGTGTCGGCTACGCCGAAGCGCTCGAATGCGGGGGCGGAGAACGCGGCGTCTTTGCCGTGATAGTGCGCGGGGGCGGTATTTTGGTTTGACAGGTTGCAGCGTCCGTTTCCGGTGGCCAGAAGCTTTCGGCCGACGCGGGCCTGGCGTTCCAGCAGCAGAACATGGTTGTCAAGTCGCTCTCTGACGGCCAGTGCGGCGGCCATGCCGGACGCGCCGCCGCCGATAATGGCAATGGTGTGCATGATTTGCTCCTATAAAAAGGCCGCCGAGGGAGATCGGCGGCTTATGGTCATGGGTGTTATTTTCTTCTGCGGCTGGCGTAGTAGGCGTTGATCTGTTCCTGCTCGTCGTTCAGAAGCCAGCGGTGGACGAGAACAAGCCGGTCATAGTAGTAGCCGACGCGGCTGCGATGGATGAACTGACGGTAGTCGTTGAGAAAATCGCTGACCTTCTCCATATCGACCATATGCTTTGCCTCGCGAAGGATACGCTGCTGCGTTGCGTTTCTGGCCATGTTCATTCACCTCCCGTAGCCGGTAAGCTATTATAGTACATACGGCGGAGGCTTGTCAAGGACGGTCAAAGCCCCAGCAGGGCCCCGGCAACGGCAAAATAGATCAGAAGGCTCAGCGCGTCCACGATGGTCGTGATGATGGGACTGGACATGACGGCCGGGTCAAAGCCCAGCTTTCCGGCGAGCATCGGCAGGATGCAGCCGATGAGCTTTGCGACGACGACGACCAGCACCAAAGTCAAACAGACGACCAGCGCCACGGTCATGGTGACCTCATCGTTATGCAGCAGCAGGCGGTCGATGAGCATGATCTTTCCAAAGGTCACAACGGCCAGCGTGAGGCCGCAGAGAAGCGCGATGCGGATCTCCTTCCATACAACGGCGAGAAAATCCGAAAATTCCAGATCACCCAGCGAGAGCGCACGAATGACGGTGACGGAGCACTGACTGCCGGCGTTGCCGCCGGTGTCCATGAGCATGGGGATAAAGAGCATCAGGGCCGTGACGCTGACGAGTGAATTCTCAAAATGGTTGAGGATCAAGCCGGTGAAGGTGGCGGAGATCATGAGGATCAGAAGCCAGGGGATACGGGCGAGCCAGAAGCGGAAAGCGCTGGTCTTGAGATAGGGCTTATCGACCGGCGTGACGCCGCCCATTTTCTCGATGTCCTCGGTGGCCTCATCCTCCATGACGTCCATGGCGTCATCGACGGTGATGATGCCGACGAGACGGCCCTCGCCATCCACGACCGGGAGAACGGTGAAGTTGTAGCGGGCGATCATGGCGGTAGCCTCTTCCTGGTCGGCCAGCGTGCCGATGGAGATGACGTTTTCCTCCATGATGTCGGACAAAACGGCGTCCTCCTCCGCGAGGAGGATGGCACGGATGGAGACCGTGCCCATCAGATGCTTTCCGTCGTCGGTGATGTAGCAGGTGTTAATGGTCTCGGAGTCAAAGCCGTCGCGGCGGATATGCTTGAAAGCGTCCGCCACGGTCATCGAGGGACGCAGGTCGATAAACTCCGTGGTCATGATGGAACCGGCGGAATCCTCAGGGTATTTGAGGATGTCGTTAATGAGCTTGCGCGTCTCGGCATCCGCCTGACGCAGGATGCGCTTGACGACGTTTGCCGGCATCTCCTCAACGAGATCGACGGCGTCGTCCACATACAGCTCGTCAACGACCTCTTTCAGCTCGGAGTCGGAGAAGCCCCGGATGAGAAGCTCCTGGGATTCGGGTTCCATTTCAACAAAGGTGTCCGCGGCGATGTCCTTCGGCAGAAGCCGGAACAAAAGCGGAAGCGTGTGTTCCTCCAGATCGTCGAACAGCGCGGCGATGTCCGAAGGATTCATGGTGACAAGGATGTCACGAAGCGCGGGGTATTTTTTCTGCTGGGTCAGAGCGGTGATGGTGTTTTCCAGTGTTACATTGCGGTCAGCCATGGTCTACCCTCCTAAAAATCAAGTCGAGCCTTCGCTCGCGAGCCGGATGGCTCAGCGGATGTACTCATCCGCACAGGCAGGAGCAGACACAGTGAGGCCGTATTATTCGGAGCCGCGGGCAATGGACGCCCGCCGTCTTCGGCCTCTACTTGTGCCGGTACTATCGCCTGCGTCCATTGTTCCACCTCCTTCCGGCTTTTGCAGCCGGCTGTAAAATGAAGCCTTGTATAAGGCCGGTTTGATAAAGATTTTTTGCGTATAAGGTATTATATGCCTATTTGCCCGGATTTTCCAGCAGAAGTGTGCCAAGTTCCGCGGCGGAATCCACGATATATTCCGCGCCGGCCTCTGCCAGCTCCTCGCGGCCGCCGAAGCCGTAGGTCACGCCGATGCAGGGGATGCCGTGCCGATGGGCGCCCTCCACATCGTGGGCGCGGTCGCCGACCATGACGGCGTCCGTCATGTCCACATGGCAGGCGTCCCGGGCGTTTCGGATGACATCATACTTGGTGTTGTCCTTCGTGATGCCGCTGCCGGAGATGACCTCGAAGTATTCCGCGAAGCCGAAATGCTCCGCGATGCGCTGCGAAAAGCCGGTGGGCTTGGTGGTCGCGATGTAGAGCCGCTTTCCGGAAGCCTTCAGGGCCCGGAAAAGCTCCGTCATGCCGGGATAGACTTCATTCTCAAACAGGCCGCGCTCGCCGAAGTATTCGCGGTAGTCCGCGAGAAAGCGCACCGCGTCCTCATGGGAGAAGCCCCAGTATTCCTCAAAGCTCTCCGGCATGGGAGGGCCGATGAATGGCAAGTAATCGGCGTTCGTACCCGGGGTCATGCCCCATTTTTTGCGGGCGTAGATGATGGCGTTTGTGATGCCGGGAGCGGAGTCGGTGATCGTGCCGTCAAGGTCGAAAAAGATGTGCTTCCAGGCCATGTCAGCGTTCCTCTCGGAAGAAGCTCAGGCCGAGACTGGCGGGCGGCTGATTCTCGCGCTTGTTACGCATACTGGAGAGGATCAGGACGATGATCGTCACGAGATAGGGCAGCATCTTGTAGATCTCTTTGATGGCGAGGTTCATGCCGGAGGGGATGTACATATGCAGGATGTACAGGCCGCCGAACAGGAACGAGGCGAGAACGCCCACGTTCGGACGCCACACGGTGAAGATGACGAGCGCGATGGCGAGCCAGCCGCGGTCGCCGAAGGCGTCGCTCGACCAGATGCCCTTGGTGTAGTCCATGATGTAGTACAGGCCGCCGAGACCGGCGATCATCGAGCCGACGCAGGTGGAGACGTATTTGTAGCGGTTGACATTGATGCCGGCCGCGTCGGCGGTGTTGGGACTTTCGCCCACGGCCCGCAGATGCAGACCCACGCGCGTGCGGCGCAGGATGTAGGCGGCCACCAGCGCGATGATCACGGCGAGGTAGGCGAGAAAGCCGTAGGACAGGAAGAGCTTTCCGAACCAGCCGAGGGTGTCGGCGCCGGGCAGGGGCTTGCTGAAGTAGCTGCTGGTGTTCGACAGAACGATGGCGGGTACGTCGCTGCCCGCGAGCTTGATGAGCGAGCCGCCGAAGAAGTTGCCGAAGCCCACGCCGAACGTCGTCAGGGCGAGGCCCGTGACGTTCTGGTTGGCGCGCAGGGTCACGGTGAGGAAGCAGTACAGAAGTCCCATGAGCAGAGAGCCGAGCATCGAGCAGAGCATGGGGATCGCCACGGTGAGGAAACCGTTCATGGCATCGCCTGCGGCCTGCTCATAGAAGAACGAGCCGATCACGCCGCTGATCGCGCCGACATACATGATGCCGGGGATGCCGAGGTTCAGGTTGCCGGATTTTTCGGTCAGGGTCTCGCCGGTGCTGCCGAGCAGCAGAGGGATGCCCTGAACGACGGCGCGGGGAATAAAGGAAATGAAATCAAACATGGCTCAGTCCTCCTTTCCCGCAGCGTGGCGGAAGTTGATCTTGTAGGTGATGAAAAATTCGCTTCCGATGATGAAGAACAGGATGATGCCGGTGAGAATGTCCGCGAAGGACTGGCTCAGACCGAAGTTTGTCGCGATCTGACCGGCGCCGCGTTCCATAAAGACGATCAGGAAGCTCGTGAGGATCATCCATAAGGGGTTGAATTTGGCCAGCCACGAGACCATGACGGCGGTGAAGCCGCGGCCGGAGGTGATCGTGGTCGTCAGGGTGTGGTCGGTGCCGCCCACGAGGAGCATACCGGCGATGCCGCAGATCGCGCCGGACAGGAGCATTGTGCGGACGATGACCCGCTCGACCTTGATGCCGACATAGCGGGCGGTGTTCTCGCTCTCGCCGACGACGGCGATCTCGTAGCCGTGCTTGGAGTAGTTGAGGTAGAAGTACATACCGACGCAGATCACCGC
>JBJDYS010000080.1:0-8314 GCA_051867595.1 Oscillospiraceae bacterium
CCGCCACGATATGGCCGTCCACGGCAGCCAGCACCTGCGCGCCGCCGGAGACAGCGGCGATATACGGGGCGCGGATAAACGTCATGGGCACAGTGCCGATGCCCTTGCAGGGGGCTTCCGTGTAGAAGCTGCCCAGCTGTCGGCCGTAGGCGTTGCGCTTGACGGCGATGTCCATGGTTGCAAAGCAGGGGCTCCCGCCGTCCACCTTCCTGGCCAGCAGAATCAGCCCCGCGCAGGTGCCGAACACCGGCAGGCCGGCCGCAATGCGATCCCGCAGGGGATGAAACAGCCCCAGCTCCCGGAGGAGTTTTCCCATGACCGTGCTCTCACCGCCGGGGAGGATCAAGCCGTCGAAGGGCCTCTCCAGATCCCGGAGCTGGCGGATCTCGAAATGGTCTGCCCCCAGCCGGTTCAGTGTGGCAGCGTGCTCCGCGAAAGCCCCCTGGAGAGCCAAAATGGCAACGGTCATCTCACTTCCCCCGTTCCGCCATCAGCAGGGTGATCTCGTTTTCGTTGATGCCTACCATGGCCTCGCCCAGATCGGTGGACAGCTCCGCAAGGAGCTTGGCATCCGTGTAGTTGGTGACGGCCTGCACGATGGCGGCGGCCCGTTTGGCCGGATCGCCGGACTTGAAGATGCCGGAGCCCACAAACACACCCTCGGCGCCCAGCTGCATCATCAGGGCCGCATCGGCGGGAGTTGCCACACCGCCGGCAGCGAAGTTGACCACCGGCAGTCTGCCGTTCTCATGGACGTACCGCAGCAGGTCCACCGGCACCTGAAGCTGCTTGGCCGCATCGAAGAGTTCGTCATCCCGCAGGTTCTGCACCCGGCGGATCTCCGCGTTCATGGCCCGCATATGGCGCACCGCTTGAACCACGTCGCCGGTTCCCGGCTCGCCCTTTGTGCGGATCATGGACGCGCCCTCGGCAATGCGCCGCAGCGCCTCGCCCAGATCCCGGGCGCCGCAGACGAAGGGAACCCTGAACTGCGTCTTATCGATATGATACACATCGTCGGCAGGAGAGAGAACCTCGCTCTCGTCGATATAGTCGATCTCGATGGCCTCCAGAATCTGGGCCTCCACAAAATGGCCGATGCGGCACTTGGCCATGACGGGGATGGAAACCGCCTCCTGAATGCCGCGGATCATCTTGGGATCGCTCATGCGGGACACACCGCCGGCGGCACGGATGTCCGCCGGGATGCGTTCGAGGGCCATGACGGCGCAGGCGCCGGCATCCTCGGCGATCTTCGCCTGCTCCGGCGTGGTCACGTCCATGATGACGCCGCCTTTGAGCATCTGGGCCAGTTCTTTATTCAATTCATATCTCGTCTTTTCCATAAAATCTATTTACCTCCAAGGTTTATCGGTAAATCAATAGTACCACATTCTGGCCTAATAAAAATACCCAGATTCGTAATTTTTGATAAGACCAGATTGTATTCTGCCGCCGGAAAATGGAGCTCTATAAAAAGCCGAAAGGCAGGTACTGCTGATGCAATACCTGCCTTTAAGTCAAGATCTCAAATCAGTATTCGAGTTTCAGCTTGGTATGGACGATGCCGGGCTCCGGGCCTTTGAGCTTTCCGCAGATGCGCTTCCAGAGGAGGCACAGCACACCGAAGCCGACAACGATCATGATGATCACACGGGCAACGCTCCAGCCGGGCCACGCCGCGGCCAGGATAAAGTTCAAAGCGGTCACGCCGAGCGCTCCGAGCAGGAGCCAGCGGCGGTTTTTCTTCTGGAACAGCTCGCGAACCTTGCGGTTCGGGAAAATCAGCTTATACACCACGCAGAACACGCCGACCAGCACACCGGCCTGCAGCAGGAAGCTCACTACCTGCGCCCAGATCGGGGACAACGCAGAGAAGATACCGGTGCCGATGGCGACGGGAATCGCACCCAGCGCCCACAGCGGCAGCAGGAACAGCGCCTTGATCGGAACGGGGAGATTCAGAAGCCATGTGCGCGCACTGTCCTTCTTGCCAAGCTCTTCCGGTTCGGAGTATTCGATTTCGTACTCGCCCTGGTCGTTCATCTGCATATAGCGGGTATGGCTTTCCAGATAGGCCTGATCGTGCAGAAGCTCGTCCGGCGTGAAGGCCAGATTCGTTGCAATGCTCGCTATCGCCACAGTAGCCGCAACACCGGCAGCGACCTTTTTGTTCATACGCTCCCTCCTCCCCGAAGTCTGCGGATTATTTCCTATGTCACATCATATCACAAAAAACCCGGGATGGAAACAGAAAAATGCTTGATTTTCCTAAGAAAATTATTATGTTAACAAAGCCACCCGTCCGGTCAGATTCTCCTCCATGATCGTCTGCACGCGTTCGCTGACGGCGGCAGTCGAGCCGATCAGTTCCTCCGCCGGGATGACCTCGCAGATGGTCAGATAGACCTCCGTCCGCCGCCAGGGAAGGTTCTTCATGACGTCCTCCGCGCCCGTGATCGTCGCAACCACCAGCGGAACGCGCGCCTTCTGCGCGATCTTGAACACACCGTTATGGAACTCCAGCAGGCCGTTTTCGGGGTTTTTATTCCGCGTCCCCTCCGGGTAAATGCCGACGGAGACCACGTCGTTTGCGAGGAGCTTCGCCGCGGCGTTGATGGTTTTCATGGCCTCGCGCGGATCCTGCCGGTTGATCGGCAGGAAATTGGCTTTATAGAGCATCGGCCCGGCGAGGATAATGCGGCCGATCTCAGGCTTTGCGACTACCGCGATGTCCCGATGCCGCAGCGCCCAGATCGTGGCGATGGGGTCATAGGCCGCGCGATGGTTCGACACGAGCAGAAAACGCCCCTCCGGAAGCTTTTCCGTCCCCTTACAGTGTATGCGGATGCGGGCAAAACGACAAAGCTGCCCGATCACATACACCACGATCGCCCGGTAAAACGGGTGATTTTCCTCCGGCGCGGGTTTTTTCGTATCCACCGTGAAGGAAAGCAGCAGCAGCACAAGATAAAACAGCACCAGCACCGCCAGAAAGCCGCCTATCCACCAGCCCACAAACGCCGGAATGATCCACCAGCCGCGCACATTACCGCAGACGGTGAGCACCGCCGCAAGTACGAGCGCGATAATATGAAACGGCCAAAACACCTTATCCAGTCCGTCGTCTCTCTTTACGAACATTTCTCTTATTCCTCCGTTTCCACATCCGTCGCGACCGGCCGCGCCGCCGTTTCGCCGGGCACGGAATAGCCCAGACATACCGGAGCCGGGGCGCTTATGTCCGCTGACGGTGTCCGGTCGGGCGCAGGCGCTTTCTCTTCCCGGACGCGGAAAACTACGTCATCATACACGACGCGGGTATCACACAGATAGTCGTGGAATGCGCGCTTTTTCCGGTCGGCAAGCGCCATCAGATAGCCGATGCAGGCGATGCCGCTGAGAAAGCGGCCCACCGTCTCGCGATAGAGCGCGTCCACAAAGCCCAGCGCGGCGCCGTTCTCTTTTTCCACGCGCAGGCGCATGAGCTTTTTCCCGAGCGTGCTGCCGGTGTAATAGGTCATCAGCACAAGATACGCCGAGGCCAGAAGCCAGCAGAGCACATCGAGGAAGCTGTAACAAAACAGAAAGCTCTTCGCCGTCAGAGCATCCCCGCCCGCCAGCGAAACCAGCCAGACCGGCACGCGCACGAGCAGAAGCGCTACAAAGAGGATCGCCCGGTCAATGACGTACGCCGCCGCACGCGGGCCGAAGCCCGCCCTTGTCACTTCCTTATCCGGCATAGGCCATCACCACGATCCCGTCGCTGTCGTCCATGAGGCCCCGCAGGATCTCGACCTCGGAGCGGGGCGTCAGCGCCTCCAGCTTACCATATATATCCCGCAGCAGCGTCGTGAGCAAATCGGGCTGCACAGGCTCTTCCTCATAGATCAGGATATCGCCGCCGTAATACCCGGCGAGCCGCTCCTGATACTCCTCAAAGCGGCCGATGCCGTCGATAAACCCGGCCTGCAGCGCCTGAAGCGCCAGCATTTCCCGGCCGTCATCGAGAGCGCGCACGGTGTCCTTCGTCATGCCGCGGCCGTCGGCCACGACTTCCAGAAACTGGTCGTAATACAGATCCACGATGGACTGATAGATCGCGCGCTGTTCCTCCGTCCAGGGCTGGCCCACCGCACCGATGCCCTTGTTGTCGCTCGACTTGATCATGACCTCCTCGATGCCGTACTTCTCAAACAGGCCGCTGAGGTTATAGGTTTCAATGTATACGCCGATGTTCACGCAGAGGCTGTTGCGGTTGGCCCAGATCTCATCCGCCGCCATCGCGATGTAATACGCGCCGGAGCAGGCCGTCTGGTCAAAATAGGCGTAGACCGGGCGTCCAGTGGCGGCCTTATAATCGAGGAGCTTCAGGTACACCTCGTCCGACGCGCCGATCTCCCCGCCGCCGGAGTTTATGTACAGCAGGATGCCCGCGTTCTGCGGGCAATCGGTCAGCCGGTCGATGTAATCGAGAATATACTCCATATCAAACCCGGTCGAAGCAAGACTCGTCACACTGCCGGAGCTTACGATGACGCCCTCGACGTCGATCCGGGCGATAAACGGATCGGCCGGGAACGACGTGTCCCCGGAGTCCTCCGCGTAGAGCTCGGGCAGACTGCCGAACGCCGTCTCCACGATGTTCCCCGCCGTTTTCTGCGCCCAGGTATTGGTCACAACGCTCAGCGTGCCCGCCGCCGCGAACACGAGCACGGCTGCGATAAGCCATATCCATTGTTTTCTGCTCATGGTTCCTCCTCATCGGCCGCTTATTTCCGTCTCGGCCTCTGTAAAGTCAGTATAGCACCCCCCTCGCAGCGCTGTCAACGACGCATATGAGCCTTAAAAACTGCCGCGGAAGCCATATTATGTAAACATACAACACTTTCCAAACGCTTTCCATAAATTTTATGAAAAATAGGACTACCAATCGGTCGATTTCTGTGTTAATATAAGTTGTCAGAAATATGAGTATGAGGTGTCATAAATATGGTGAAACTCTACATCGACGGACGGGAAATTGAGGCCGTCGAGGGTCAGTCCGTGCTGGACGCCGCCCTCGCCGCCGATATTTACATCCCCCATCTTTGTTCCCATCCCGACCTGCCCGTACAGTCCAACTGCAAGCTGTGCGTCGTAAACGTGGAGGGACAGGAAGGCGTGCACTGCTCCTGCGAGCTCAAAGTTCAGGAAGGTATGCGCGTCACCACAAAATCCGAGGATCTGATGCGCCGCCGCCGTATGGCGATGGAGCTCATGCTCGCCGGTCATCCCCATGACTGCACCGGCTGCAAGCGCTTCGGTAAGTGCGAATTGCAGACCCTGATGCAGTATCTGAGCGTGGTTCATGCCCGTATGCACCATGTCATCAAGAACTGCAACAACATCAACACCAACAACCCCATCGTCAACCGTGAGATGGAGCGCTGCATCCAGTGCGGCCGCTGCGTGCGTGCCTGCCAGGATCTGCGTAAGGCCGGCGTGCTTCAGTACAACAAGAAGAACGGCGAGACCTACATCGGCACCAAGAACGATCTGCCCCTGCTCGACGCCGGCTGCCGCTTCTGCTCCGCCTGCGTCGCCGTGTGCCCCACCGGCGCACTGACCGATCAGGTCGGTATGTTCCGCGAGGACGTCCCCGCGGACGAGAGCATCGTTCCCTGCCAGGTCGAGTGCCCCGCACATATCGACATCCCCGCCTACATCCGCGCCGTCAAGGAAGGCCGCTACTCCGATGCCGTCGGCATCATCCGCGAGAAGGTCACCTTCCCCCACACCCTGGGCTACATCTGCAACCACCTCTGCCAGACCGGCTGCAAGCACAAGCTCGTCGGCCCGCAGTCCGAGGAAGGCCCCGCTCTGTCCATCCGCGACCTGAAGCGCTTTGCCGTTGAGAACGACAAGGAGCAGGCCTGGAAGGACAAGGGCTTCATGAAGCCCCGCACCGGCAAGAAGGTCGCCGTCATCGGCGCCGGCCCCTGCGGCATGACCACCGCCTACTACCTGAACAAGCTCGGCCACGACGTCACCGTCTATGAGAAGCGTCCTCAGCTCGGCGGCCCGATGACCAGCGGTATGCCCGCTTATCGTCTGCCCCTCGAGTACGTTCAGAAGGAGCTTGACTACATCATCAGCACCGGCGTCAAGTACGAGGTCAACCGTGAGATCTCCGATGTCGCCGCTCTCAAGGCCGAGAACGACGCCGTCGTCATCTGCGCGGGCGTTTCCAAGGGCAAGAAGCTGCCCATCCCCGGTTCCGACTTCAAGCAGGTCTACACCGCCATCGACATCCTCGCGGAGGTTCACGCCGGCGAGAGCATGGACAAGCTCGGCAAGACCGTCTGCATCATCGGCGCCGGCTCCGTCGGTTATGACTGCGCCCGCACGCTCGTCCGCATGGGCATCAACGTGAACCTCGCCTGCCTCGAGAAGGGCGACAAGATCCTCGCCGACATGGAGGATCAGGTGCAGGGCCGCGAGGAGGGCATCGTCTCCTACGAGGGCCGTTCCTTCGAGGCCATCGAGGGTACGCCCGATCAGGTCACCGGCCTGCGCGTCCACACGGTCATCTCCTCCACCTATGACAAGGCCACCGGCCGCGTCACCGAGGTCGCCGAGGAAGGCAGCCAGATGGTCATCCCCTGCGATTCCGTCATCTTCGCCACCGGCCAGCGTCCGGGTCTCGACGACTTCGAGAACTTCGGCATTGAGCTGTCCCGCGGCTTCCCTATCAACCCCGCGAACGGCAAGCCCGAGCATATCACCAGCCTCGACGGCGTCTTTGCCGCCGGTGACTGCATCACGGGCATCAGCTTCGTCATCAAGGCGATCGCGCAGGGCCGTGAGGTCGTCCCCCTGGTCGATCAGTACCTCGGCGGCGACGGCAACATCGAGGAGACCCTCGTGGAGCGCGAGCGCAATCCCGAGATCGGCGAGATCCCCAACTTCGGTATGCTGCCCAAGGTCGAGATGCCTCTCCTGACCCCGGAAGAGCGTCTGGCCAACCCCTGGCAGTCCGTTTTCACTACCTACACCTGCGAGCAGGCCACCTGCGAGGCGACGCGCTGCCTGCAGTGCGACCTCCGCAAGGATGTCGCCAAGACCCGTCTCTGGACGGAGTATTCCATTAAGTAAGGAGGAACCGACTATGTATCGTGAAGAATATTTTTCCGAAGTCCCCTCCCGCGACACGCTGACTGCGGAAATGTGCCCCGTTCAGTGGGCCCTCGGCGTGGCCCGCGCCGCCCGTGAGGCCAGCGACGGCAAGAACGTCATGGGCCGCGACGGCATGACCCAGCTGGCTCAGATCCTCTCCGACCTGACCACCGGCAATGCCGAGGACGACGATATCGAGCTTGTCCGTGATATCTGCAACGTCATCATGACCACCCCCGGCTGCGAGCATTCCTCCAAGGCCGCTTCCGACATCCTCTGGAGTCTGGAAAACAACACCATGGACTGGAACAATCACCGCCGCAAGCGCTGCATGAAGGGCGTCTGCTGGGAGAACGCCGCAGCGGCCGCCCCCGAAGGCCGTCAGCGCCGCCGCCGCAGAGGCGCCTCCGCCGAGGAGTAATCCGAAACCTCATACCGAACGCCGCCCGGTTCCTTCGACCGGGCGGTTTTCTGTCCGGAGCCTGCATCACGGAGGAACGCGCCCGTTTCTCCGCGAAAAAATGTTCCGCAACAGCGGGTTGCTTGTCTGAACGGGAAAAACCTGTTATATTGTTTTCAAGGAGGATGAAACGATGGAGACAAAGGATATTATTTGGGAACTACGCACAAAAAGCGGATTATCGCAGGAGGAGCTGGCACAAAAAACAATGGTTACGCGGCAGGCCGTCTCCCGTTGGGAAAACGGCGAGACCGTACCGAATACGGACACGCTGAAGCTGTTATCCCGGGTGTTTGACGTTTCCATCAACACGCTCCTCGGCGAACCGAGGCAGCTGATCTGCCAATGCTGCGGTATGCCGCTGGATGATTCCACCATCAGCAAGGAGCCCGGCGGTGATTTCAATGAAGAATATTGTAAGTGGTGCTACACGGGCGGCGAATTCAAGTATACCAGCAAGGAAGAGCTGATTGATTTCTGTGCAGAACACATGGCCACCGATGACTGGCCCGCCGAACAGGTACGGGCGCACATGGAAGCCGTCGTGCCGAATCTGAAGCATTGGAAATAGCAGAAAAATCCTCCGCATGGCCGAAGCCATGCGGAGGATTTGCTGTTTTACAATCTCCGTCCGACGGACAGATGTCATGCCGCAGGTCAGTTGCCGCCCGCGCCGGTCATGGCCTCATAGGCCGC
>JBJDYS010000081.1:0-1932 GCA_051867595.1 Oscillospiraceae bacterium
TAGGCGCCCTCGGCGCGATAACCGCCGCGGCACAGGATATCGAGGTCGCGTGCCAGCGTCTCCGGGTTGCAGGAAATATACACAACGCGGTCAGGGCGAAGCCGCAGAACCGATTTCAGGAAGCGCTCATCACTTCCCGCACGGGGCGGATCCATGAAAACGAGGTCAACGTGCTCGTTTCGGGAGGCCATCCCGACCATGTAATCGCCGGCATCCGCCGCGGTAAACCAGCAGTTTTTGATTTGATTGCGCCGTGCGTTGGAGATCGCATCCCGGACGGCGTCCCGGTTCAGCTCGACGCCGATCACCTGTTTGGCCTTGCCGCTGGCGATTAGTCCGATCGTACCGATGCCGCAGTATGCGTCCAGAACCGTCTCCTGCCCGGTCAGACCCGCCAGTTCGATGGCCTTGGAGTACAAAACCTCTGTCTGGACGGGGTTGATCTGGTAGAAGCTTTTCGGAGAGATGCGGAAGGTCAGACCGCAGAGTGTATCCTCGATGTAGCCCGGGCCATACAGTACCTTTTCCCGCTGGCCGAGGACGAGGGAGGTAAACTTGTCGTTCACGTTCAGAAGCACGGTCGTGATCTCGGGGTGAAGCTCCAGAAGCTTTTCCACAAAATGCTTCTGCGCCGGAAAGATGGGCGTCGCCGCGACGAGAACGACCATCACCTCGCCGGTGGAAAAGCCGCGCTTTACGAGCACATGGCGGAGGAAGCCTGTGCCCGTGCGCTCGTCGTAGGCCTTGATTTTGAAGCTCGGCAGGAGCTTCCGGATGCTGACGATGATCTCGTCGGCCAGCGTGTCCTCGATCAGGCAGTTATCCACGGGGACGATGCGGTGGCTGGAGGACTGGTACACGCCGGATATGATGCGCCGGTTCCGGTCGATGCCAAAGGCGGCCTGCACTTTGTTGCGGTAATGATACGGCTTCGCCATGCCGTGGATCCGATGCACGGGACAAAAACGGCCGATCAGATGTCGGACACGATTTTCCTTCCAGGCGAGCTGGTCGGCATAGCTCAGATTCTGCATCTGGCAGCCTCCGCACTTTTTGGCGAGCGGACACTCTCTTATGTGACGTTCTTGTGTATGTTCAGTTCCCAAAACGGATGCTCCTTGCTGTTTGATGGTTATAGAATACCATATTTTTACCGGCTGTGCTATAATGAGTTGAACGGAAGGGGAGCAAAGATGGAGATACTATATAAGGATGATCGGATCGTGGTATGCATCAAACCCGCAGGCGTTCTCTCGACGGATGAACCGGGCGGGATGCCGGAGCTGATTCGTCAGGCGCTGGGCGAGCCGTCGGCAGTCATACGAAGCGTGCACAGGCTGGATCGCGCCGTGAGCGGCGTGATGGTCTATGCGCGGACGAAGCGCGCAGCAGCCGACCTGAGCGAGCAGATCCGGGCGCATCGGTTTCATAAAGAATACCTCGCCGTTGTCCACGGCCTTCCGCCGAAGAGGGAGGACACGCTCCGCGACTGGCTGCACCGGGACAAGATACAGCGCAAAAGTGTTCTTGTTCCGCCCGAGACAACGGACGCGCAGGAGGCGGTCCTGACATACCGGCTGTGCGAAACGGCGGGGGAACTGTCCCTGTTGGCGGTGGAGCTGTTTACCGGGCGCACGCATCAGATTCGCTGTCAGCTTGCCGGTCACGGTATGCCCCTGGCCGGGGATCGCAAATACGGCCACGCCTCGGAGGCTGGTCACATCGCGCTGTTATCGCATAAAATCCGGTTTATGCATCCACGCACGGGCGAAGAAATGAATTTTGAAGCGTCCATTCCGCATGAATTTCCATGGAATGCCTTTTTCGGGTGAATATCAGGCGAATATTTTACGCAATCATCCACCGTAAAGGTGAATGATATTCATATATATAATGAACGGCATCGTCTTTTCAGGCGATGCCGTTTCGGTT
>JBJDYS010000082.1:0-34215 GCA_051867595.1 Oscillospiraceae bacterium
GGCTTGATGGCCTTGTGGTAGTGGGCGTAGGTGCAGGGAGCGCCCTTGCTCAGGGCCTTGCTCTCGGTGACCTCGCCGATGAACATCATGTGACTGCCAAGGTCGATCTTGTGCTTCACCTCGGCGGAGAACATGGCGTTGGTATTTTCCGCCAGATAATAAAGGCCGTTATGGCTGCGCTCCGCGCCGCGGAAGTCCGCGAACTTATCCACATCCCGGCCGGACTGCATCCCAAAGCAGCGGATGGTCTCGAAGGGGACATCCTCCGTCAGCACGCTGACGTTGAATTTTCCCGTCTTTTCGATCATCTCCCGGGTCAGGTTGCCCATCTGGACGGATATGGCGATGCGGGTGGGATTCGCGCCCACCTGAACACAGGTGTTCGCGATGCAGCCGTTGTCCTTGTCCTGATCCTTCGCGGTGAGCACGAACAGGCCATAGGTCAGATTCCGCAGCGCTGCGGGGTCTTCAGAAGGTTTATCCTGATTAGCGAAAGTAACGCTTAAGCAGCCCTTCAAATGCCTTTCCATGGCGGGCCTCGTCACGGGCCATTTCATGCACGGTGTCGTGGATGGCGTCCAGATTCAGAGCCTTGGCGCGCTTGGCAAGATCCACCTTGCCGGCCGTTGCACCGGCCTCGGCCTCGACGCGCATCTCCAGATTCTTCTTCGTGGAGTCGGTCACGACCTCGCCCAGCAGCTCGGCAAACTTGGCAGCGTGCTCCGCCTCTTCAAACGCGGCGGTCTTCCAATACTCGCCGATCTCGGGATAACCCTCGCGGAAAGCAACGCGGCTCATCGCCAGATACATACCGACCTCCGAGCACTCGCCCTCGAAATTCATGCGCAGATCGGCAATGATATCCTCGGGAGCATCCTTCGCCACGCCGACAACGTGCTCAGCAGCCCATTCGATCGCACCGGTCTCCTGCTTAATAAACTTGGAGCCGGGAACCTTGCACAGAGGGCAAGCTTCGGGCGGCTCGTCCCCCTCGTGAACATAGCCACAAACGGGGCAGACCCATTTAGCCATAATTTGTACCTCCTAAAAAATTGTTTTAAAACGGCAGTGCGCCGTTATTTACAGATCGTTTGCCTCCAGACACCGGGGACATACCCCGTTATAGAACACACCGGCGGCGGAGATCCGGCAGCCTGTCGCCTGCTCCGCTGCGGCGATCTGCTCCTGAGAAATGGGCAATTCGCCGGCATCCAGAATGGCATGACAACCGGAACAGACGATGTGTGCATGGGGAGAAACCTTGCCGTCAAAATGCTCGTGCCCGTCAAAGACGCCCACCGATGCGATCCGGCTGGCCTTTTTCAGTTGCGCCAGGTTGCGGTAGACCGTTCCCAGACTGAGATCCGGATAGATCGGATGAAGCTGTGCATAGATCCAATCGGCGGTGGGATGGGTATCCGTGCTGCATAGACAGTCGTAAATGGCCTGGCGTTTTCGGCTGAAGCGCTGCATGATTCTCTCCTTAACAAGAATTATTCTTGTTTGTAGGAAAATTATAGCACGGAGACCTCCTCTTGTAAAGAGAAAATTTCCGTGCTGTCTGTGCTCTTTTTAGTCGTAAAAGCCTATATCCCGCCGGAATTCCGCGAGCCGGATATCGTATGCTTCGCGCACCTGCTCCTCCCACGGGAGAGCGGGATTTTCCACGCCGAGCAGTTTTTCGAGCGCCAGCGTAAAGTCGGGGTTCTGGATGAGAAGCGGGCCGAGAAGGTGGGTTCCGAAGAAATTGTTTTTCCGGATGCCCTCGCGCTTTTCTTCCTTATTCATGCCGTAGCCCTTTTCCACCGTGAACAGCGGCTCCGCGCCCTCGAGATAGTCCGACTCGGAAAACCGGCTCGTATAGCCGACGATGGTCATATCGCCCCATGCGCCGAGGAACAGCGAATTCGACCGGCTCGGTATATGCCGCCGGGTGCGGATCGGGACAAGGCCCAGTCCCGCCAGCTCGTCCCCCTTTTCGGTCACGATCTTCTCGCCGAAAATCTCAAAGGCATTGCCCGTCGCGAGGATCACGCAGCCATTTTCCATCAGCGCCGCGAGCCGGGCCTTATGCGGCGCGAGCGCGTCGGTCACGAGCTGCTGGCTCGATTCCGACATGGAGGCGAGATAGATCATGTCCACCTCCTCCCGGACGAACCGCGGCTCATCGTTCAACGCGGTATGGACAAACTCCGCCTCCGGCAGCGCCGCCGCGAGATACCGGGCGTTGGCCTTATCGCCAAACAGGCAGCAAATCTCCGGATACAGCACCTCGATAATCATGCAGACACCTCCTTGACCGCGGTAAACTTCTCCACGATGCGGTCTGCCACACGGCAGGCCAGGTCATAGGTGGAGGTATCATACAGCACATAGATGCGCTCAACACCGTCCGTCCGCATCTTTTCCACGGCCGCAAATTCCTCCGCGCCGCACAGAATACGCTCCTCCGGGATGCCCGCCATCAGCAGGCGCACCTTATAGTCGGCGCAGCGCGGGCCGAGCGCCAGCACCTGCACGACATCGTCCTTGGCCAGCACCTCGAAATCCGTGTCGTATATCCAGCCGATGAACTCGCTCGACTCCTTGCGCTCGTAATAGTCGTCGATCACGAGGACAACGGTCTTGTTCCCGGGCTCCTTCGAGACGAAATCCAGCGTCCGGCAGCTCGAGACCGCACTCTGCCCCTTCGACATGGCCTTCACGACCACGGCGTCTCCGGCCAGCGTCTCGGACAGACGGGAGCTGACGACGCCCATCCCCTCCAGCGCGTCCCGGATGCGCCCGCGCTCGATGCCGAACGCGGACAGCACGGTGATGACCGCCAGCTCGTTATAGACGTTGAACAGGATCGGATTGATGAGCGGGAATACCGTCTCCTCCCCGTCCATCCGCACGCGCAGCGAACGGTTTTCCCCGTCGAGGCCCGTCGCGAGAACGTCCGCCCCGGGCGAACGGAAATCGCAGTTCGGGCAGTAGGCATGGCCGATATGGTGATACCGCAGGTAGTTGAATTTAAGGCCCGCATGGCACTTCGGGCAGATGCAGTGGTCGGCGATGAGGTTATACGGCTCGGTCACGTCGCCGGGCAGCTCGCCGATGCCGAAATACACCCGCTCGTTATCCGGGCGGAGTCCGGCGGAGCAGAGCTCGTCCGCATTGAGGATGAGCTTCGTTTTCGCCGGCGTATACTCATTGATGACGCTGAAAATATACTCCGGGTGAGCGTTCCGCTTGAGGGAGTCGCGGAAGATGTTCGTCACCACGAGATAATCCGGCTGCAGCGCGGGCAGGATCAGGCGGGAATACCGCTCGTCCACCTCGAACACCTGCACATCCGTCCGCAGGCGGTTGAACACCGAGACGCTCTTGACGAGGACGGTCGCGATACCGGTCGCGATGTTCGCGCCCATGGCATTTTCCTGCACCCGATAGCCGAGCTTACGCAGCATACCCGCCGTCATATTCGTCACGGTGGTCTTGCCGTTTGTACCCGTCACGCAGATGACCTTATCGGTCTTTTTCGCACGGGCGTTGAAGTCCGGGCAGATCTTCAGCGCGACCTTGCCCGGGAATGTGCTTCCGTTTTTACGGAACAGCTTCAGTCCGACCTGGGACAGCTTGGCCGCCCACAGCGCCAGCAGAAAACGTATTTTACCCATATCTGATCTCCGTTTTTGTTTTTCTTTTCCGGCAGGCAGCGCCGCCCCGCTTTGGCTGGGACGGCGCTGCTTCCTTTCAGTTCTTCGCGGCTTTCTTCGCGTATTTCGCAAGCCCGGTCTCCGGGCTTTCAAAGTATTCCTTCTTGAGCTTCACGACCTCGCCGCTGAGCAGCAGCAGGCCGATGAGGTTCGGGATAATCATGAGGCCGTTGCAGGTATCGGCCAGATCCCAGGCAAAGCCGAGCGTGGTCTGGCTGCCGACAAGGATGATCGCCACCCAGAGGATCTTGACGACTATCTTGCTCTTCGCGCCGAAGATATATTCCACCGCGCGCTCGGCGTAGGTGTAATAGCTGATGAGGCACGAGAAGCCGAACAGCACGACGGAGCCGATGCAGATATACGCGCCGATGCTGCCGGGCAGGAGCGTTTCAAAGGCCGCGACCGTCAGGGTCGCGCCGTCCAGGCCGGAGGTCCACAGGCCGCTCATGACGATCGCGAGCGCGGAGATCGTGCAGACCACGATCGTATCCAGGAACACCTCCATCGCGCCCCAGACGCCCTGCTCCACCGGGTGATCGACCTTTGCACCGGCATGGATCATGGCCGCCGTGCCGAGGCCGGCCTCGTTTGAATACACGCCGCGGGCCACGCCGGTCTTGATGCACATGAACACGCTTCCGACCGCGCCGCCAGCCAGAGAGGTCGGGGTGAACGCGCCCTTGACGATCTGCACGATCGCGCCGGGCAGAAGCTGGATGTTCAGAATGATGATGAGCAGGCCCGCCAGCACATACGCGCCGCCCATGAAGGGCGCCACGATCGAGCAGGCATAGCCAATGCGCTTGACGCCGCCGAATACGATGATGCCCGTCAGCACCGCGAGGACAATGCCGGTCGCGAGCGTCGGGATCGAGAAGCGGTCATACAGCGTCAGGGCGATGGTGTTCGTATCCACAACGCCGGAAATAACGAACGCAAAGGGGATGACGAGGATCGAAAACAGAATGCCCAGCCATTTCTGCTTGAGGCCCTTGGCGAGATAGTACATCGCGCCGCCGGTGATCGCACCATCGGCATCCTTCTCGCGGTATTTGATGCCGAGGGTGATCTCCGCAAACTTCGAGGCCATGCCGAACAGCGCCGCCACGATGATCCAGAACAGCGCGCCGGGGCCGCCCACCACGATGGCCGTCGCCACACCGGCGATATTGCCGGAGCCGACGATGGCCGCCACGGAGGTCATCGCCGCCTGGAAGGAGGTCAGCTCGCCCTCCGCGGGCTTTTCCTTGTCCTTTTTCTTAAAAGCCTTGACCACGGTATCGCGGAAGATGAACCGCGGATGCCGGAATTGGAAGAACCCCAGCCGGACGGTATAGTAAATGCCGACAATGAAGATGAGCGCGAGCAGCGGCACGCCCCAAACTACACCATTGACAAAATCATTAATTTTTACAACAGTTTCCATTTATTGTCCTTTCATGCCTTCCGCATTTTTCTTCCACCGGTTTCCAACAAAAAATTATGGTTCGCATAATGAGGGATTATAACACACTCTGTCCATGGTGGCAAGTCTTACCGGCCGTCAACATACACGCGGGGAACCCGCTTCGTTACACCGCACACGATCTCATCCACATTGCTTCCGAGCATATCCGCCATGCGGAGGATGGTCATGCCGCCGCCCAAGAGGTCAACCGCATCCCCCCGTTCCACGCCGGGGATATCGGTCACATCCACCATCATCTGATCCATGCAGACCCGGCCGATGACCGGCGCCTCCCGGCCGCGGATGACGACCGATCCGAGGTTTGACAGGTGCCGGCTGTACCCGTCGGCAAAGCCCACGGGCAGCGTGGCGACGCGGGTATCGCGCGGCGCGGTGAACGTCCCGCCGTAGCCCACCTGCGTTCCCGCCGGGATCGTCTTGACAAGCGCCACATAGGTGTGCCAGGTCATGACCTCCTGCAGGCCCGACCGCAGCCAGCCCTCCTCGTCGATCGGGCACAGCCCGAACAGCGCGTCCCCGACGCGCACCGCATCGAGCTGCACCTCCGGGCGCAGCAGCGTCGCCGGACTGTTGGCCGCATGGAGGCAGGGAATGTCGATCCCCCGCTCCCGCAGCGCGGCGATCGTGTCCATGAAGCGTTCAAACTGCCGGGGCGTCGAATCGCAGTCCAGCTCGTCCGCCCGCGCAAAATGCGTAAACGCGCCCTCGATCTTCAGATGCTCCATCGCGGCGATGCGGGCGATCGGCTCATAGCAGCGCTCATCCGCCGGAAAGCCGATGCGGCTCATGCCGGTATCGAGCTTGATATGGACGGGATGCACGACCCCTGCCTCCCGCGCCAGCGCGTTCAGCTTCTCCGCCGTCTCCACGGCGAAAACGGTCGGCGTGATATGCCAGCGCAGAAGCTCCGGAAGCTGGTCATCCCAGGTGTCGCCGAGGGTCAGGATGGGCTCGGTCTCCGCGCCCGCCTGACGCAGGGCCCTTCCCTCTTCCCAGACCGCCACGGCGTAGGATGTGACACCGCAGGCCTTCAGCGCGGGATAGATCCCCGCGATCCCGTGCCCGTAGCCGTCCCCTTTCAGAACCGCCATCATCTCCACCCCCGGCTTCAGCCGGGCGCGTATATTCTCCACATTGTCCGCCAGCCGGTCGAGATGGATCACCGCCGCCGTTCTCTGTCCGAGCTTCATGAGGTCGAGCCTCCTTTTTTACAAAATTGTCTTATATGTTAACATAATCCCGATATTTTGGCAAGTCGGCCCACGGCATGACAAAAGTCCGGCCCGTGGTGAGCCGGACTTTTCCGTTACGGCTGGTTCAGAACCGTCGCCGCGAGGTCGGGCAGATCGGTCATGATCGCGTCCGCCCCGATGGACTGCAGCCGCGCCATCTCCTCCGCGTCGTTGATCGTCCAGTACTGCACGGCGATATTGTGCTCATGGGCATAGTTCACGATCCGCGAGATGCCGAGATTGATCACATAATCCGTTGTCGGGATCTGCAGAGCCTGGAAGCGGAAGTGGTCGTCGCTGACCTCCTTGTTCAGCATCGTGCAGAGGTAGAAATCCAGCACCTCGTTCACACCGGCACTGCGGAGCATATCGGGATAATACCGGTCGATATAGTCCGTGACCTCGTTGTGGAAGGTGCCGATCACCGCCCGGTCAAGGCAGTCATGCTGCCGGAGGATCATATACAGCATATCCGCCGCAAGGAAGCCGAGCTCCTCGCTGTTTTTGATCTCGATGATATAGCCGTAATCCCCGTTCTGCTCGAGGTATGTAAGCGCCTCCGAGAGCGTGATGATCCGCAGGTCATCGGGCACATCGTCCCCGGACAGCCCCGCATAGGGCATACTGCCGTCGTCCGCGACAAACTTCGCGCCCATATTGAGCTGGCGAAGCTCCGCGAAGGTTTTGGAGCCGACGTCCACATTCTCTTCCCCGAACACCTCCGCCGCGTCGCTCGTGCGGTCAAGGGTGGCGTCATGCAGCAGAACCAGCACGCCATCCGCGGTCATGTGCAGGTCAAACTCGAAAATATCCAGCTCATACTCCGTGCTCTCCACGCAGTTTTTGAGCGCCATCATCGTATTTTCCGGCGCAATGCCGCCGCCGGCACGATGCCCGGAGAGCATCGTTACGCCAAGCTCCGTAATGAGCGGGTTCTCCGCTCCGTCCGTGGCGATGGGCGCGTCCTTCGTCTCGTGGGTCACGAACCAGAAAAGCCCGGCCAGCAGCACCACCAGAACCAGCAGGACGATGCCGATGACCAGCAAGACCTTCTTTGCCTTCGCGCCGAGCGGGCAGCCCTTGGCAAACCACGGGAAGGTGAGCGGCCAGACCAGGATCGCAAACAGCACGATGATGCCGTAGCGGATCGCCGTCGCCACGGCGAGACCGGGCATGAGGAGGTTCAAAAGCGGCTTGAGCCCCGCCCGGAGCACCAGCACGATCACAAGGCCCAGCACGACCTTCAGCACCTGCGCCCACAGCGGCGCCTTGGTTTCAAAGTTTATCTTCTTCCGCTCGATCGGCGCGCCGATCAGCACCGCCGCCGAACAGCCGAGCATCATGTTCAGGTTTTTGACCGCCGCCGCGAGGTTATCCGCGTCAATGTCGGAGGGCCAAGGATAGACGCTCACATAGACCGTGCAGACCAGCGCCAGCACCGTGGCCGCGGCAAATACGATCGTTATGTTCTGCGGCTTTTCGTCGCTCTTTTCAAAGACCGGCCACAGAACAAAGACCAGCACAAGGCCCCAGACCAGCGCCACGCACACATCCGCCGGCGTGTGCACGCCGAGATACATCCGGGAAAAGCCCACGAGCAGGATGACGATCGCCGTCACGACACGCACCCATGTTTTTTTCGAGGCCCGGCCGATACCGCCGAGGATCGTGGCCGCGTTCTGCGTGTGTCCGCTCGGGAAGGAATAATCGGACGCGTCCGCACGGGCGCTCTCCACGATGGTGAAGTTCGGATCCTTCACCCAGGGGCGCGGCACATGGCAGAGGATCTTCGCAAACTGCGTGGTGATCGTGCCGATAAAGCCCGTCGCCATGAGATAATAGCCGGTTTTCTTGCTCACGCACCAATACGCGATGATTGCCGCCGCAATAAACAGCAATTCGCTGCCCAGGTACGTCACCGCGGACATAATCGCGGTCATCACCGGATTGCGAATCGCCTCAAGCGCATATAAAAAATTCATGCCGCACCTCTCGAAAAATGGTATACTTTTATTATGCTACGATTCTACCACATTCTGCAAGAAAACAAAATATCAATTTGTGAGGCGCCGCCATGAAAACCACTTTAAAGGAACAAGTCTACGCACTCGTCCGCACCGTTCCCGCGGGCCATGTCACGACCTACGGCGATATTGCCCGGGCGCTCGGAAACCGGGGTCTGGCCCGCGCCGTCGGAAACGCCCTGCACCAAAACGACGACCCGATCCGAACCCCCTGCTGGCGGGTCGTGAACAGCCGGGGCCATCTCGCCGCGAATTTCGGCATCGGCGGCCCGGAGATGCAGCGCGTGTTTCTGGAGGAGGACGGCATCAAGGTCTCCGCCGACGGCTTTGTTGACCTCGCAAAATACGGATATTTCTTCACCGAATAAGCCGCAAAAATGCGCCCCGGACATTCCGGGGCGCATTTCAGATGGATTCGGTTAATTAATAGTAGCAGAGCTCACGGGCCGCCGCGTCCAGCGCGTCGCGGTCATCGGGATGCGCGATGGAGATGAGGGCCTTGGCACGCTCACGGACGTCCATACCGCGCAGGTTCACGCAGCCGTACTCGGTGACGACATACTGAACATAGTTGCGCTGATGGGTGACGATCGCGCCCGGGGTGAGCTGGGCCTTGATCTTGGGCAGGCCCTTGTTGGTGCGGCTGGTGAAGGCCATGATGCCCTTGCCGTGCTCGGCATAGTAGGTGCCGAGGGTGAAGCAGAAGCCGCCGCCGGAACCGGAGTACTGGGTCGGGCCGATGGACTCAGCCGCGATCTGGCCGGTCAGGTCGATCTCGACGCAGGTGTTGATGGAGACCATGTGATCCTGCTTGGCGATGTTGAAGGGGTTCACGACCTCCGGGCCGGGCTTCATGACGCACTGGGGGTTGTCATGCAGGTACTGATACAGCTCGTGGGTGCCGTCCGCGAAGACGCCGACGTGCAGCTCCTTGTCGAATACCTTGTTCTTGCCGGTGATGATGCCCTTTTCGATCAGGCCGGCCATGGAGGAGGTGAACTGCTCGGTGTGCAGGCCGAGGTCGTTCTTGGTCAGCAGGTAGCGGCCCACGGTGTCGGGGATGCCGCCGATGCCCATCTGGATGGTGTCGCCGTCGTCGATGAGGCCGGCAACGGTCTTGCCGATCTGATCCTCCAGCTCGGTGGTCTGCATACCGCCGATGCAGTACTCGGGGGTATCGACTTCGTACAGCAGCGTGACCGCCTCGACGGGGATGCCGACGGAGCCCTTCATGAAGGTCAGGTTGGGGTTGACCTCGCAGATGATCTTTTTCTTCTGCTCGATAGCGTCCTTCACGGCGTAGTACTCGATGGTCTGGTTCATGCCGATATACATCATGCCGTCCTCCTGCATGGCGGACACCTGCGCGGTGAACACGTTGCAGGGACGATGCATATTGACGCTGCGATAGTAGTTGGGCAGGTCAACGGGGATGAACATCGCGTTACGCAGCTTGTGAGCCTCGCGATAGCTGGGGCCGTAGAAGTAGTTGGCGCAGTTGATGTGGCCGTCCATGCCGGGGGTGACCAGGAACGGATAGCGGCCGATACGGCTCTTGTAGACGATGACGTTCTCGACGCGGTCGGCGATCTCGTGCAGACGGCCGAAGAGGGTCTGGGGCTCGTTGTAGTTGTTGGAGCACCAGATGACGTCGCCGGACTGGATCAGATCCAGCGCCTGATCCACGGTGCCCTTCTTGGACTCGTAGATCTTTTTGTAATCTTCGTAGGTGTAGGCCATGTTTCACACTCCGTATGTAAATTTTTTATTTAGTTTACTAATTTTATTATACCAAACCGCACCGGTTTTGCAAGAGGATACGGCTTGTAGAATAAATAACTATTCCGCTGCATCCGTCCCGGTGCGCGGCGTGACCGACATATAGATCGTGCGGCTGCCGTTACGGAACAGTCCGCCGCCGGAAAGCAGGCTCTCATACCCGATCCATCGATCCTCCCGGATCGCCTGGATATCCGCCGTATAGGACAGCATCACGATCGGGCAGGCGTTATAGACGAGCTGCTGCATCTGCCGGGCGTAGCCGCGGATGATGTCCTCATCCTCCGCTATGCACAAAAGGCCGAGCTGGCTCTCAAAAGCCGGATCGTTCCAGCCGGACAGCTCGCCGATCTCGTTCATGAACCGGCGGGCCGTCACCGCCGCGCCGAAACGGCAGCTCCAGCTGCACAGGCACATATCCCAGCTGTCATCATCCGGGCATACGGCCGTGACCGGGCCGTCCGTTTTCCGCCAGTTGACCTGAACGCCCAGCGCCGCCAGATCCTCCACGAGAATGGTGGCGGCGGTGGAGGCCCATTCATCCTCGCCGGACGTCCACAGCGTCAGCGTCAGCTCCTGATTGCGGGTGCCGGATTCAAGATAGCCGTCGTCATCCGTGTCCGAATAGCCCGCCATCCGCAGCGCACTCTCGAGGTACTCCGGCGCGAAGCCGCGCAGCCCGTCCGGCACGGCAAACTCGTCCATACCGGGACTCATAAACGACGAGCCCGTCATGCCCGTCCCGCCCGCGGACATCGCCAGGAACCATTCGCGGTCCACCGCGTACTCCATGCTCTGGCGCATACTCTCGCTGCTGAAAAAATCCGAGCGCGTGTTGAACACGAGCATCCGGCATTCTCCCTCCGGCAGCATGGCCTGCACAAGCTCTACGCCCGGCACGCTCTCCAGCGTGGTGAGCTGCACATCCGTCAGCCCGAAGCTCGCATCCGCTTCGCCGGCGGATACGGCCCGCGCCGCGCCGGTGACCGTTCCGTAGCGCGAGAAAAACACCTCGCCAACCGCCGGCTGTCCCTCAAAATGGTCGGCCCGGGCATGGAAGACCCAGCCCTCCTCCCCCGACGCCTCCGGGTCGTACACAAACGGGCCGGAGCCGATAAGAAGCGCATTGTCAAACGCGCCGGGGTCGAACGCATAGTCCTGCCAGATATGCTTCGGAAGGATCGGCGTCGGGTTGTCGAGCATATCGCCCTTCACCTGATCCGTGGAGATGACCACCGTATAGTCATCCGGACAGCGGATCGCCGTCACTCCGTCGAAGTAGTCGGAATACACGGTGTCGTTGTGCCGCATAAGCTCATAGCTGAACAGCACATCCGCCGAGGTCACGGGCACGCCGTCGGAAAACACCGCATCGTGACGCAGGCGGATCGTCCATGTCAGCCGGTCGCTCGAAAGGCTCCAATCCTCGGCCAGACAGGCCACGGCCTCGCCTTCGTCGTTTTTGCGCCACAGGGTGTCATAGCACAGAGCGAAGAATTCCCCGGCGAGACCGCCCTCCGATTGCAGGGGGTTGAAGGAATCCGGCTCCTGCGCGACCGCCACGGTAAACTGCGGCCCCTCTTTCCGCTTCACGCCGGTCTCCTCATCCTTCCCGCAGGCGGTCAGGCTCAGGCACATCAGCGCGCACAGCAAAAGCGCCGTCAGCCGGATAAGCCCGGCCGTATATCTCTGCGTTTTTCTCATGCTCATATCCTTTGTCCGGTCGTCCGGTTTTCGTCGTTACCTGTCAGATCGTTCTATTATAACATACTCAGCGCAAATTTCAAACGCTTCCCCGCATTCCTATTGAATCTCCGAAAAACCTGTGCTACAATATTTTCCAGGCTGTAATAGTTTACATAACACTCATTCAGGAGGAAGCATATCATGGAACTGAAAAAGCTGGAAGGGGCAACCCCCGCGCTCGGCCCCTACTCCGCCGGCGTCGCCGTCGGCGACTTTGTCTTTGTTTCCGGCCAGATCCCGACCGATGCGGACGGCAATCTGCCCGAGGGCATCGAGGCGCAGGCCCGGCAGAGCATTCTGAACCTCAAGGCCGTGCTGGAGGCTGGCGGCAGCGATCTGCAGCACGTTGTAAAAACCACCGTGTTTCTCCGGGACATGGACGATTTCGCCGCCGTGAACGCGGTCTATGCCGAGTACTTCAACGGCGCCGTGCAGCCCGCCCGTTCCTGCGTGCAGGCCGCAAAGCTCCCCAAGGATATGCCTTTGGAGATCGAGGCCATCGCCCTGAAGGTGAACGGATAAAAAAACCGGAGCTTCCGCTCCGGTTTTTTTATTTGTCCCATGCCCTCAGCGGCGTCTGAACGGACGGGTCAGCGCATACAGAACGGATATCACCACCGCCATCGCGAAAATGCCCGCACAGGAGCCGGCAAAATCGAGGATCACGTCCTTGAGCGCCGGGCCGCGCTCAATCGCGAAAATCTGGATGCCCTCATCCACGCAGGCCGCCGAAAGGCACAGCAGCGCCGACAGCACAACGCGGCCGCGCCCGTTCGGCTTCAAGAAGAGCCAGTACATCAGCACGCCCAGCAGCGCATATTCCGAAAAATGCGCCAGCTTCCGCACGAGAAAGCTCAGCTCATATACATGACCGAAATCCGCGAGTATATGCTGGACACGCTCGATCACGGGGTATACCAGCGACAGAAACCATTCGCTCTCCAGGCTGGAAAGCTCGCCCGGTATCATGGAATTGCCCCAGATAAAAATCAGCATTGCTGCGACCAGCAGCAGTTTTATCACAAAAAAGAAGAATCTCATACCCTGTATTCTGCCCCTAAAACCTAAAATTGTCAATCGTGACTATTGACAAAGAAAAAGTTCATGGTACAATAAGCCGTATCAAAAACTGCATAGCCTTATCAAGAGTGGCGGAGGGACCGGCCCTGTGAAGCCCGGCAACCTGGGCGCATTTTTGCGCCAAAGGTGCCAAATCCGGCGGTGTAAATCGAGAGATAAGGAACATCCCCTGTTCTGCGCCCGCCGATTTGGTGAGGCGCGTTTTTCATTTTATACATTATTGTCAC
This sequence comes from Oscillospiraceae bacterium, assembly GCA_051867595.1. Classification (GTDB taxonomy): domain Bacteria; phylum Bacillota; class Clostridia; order Oscillospirales; family Oscillospiraceae; genus CAJOIG01. Next base: position 13,261 of record JBJDYS010000082.1, read on the forward strand.
ACAAAGGAGATTATAACCATGGGACATTATCTGTTTACATCCGAATCCGTCACCGAGGGGCATCCCGATAAAATCTGCGACCAGATCTCCGACGCCATCCTCGACGCCATCCTCGCGGAAGACCCCAACGGTCATGTGGCCTGCGAGTGCACCGCCACGACCGGCATCATCTACGTCATGGGCGAGATCAGCACGACCTGCTATGTCGATATCCCCCGTATCGCCCGCGGCGTCCTGCGCGACATCGGCTATGACCGCGCCAAATACGGCATGGACTGCGACACCTGCTCCGTCATCACCTCCATCGACGAGCAGTCCCCCGACATCGCCATGGGCGTCAACGAGAGCCTGGAGCAGAAGGAAGGCGGCTGCGACGCCGAGCTGCAGAACGGCGCCGGCGACCAGGGCATGATGTTCGGCTACGCCTCGAACGAGACCCCGGAGCTCATGCCCCTGCCCCTGAGCCTCGCCCAGAAGATGGCAAAGCGCCTCACCGAGGTTCGCAAATCCGGCCTGCTCCCCTACCTGCGCCCGGACGGCAAGACGCAGGTCACAGTCGAATACGACGAGAACAACCGCCCCGTCCGCATCGACACGGTCGTCGTCTCCACCCAGCACGCCCCCGAGGCCGAGCTGTCCCAGATCCGCGCCGACATGATCGAGCACGTCATCAACCCCACCATCCCCGCGGAGCTGAACAAGGGCGACATCAAATATTATGTTAACCCGACCGGCCGTTTCGTCGTCGGCGGCCCGCAGGGCGATTCCGGCCTGACCGGCCGCAAGATCATCGTCGATACCTACGGCGGCAGCGCTCCCCATGGCGGCGGCGCCTTCTCCGGCAAGGATCCGACGAAGGTCGATCGCAGCGCGGCCTACGCCGCCCGCTGGGTCGCCAAGAACATCGTCGCGGCGGGTCTTGCCGACCGCTGCCAGGTGCAGCTCGCCTACGCCATCGGCGTGGCTACGCCCGTCTCGATCAACGTCACGACCTTCGGCACCGGCAAGGTCTCCGACGACAAGCTGCAGCAGGCCGTCACCGAGGTCTTTGACCTGCGCCCCTCCGCCATCATCCGCGACCTCGACCTGCGCCGTCCCATCTACCGCCCGCTCGCCGCTTACGGGCATATGGGCCGCGAGGAGCTCGGCGTCAAGTGGGAGATCACCGACCGCACGGAGCAGCTCCGCAAGGCCGTCGGTATGTAAGGGATTCCTGCCATGAGCACCATCAAAGATATAAGCCTTGCCCCGTCGGGCGAGAAAAAGATTGCCTGGGTCGAGCGAAATATGCCCCTCCTGCGCTCCATCGCCGAGGATTTCGCCAAGGACAAGCCCTTCGCCGGTCTCAAGGTCGCGCTGTCCGTGCATCTCGAGGCGAAAACCGCCTATCTCTGCCGGGTCATGGCGCTGGGCGGCGCGGAAATGCACATCACCGGCTCGAACCCGCTCTCCACGCAGGACGACGTCGCCGCGGCGCTGGTTTCCGGCGGTCTGACGGTTCACGCCGTCCACGGCTGCACCGAAGAAGAGTACTTCGAGCATATCGACCGCGTTCTGGAAGTCGGGCCGAACATCATCATCGACGACGGCGGCGATCTCGTGGCGCGGATGCATGAGAAGTACACGCATCTCCTGCCGGATGTCATCGGCTCCTGCGAGGAGACGACCACCGGCATCCTGCGCCTGAAGCACATGGCAAAGACCGGAACGCTCCGCTTCCCCGCCGTCATGGTGAACGACGCCGACTGCAAGCATCTATTCGACAACCGCTACGGCACGGGCCAGTCCGTCTGGGACGGCATCATGCGAACCACGAACCTCATCGTCGCGGGCAAGGACGTCGTCGTCGCGGGCTACGGCTGGTGCGGCAAGGGCGTCGCTATGCGCGCCAAAGGGCTGGGTGCCCGGGTCATCGTCACCGAGACCGATCCCATCCGCGCCATCGAGGCCGTCATGGACGGCTTCCGCGTGATGACCATGGCCGAAGCCGCTCCCATCGGCGATATTTTCTGCACGGTCACCGGCGACTGCGACATCATCACGACGGAGCATTTCCCGCTGCTCAAGGACGGCGCGATCCTCTCGAACGCCGGCCACTTCAATGTCGAGGTGGCGATGGAGCAGCTCAAGGCCTACGCCGTTGAGACCTTCGACGCACGCCAGAATATCCGGGGCTACAAGCTCCCGAACGGACGAACCGTGTTCGTCCTCGCGGAGGGCCGCCTTGTGAACCTCGCCTCCGGCGACGGTCACCCGGCCGAGATCATGGACATGAGCTTTGCCATTCAGGCGCTGAGCGCCCGCTATCTCGCGGACAACCGCGGCATGCTCGCCCCCGGCGTCGTTCCCGTGCCGCGCGCGATCGACCTCGCCGTCGCCCGCCGCAAGCTCGACACGCTGGGCGTCCGCATCGACACCCTCAGCGAGAAGCAGACCGAATACCTCGGTCTTTAATATTATGTAAACTAAACCGATATGCAAAGAACGCCCGGTCAATGAACCGGGCGTTCCTGTTTTTTCAGTTCGTCAAATCAGAGCTTCCACTGGGAGATGTCCGTGTGGAGCAGATGATGCGCTTCGTGGGACAGCGGTGCGCCGAGGAACTCCTCGTACAGCTTCTGCACCGAGGCGTTCTCGTGCGAGAAGCGGGTATGCGCGTTCTTGTCGAGCGCATAGAGCTCCTGACCGCGGAGGCCGCCGAGCTCACGTCCATCCTCGATGGGCTGACCGCCGCCTCCGCCGCAGCCGCTCGGACAGGCCATGACCTCCACGAAGTCATACTGCGCGCGGCCGCTCTGGATCGCGTTGATGAGCTTTGTCGCATTGCCAAGACCGTGAACCACCGCCGTGCGGACGGTCACATCTCCGGCCTTGAAGGTGCGCTCCTTCCAGCCGTCCAGACCGCGCACGCCGGAGAAGGCGTCCGCGTCGGGATTCTCGCCGGTAATCAGATAGTACGCGCTGCGGAGAGCCGCTTCCATCACGCCGCCGGTGGTGCCGAAGATGACGGCCGCACCGGTGCCCTCGCCCAGAGGATCGTCGAACTCCGCCTCGCCGACCGTCATCGGGTCGATCTGGCAGGTCTTAATCATGCGGACGAACTCGCGGGTGGTGATGGAGATATCCACATCGCGGCCCGCGCCGGCGTCGTTTACCTCGTCCACGGCGCACTCGTACTTTTTCGCCGTGCAGGGCATGATGGACACGCAGAAGATCTTGTTCGGATCGACGCCGATCTTCTTGGCAAAATAGCTCTTGGCCACGGCGCCGAACATCTGCTGGGGGCTCTTCGCGGTGGAGAGGTTGCCCGCAAGCTCGGGATGGCGGATCTTCACATAGCGCACCCAGCCGGGGCAGCAGGAGGTGAACATCGGCATCGGATGCTCGCCGGGGTGGGTCATGCGCTCGACGAACTCGCTGCCCTCCTCCATGATGGTCAGGTCAGCGGAGAAGTTGGTGTCAAAGACATAGTCAAAGCCGATGGCCTTGAGCGCCGCCACCATGCGCGGCACGGAGGCCTCCTCGCGGGTCAGCTCGAAGTCCTCGCCCCATGCGGCGCGGACAGCGGGAGCCACCTGGACCACGGTAGTGATCTCCGGGTCTGCAATGGCGTTGAAGACCTTCATGGTGTCGTCCCTCGCCCGGAGCGCGCCGACCGGGCAATGCGTGATGCACTGACCGCAGAAGGTGCAGCCGGCATCCATGATATCCAGCTTGTCGCGGACGGCCACGCCGGTGCGCGTACCGGTGCCGGTCACGTCCCAGACGCGCATATCCTGCACCTTGTCGCAGACGGCGACGCAGCGCATACAGTTGATGCATTTCGACATATCGCGGATCAGGGGATAGGTGTGATCCCAGTCGCGATAGACCGGCTTATGGGGGAACGGCAGATCCAGCACGTTCAGATCGCGTGCGAGCGACTGAAGCGAGCAGTTGCCGCTGCGGACACAGCTTGTGCAGCTGGAGTTATGGCGGGAGAGGATCATCTCCACATTCAGGCGGCGGGTATCCCGCACGCGCTGGGTATTGGTATGTACGACGATGCCGTCCTCACAGGGAGCGTTGCAGGAGGCGACCAGATGGTCGCGGCCCTCGATCTCCACCATGCAGACGCGGCACGCGCCGATCTGGTTGATCTCCTTCAGGTAGCAGAGCGTCGGGATTCGGATGCCGACGGAGCGGGCCGCCTCGAGGATGGTCGTTCCTTCCTTTACCGTCACCTGACGGCCGTCGATCGTAATGGTTACCATGCCTTCTTCCTCCCTCCCCGGAACGAGCCATAGCCGAAGTGGTCGCAGCGCAGGCAGCGAGAGCACTCCTGATGGGCCTGCTCATCCGTCATGCAGTATTCAATGAGCTCGAAGTCATTCACACGCTCGGCAGCGGGCCGGTCGGTCGTATTGCAGCGGCCGCAGGGAACGCGCAGCTTGGACTGCGCCGAGGGAATGTCGATATCGACCGGCAGCTCGGTGTGATAGCCGAGATACTCGTCGATATTCGCCGCGGCGGTCTTACCGGCCTCGATGGCCTTGATGACCGTCGCCGGGCCGGAGGCACAGTCGCCGCCGGCATAGATGCCGTTGGCGCCGGCCACCGCACCGGAGGTATCCGCCTGCAGCGTACCGGCTCTCGTCGCCGTGATGCCGGCCTTCTGGAAGTGGCTGAACTCGATGGCCTGCCCGATCGCCACGATGACGACGTCGCAGGGAACCTCTTCATCGGGCAGATCGGCATTGCGCGGCGCGGGACGTCCGGCCCGGTATTCGCCGGGGATCTGGGGACGAACCTTGACCGCATACGCAAGTCCGTTTTCGTCGGTCATGATCTCGACCGGAGCCTTGAGCGTCAGAAGCTCCACGCCCTCGCTGTCCGCGCCGCGGATCTCCGCCGGCAGCGCCGTCATATCCGACTCGCGGCGGCGGTAGATGACCTTCACGCTCTTCGCGCCCAGACGCAGCGCCGTGCGGCTCGCATCCATGGCGACGTTGCCGCCGCCGACAACGACGACGTTCTTGCCCTTCATATCGGGCGGCTCCTCGTCGCCCATCGCGCCGAGCAGCTCCACGGCGGACATGACGTTCTTCGCGTCCTCGCCGGGGATGCCGAGCGTTTTATAGGAGTGCGCGCCGATGGCGATGTATACGCCGTCGAACTTCTCCTGGATCTCGGCGAAGGTGATGTCCTTGCCGATCTCGACGTTGGTATAAGCCTTGATGCCGGTGGACAGGATGACGTTGATGTCCTCGTCCAGATACTTCGCCGGCAGGCGGTAACGCGGGATGCCGTAGCGCAGCATACCGCCGAATTTCTTCCGCCGCTCGTACACGGTGACGGAGTGGCCCATGAGCGCGAGATAATACGCAGCGGTCAGACCCGTCGGGCCGCCGCCGATGACAGCAACCGTCTTGCCCGTGGGCGGCAGGCATTCGGGTGCGTCAACATGACCGGCACGCTCCACCGCGACACGCTTCAGACCGCGGATGTTCACGGATGCGTCCATGATGTTCCGGCGGCAGTGGTTTTCGCAGGGGTGCTCGCAGATCAGGCCGCAGACGCTGGGGAACGGGTTATCCTCGCGGATCACGCGCACGGCGTCGGCATAACGGCCTTCGCGAACAAGAGCTATGTAACCCGGAATATCCACATGGGCCGGGCAGAAGGACACGCAGGGCACCGCCGAGAAGGTGGACATACAGCGGCCGGTGGTCAGGTGGGACATGAAATCGTCCCGGAAGCCCTTCAGACACTCGAGAACCGTGCGCGCCGCCTCGCGTCCGATGGCGCAGTCCGCGGAATCGGCAATGGCATGGGATGCCTTTTCGAGGATCATCAGATCCTGCTCGGTTCCCTCGCCCTCCATGATCTTCTCGCAAAGCGCAGAAAGCTGGGCCAGGCCGATGCGGCAGGGCGTACACTTGCCGCAGCTCTGGGCAAGGCACAGACGCAGGAACGCATCCGTCAGCTCCACGGGGCAGTTGCCCTGCGGCGCGACCTCGATGCGGCGCTGCAAGCTCTCATAGAGATCGTCCACGATCGCCTGGGACTTATCCGGGGTATAAATACTCAGTCGACTCAAACCGCTCTCACTCTCCTATCAATCAAATTTTTAAAAACACAAATCCACACTCCATCGTGTTTTGTTCTCATTATAGCATGACCGAATCCCCCCGAACAAGAGAAATAATAGCCAACAATGCAAACCCCAAGTTGTCCTTATTTAAAATATAACGATCCTTTATACCCTGTTTTCCTCCAGGCTTCGGTTGAGCCACGCGCCCAGAAACAGGACATACAGCGAGCCGTACATCCACACGATCGACGCCGACACGGCCGCAATGCTGCCATACACGCCGAATAGGCCGAAGCGTTCGAGCGCCCATGAGAAAGCCCGGGTATAGACGAGCCAGCCGACGGCGGCGACGATCGCGCCGGGCAGTTCCGTCCGCAGCCGTCCGTGCCCGGAAGCGCGGCAAAACAGCAGCGTATTTCCGGCGGTGAGGCCCGCCATCAGGATCACCACCCGCAGCCGCAGGAGCAGCTTCCACAAAACCGCGCCATCCGGATAATTGACCAGCACGGCGGAGAGCATCCGTTCCCCGAACAGCAGCAGCGTGAGATTCGCCACCAGAAACAGCACGAGCGCCGCCGTATACAGCGCGCCCATCACCCGGCGGCGAAGATAGCCCCGCGGCTTCACGCCGCCGATCGCGCCCACGCCCCGCACCACGCCCGCCAGAAACCGCGCGCCGCTCCACAGCTCCAGCGCCGCCGAAAGGCCCAGCGTGGCCTTCGACCCGGCGTATATATCGCGCACGACCGCATCGATCAGCCGCGCAAGCGGCTCCGGCGCATAGGCGAGCAGCACCTCCATGACCCGCTGCTCCGTCAGCGGCGTGTAAGGCAGGATCGAGAGAAGCAGCGCGAGCAGCGGGCCCAGCGACAGAAAAAAGAAATACGAGCCGTTTGCCGCATACAGGCTCAGATCCGCCCGCCGCGGATCGCTCCGCGCCCTTGCAAACCAGCGTTTCAGATATTCTTTTATCCCTTTCGGATCGATTCGACGCATCTGTCCCCTATCCCCCGCCACAAAAAAACTTTGCGGCACTCTATTAACAATTTCCTATGAATATGATATAAATTAAATGGCTGAATTATTCAGGCAGCCCGAAAGGAGGCGTACACCATGCAGCCAAGGCTTACCGGACTGAACCACAGAGAAGCCCTTTTCTATCTTGGCTGTAAGGGCGGGCCGGTCACATCCGATATGGAGGCCGATATGGCCCGGTGCGAGGCTCTCCTTCTGCAAACCGCCCGACCGCGCATCGTATGGCGGCGGTTTCCGCTCCTGCCCGACGGCAGCCTTGCCGGTACGGATTTCCGGCCTCTGGGCGAGGATGTAAAAATGCTTCTGCACGGCTGTGAGGCCGTCATCCTCTTTGCCGCCACTCTGGGTGCGGAGGCGGAGGCGCTTATTCGCCGCACGCAGGTGACCGACATGGCGGACGCCGTCATCCTCGACGCCTGCGCCAGCGCCGCCATCGAAAACGTCTGCGACAACCTGTGCGACGACTTTGCCGCGGCGGAGGCGCCGCTGTATCTGACCGACCGCTTCAGTCCCGGCTACGGCGACCTGCCCTTTGCCCAGCAGCCGGATTTCTGCCGCCTGCTCGATGTCGGCCGCCGCATCGGCGTGACGCTCTCCCCCGGCGGGCTCATGATCCCGCAAAAAACCGTCACGGCGCTGCTGGGCGTCTCCCCCGTCCCGGTGAAAAAACGCTCCCGGGGCTGCCTTGACTGCGATCTGTTTTCAACCTGCTCCTATCGAAAGGAGGGCGCAAGCTGTGGAAAAAACTGACTATATCCTGCTCGACGGCGCGATGGGTACGATGCTGCAGGCCGCCGGTCTCGGCATCGGCGAGCTGCCCGAGAGCTGGAACATCACCCATCCCGACCGCGTCGCCGCGATCCAGCGGCGCTATGTGGACGCCGGCAGCGACATCCTTTTCGCCAATACCTTCGGCGCCAACCGGCACAAGACCGCCAAAAGCGGCTACACCCCCACCGAGCTGATCGCGGGCGCCATCCGCTGCGCCCGTGACGCCGCCGGGGACAAGCCCGTGAAGGTCGCGCTCGATATCGGCCCGATCGGCCAGCTTCTCGAGCCGCTCGGCACACTCCCCTTCGAGGAGGCTTACGACACCTATAAAGAAATGGTCATCGCCGGCGAAGAGGCCGGAGCCGATCTGATCGTCTTTGAGACCATGTCGGACCTGTACGAGGTCAAGGCCGCCGTGCTCGCCGCCAAAGAAAACACGAAGCTCCCCGTCTGGGTGACCATGACCTTCGAGGCGACGGGCCGCACCTTCGTCGGCACGAGCATCCCCGCCATGGCGCTGACGCTCACCGGTCTCGGCGTGGACGCAATGGGCTTCAACTGCTCCCTCGGCCCGAAGGAGCTGCTGCCAATGATGGAGGAGCTGTCCCACTGGACCGACGTGCCGCTGATCCTCAAGCCCAACGCCGGTCTGCCCGACCCCGCCACGGGCGCGTATACCATCACGCCGGAGGAGTTTGCCGGGGAGCTGGCCAAAGCCGCCGCGCTCGGCGTGACCGCGTTCGGCGGCTGCTGCGGCACCACGCCGGATTTCATCCGCGCCCTTTCCGCCGCGCTGAAAAACACCCCCGCCGGGACAAGGCGAAAAGCCGACCGGCGCGGCGTATGCTCCGCGTCACAGGTCGCGGCCTACGGCGGCGTCCGGGTCATCGGCGAGCGCATCAACCCCACCGGCAAGCGCCGCTTTCAGCAGGCGCTGCGCGAAAACGACATCGGCTACATCCTCGAACGCGGCCTGGAGCAGCAGGATGCCGGCGCGGACATCCTCGATGTGAACGTCGGTCTGCCCGGCATCGACGAGCCCGCGATGATGGCCCGCGTTGTGAAGCAGCTTCAGTCCGTCGTTGACCTTCCGCTCCAGATCGACTCCTCCGATCCCGCCGCCATCGAGGCGGGCCTGCGCGCCGTGAACGGACGCGCCATCGTGAACTCCGTAAACGGCAAGGCGGAGGTGCTGGATTCCATCCTGCCGCTCTGCCAAAAATACGGCGCCGCCGTCGTCGGACTGTGCCTCGACGAAAACGGCATCCCGGAGACCGCCGAGGGGCGCATCGCCATCGCACAGCGCATTCTCGACGCCGCTCTCGCCCACGGCATCCCGCGCGAGGACATATTCATCGACTGCCTGACGCTGACCGTCTCGGCCCAACAGGAGCAGGCGCGGGAAACGCTCAAAGCCGTGCGGGTTGTCACGGAGGATCTGGGCCTGCACACCGTCCTCGGCGTGAGCAACATCTCCTTCGGTCTGCCGCAGCGCGAGCATATCACCGTGAGCTTCCTCACGCAGGCCATGCACGCCGGACTGGATTTTCCGATCCTCAACCCGAATCAGAGCGCCGTCATGGACGCCGTCGCGTCATTCAAGGTTCTCTCCTGTCAGGATCGGGACAGCGAGGCCTATATCGCCCGTTTCGCCCAGGCCGCCAGCGCCGCCCCTGCCCCCGTCCAGGCCGCCGCGCAGATGACCATAGCGGACGCGATCGCAAAGGGACTGCGGGAGGAAACCGCCAGCCTCACAAAAGCCGCGCTGGAGACCATGAGCGAGCTGGACGTTGTGAACACACAGCTCATCCCCGCGCTCGACCTCGTCGGTGAGCGGTATGAGAAGCAGGAGATTTTCCTGCCGCAGCTCATAAACGCCGCCAACGCCGCCTGCGAGGGATTTGAGGTCGTCAAATCCCGCATCGCCCAGAGGGGCGAAGGCTCCGTCTCCAAGGGCAAAATCCTCATCGCCACCGTTCACGGCGACATCCACGACATCGGCAAGAACATCGTAAAAGTCGTGCTCGAAAACTACGGCTACACCGTCATCGACCTCGGGCGGGACGTACCCAAGGAGGTCATCGTCGAAGCCGCCATCCGCGAGGATGTGAAGCTCGTCGGTCTCTCCGCGCTCATGACCACCACCGTTGCCAGCATGGCGGAGACCATCGCCGCCCTCCGCGCCAGCGGGCATGACTGCAAGATCATGGTCGGCGGTGCGGTTCTGACCCCCGATTACGCCGCGGAGATCGGCGCAGACTACTATTCAAAGGACGCCAAGCAGAGCGCTGATATTGCCAAGCTGGTTTTAGGTTGACATAACATGAATATCCGGGACTACATACAAAATAATATTCTGCTGTTCGACGGGGCCATGGGCACCTATTTTGCCGCCCACAACAACCCCGACACGCCGTGTGAGCGGGCAAACCTCGAAAACCCGGAGGCCGTGGAGGCCATCCACCGCGCCTATCTTGACGCCGGAGCGCGGGCGATCAAGACGAACACCTTCGGCGCAAACCGTCTCACATTCGGCGGCGAATGTGCCGCCATCCTCCGTGCGGGCTATGAGCTTGCCTGCCGTGCCGCTGGAGACGATGCCTTTGTCTTTGCGGACATTGGCCCGGTCGATTCCGCAGACGGGCGCACCGCCGATGCGGAGTATCTCTTTATCGCCGACACCTTCCTCGCCTGCGGCGCGAAGCATTTCCTTTTCGAGACCAACAGCAGCGACCGCGGGCTGCACGCCGCGGCGGCGCATATCAAAGCCCGCGAGCCGGACGCCTTTATTTTGCTCTCCTTCGCCGCGCAGCCGGACGGCTTCACGTCGGACGGCGAGCTTTACAGCGACCTCATCCGTGCCGCGGCGGCGGATCCGAATGTCGACGCGGTCGGCCTCAACTGCGTTTCGGGCGCACGGCATACGGCGGAGCTTGTGAAGCGGCTGGGCAGCGCCGGAACCCCCCTTTCCGCCATGCCGAACGCCGGGTATCCGACCGTCCGCGGACGGCGCACCTATTACGACGGCGACCCGCAGTATTTCGCCGGGCAGCTCCGCGTCCTGCGCGAGCTGGGCGTCGGCATTCTCGGCGGCTGCTGCGGCACAACGCCGGAGCATATCGCCGCCGCAGCCGGGGCACTGCGGGCGCTTTCTCCCGTATCCCCCGCACCCGTCTCCCCGGAGACCGGCGCCGACGGGGCAAAGCCGGAGCGCAATCCGTTCTGGGAGAAGCTCTGCGACCCGCGGCAAAAGCCTTTCGCGGTCGAGCTTGACTCGCCTCCGAACGCGGATCTGACCAAATTCATGGCCGGGGCCGAGGAGCTGCGCGGCGCGGGCGCGGACATCATCACCATCGCCGACTGTCCCATTGCCCGGGCGCGCATGGATTCGAGCCTGCTCGCCTGCAAGCTCCGGCGTGAGCTTCAGATCGACGCGCTGCCGCACATGACCTGCCGCGATCGAAACCAGAACGCCACGCAGGCGCTTCTGCTCGGCCTGAATGCCGAGGGCATCCGCAACGTCCTCCTCATCACCGGCGACCCCATTCCCTCCGCCCAGCGCGACGAGGTGAAGAGCGTATACAACTTCAACTCCCGCAAGCTCATCAAATATGTCAGCAACCTGAACGCATCCGTGCTGCCCACACCGTTTCAGGTATTCGGCGCGCTGAACGTGAACGTCCGCAATTTCCGCATACAGCTCGAACTGGCACAGCAGAAGGAGGAAAACGGCGCCGTCGGCTTCCTGACGCAGCCCGTCCTGACGCAGCAGGCGCTGGAGAATCTGAAGCTTGCGCGTGAGACGCTGCACGGAAAAATCCTCGGCGGCATCATCCCGGTTGTCAGCCAGAAAAATGCGCTGTTCATGAACAGCGAGATCGCCGGCATCACCGTGGACGAGAAGATCATCGCGGCCTACGAGGGCGCGGATCGTGCGCGCGGCGAGGAGCTCGCCATCGACATCTCCGCCGCCGTCGCGAAGGCCATCGCCCCCTATGTGGACGGCTACTACCTCATGACCCCGTTCGGGCGCACAAACCTCATCGCCCGCATCATGCAGCGCATCCGAGAGGACGGGCTTGCATAAAAGCTGCCATCATATAAAAATGTCCGGCCCTCACTGGGTCGGACATTTTCGCATGATTTCCGTATCAATATCCCCACGCGGAACGGGCGGATATGCCCGTGTCGATCACGTCATACAGAACCGCGCTCTCGCTCTCCGCAAGGGAATAGCAGAGCCGTCCGTTTTCCACGCCGACGCCGTAAATACAGCCCGCCGATGTATCCGGCGTGACGGCGGTTTTCATGACCTCCTCCGCGAGGTCGTAATAACAGATCCGCTCCGGCGTATTGAAATACAGCCGGCCGCGCAGGAGCACCAGCCCGGAATAGATCTCCGGCGTTTTGCCGTCCGCGCGGTCAAGGTCGGGCCAGCGGTCGGACAGCGTCAGCAGAACCTCCGTCCGCCAGGTCGCCCGGTCACAGCGGATCAGCCGAAAGCTGTCGTCGAAATAGTACGCATAGTCCCCGTCGAAGATCACCCGCGTGACCGCCGACGTCCACGGCGCCGTCTCCAGCGCGCCGCCGGGGACAAATTCCGCGCTGTCCCAGCCGAGATGGCCGGTCTGCGCCGCGTTTCCCTCGTTGAACAGGAAGTATCTGTGCCGGATAAGGCCCAGCTTCTGATTCTTTCCATCGTCCCATGTGCAGTCCGAGAAATACCGCGTGCCGTCCAGCGTCGCGAGAATCCACGCGTGGTCGATTTCCGCGCTGTAGGTGCTCACGCCGTCCAGCCCCGCCGCCGACGCGAGACACGCATACCCCGCCGCATAGCCGGTGCAGACGGCGAAGCCCTCCGCCAGCGCACCATAGGCCGTCCCGCTCCGGGGCGACGCGCCGTAATCACAGTGCAGCGCCATCCAGTCATGCAGCGCCGTCAGCGTCTCCAGATCGGTCATATCCTCCGCCACGCAGGCCGTGACCGCTTCCTCCGCCGCCTTCTGCGCCGCAGCGTCCATCTCCTCGTCGGACAGCGCCAGCGCCGGCACGGACATGAGCAGCGCCAGCAGCAGACAGATCGTTAAAAACCGTTTCAAATTGTATTCCACCTTTTTCCGCCGTTCGCGGCAGATTCCGTCTCTTATTCTACCATACGGGCCCGCCATGTTCAAACACTTGTTGCAAAGCGCGCTCCAATGTGTTAATATTTCGTCATAAAGATTAACAGGAAGTGTCCATGGAGCTCATCACCGCAAAGGACGCCGCCGCGCTGCTGCGGTCGGCCGACAATATTCTCATCGTCACGCACATCCGCCCCGACGGAGACGCCGCCGGCAGCGGCTGCGCTCTGTGCCTCGGCCTGCGCGCCCTCGGCAAGACCGCTTTTCTTGCCGCCAATCCCCCGTCCATGACGCGGTATGAAAAATATCTCACGCCGTATTTCGCCCCGGACGGCTTTGTGCCGGACTTCGTCGCGGCCGTGGACACCGCGAGCGCGGGACAGTTCCCGCCCGGCTGGGAGCAGCTCGCCGGACGCACCGACCTCGCCGTCGATCACCACGGCACAAACAGCGGGTACGCGAAAAAGACCCTGCTGGACGATCACAGCGCCGCCGCCGGAGAGCTTGTGTATCTCATTCTGCGCGAGCTGGATGTGCCGCTCACGCCGGACATCGCCGAGGCGCTGTACGTCTCCCTCGCCACGGACACAAACGGCTTCCGCACCGCCGGAACGACCGGACGAACGCTCGCCATTGCGGCGGAGCTTCACGACGTGGGTTTCGACGTATTCGCGCTCACGCGCCGTCTGTTCGAGACAAAAACCGCCTCCCGGCTGCGCCTGGAAGCGGCGCTTTTCGGCGGGATGCGCTTCCCGCAGGACGGCGTCTGCGTAATGGTTCTGCCCTATGAGACCATCACCGCCTGCGGCGCGACGGAGGACGATATGGATAAGCTCTCGACCCTCACGATGACGCCGGAGGGCGTATGGGCCGGACTGCTGCTCCGGCAGCTTCCCTCCGGGGACTGGAAGGTGTCCCTGCGGACGGACGGAAGCGTGCACGCCGGGCAGGTACTGCGCGCCGTCGGCGGAGGCGGACACCCCGACGCCGCCGGAACGGTGATGACCGGCGACCCCGCCGATATGGAAGCGGCCATCCTCGCCGCCCTGAACGTGTCAGCCAAAAACTGAAATATAAAATCACAAGGAGGAGTCCCCATGAAACGCGTTTTCAGCATTCTTCTCGCCCTCACCTTCGTCCTGAGCCTCGGCACAGCGGCTCTGGCGGCGGATGACTTTCTGGATCTCGCCGACGGCGCGGTCTATGAGGTCACAGAGCCCGTCAGCCTGCACCGCCTGACCATCGACGAGACCTCCTCGCTCACCGCGCCGGCAGGCAGCGTTCCCGTCGTCACCGTGGACGGCTACCTGCAGACCGTCGAGCCCGGCACAGCTTACGCCTTCTACGGCGATGTTGAGATCTATCCCGCGTCCGGCGCTCTTGTCGGCGAGAATATGCGCGGCGCCTCCGCCATCTATGCGGAAGACGGCGCGAAGCTCTACTTTGCCGATCAGCTTGTGCTCTCCTACGGCTATATCAGCGGCGAGTATAAGGACGAAAACGGCGACGGCATCCTCACCGAGGACGAGTGGCAGTCCGACACCTCGAACGAGTACGGCAGCAAGTTCGGCATGGCGGCCGGCATCCTGGCCCATGGCGAGGGCACGGCGGTCGATCTGGACCATGTGACCGTCCTCTGCGCCTCCGACTCCACCTCCAACGGCGTGTTCGCCGCGAACGGCTCCACCATTACGCTCAAGGATTCCACCATCATCACGAACAACAGCCAGGGTCACGGCCTTGACGCCACCTTCGCCGGTACGTTCCTCGTGGACAACTGCGTCATCCGCACGAACGGCAGCGCTTCCTCCGCCCTGTCCACCGACTTCGGCGGCGGCTTCTTCAAGGTGACCAACACCTACGCCGAATCCAACACCGCCGGTTCCGCCGGTATCTACGCCGCCGGTTCCTCCATCTATGTCCTCGAGGACTCCACCCTGCACTCCAACGTGTCCGAGACCGTCATGAACGCGCACAACAACTCCATCGTCGTGCTCAAGGACTGCTCCCTGTACGGCCCCGAGATCTTCGACGGCCATCAGGCCATGCCCTCCCCCGCGATGGCAGCCGGTGACACAACCTTCAGCTTCGACAGCACCTTTGAGGCGTTTGACAGCGCGGTCATCCATGAGCAGGGCGGCGTCACCACGCATTATATCGTGAACTGCGACACCACGGCCTGCGACACCGACTACGCCATTCAGGTCGAAGCCGAACCCGGTATGGGCGCCGGCAAGGTCTATGTGAACCTGTGGGATACCGAGCTGACCGGCGACATCTCCTGCGCCGAGGGCGGTGTCGTGGTGCTGAACCTATATGACGGCGCGGTCTTTACCGGCGAGGTCATCACGGAGGGCGAGTGCGAGGTCACCATCAATGTCTATAACGGCGGCACCTACAACGGCGAATATGCCGCGAATGCCGTCGCCGAGAGCGTTCCCGCGCCCGTCTTTACCGAGGAGACCTACGGCAGCATCGACTGGCTGCGCGATGAGTCCGGCCTCTTTGCCGCCGGCAACAGCTTCTCCAGCTATCAGACCTCCTGGGATACCTACGTCCAGCCCGTCATCGCCGCGGCCTCCGGCAACGTGAACGGCGCCTCCAACGAGCCCGCCGTCGTCCTCGCCTCCAGCGAGCCTGCGGACATCGATATGTTTGCAACCTATATCGAGTATATCCGCTCCCTGCTTCTGGAGGATGAGTTCTACGATGAGTTCAACGCCGCCCTCGACACCGTCTTCGAGGCCGGCTATGACGAAAGCACGATGCCGTTTTCCATGCTGATCGAGTTCGGCGCCCTCGGCTATGAGGATTTCGCCGAGTACTACCAGCAGAACGGCGAGGTTCCGGGCCCCATCTTTTGATAACATTCGATAACATTTTCCCTTATAAATATTAACGATTTTTTATCTAAATAAATAGATATAAACGTGGAATATCTTTTATGTTTATTTATTGTCAATCTTTTTAAAAAGCCCTTGACGCGGCGGAGTTTTTATGCTTATATATAGGCGAACAAAAGAGTTTTTTGAAAATTCTTACAATTCGCCGCCACCGCCCCTGCATCATGGGCCCTGCACCTTATACCCCTTTCTCCTCTTGATGCTTTCTCATGCAAGGAAACTCCTTTCCGACTCGCTGCGCGCAGGGGCGTTTATAAAAAACCTGCGGGAGCTGTTTCTCAACAGCTCCCGCTTGTGCCGTACTTACATTCATCCATACCCCGGAAGGGAAAAAATATTTAGGAGGAAAACAACATGAAAAAGACCCTTGCCCTGGTTCTGGCGTTTGCCATGATCCTCGTTCTGGGCGCCTGCGGTTCCAAGACCGAGGCTCCCGCCGCCGAGGCTGCTCCCGCTGCGGAGGCTGCCCCCGCCGCCGAAGGCACCTACACCGTAACCTTCTCCACCGGCGAGACCTATCAGCTCCCCGCCGGAGAGGATCTCGTCTTCTTCTTCCAGTGCGATGCACCCGGTGATATGGGCGCGCCCAACCCCGGTGAAGAGGGCGCCGGCATCACGGTCAGCGAAGGCACCGTGACCTACTCCAACGTCGGTCTCGGCGGCCCGAACAGCTATCCCACCTCTGAGCTCGTCACCGTGACCGGCATCACCGGCGACATCACCGTCACCGTGACCGACGCGGCGCTTGCCATGGACGCCACCCACACCATCTACTTCGACGAGCAGGAGATCGCTGACGCCATCGCCTTCGCCGAGGAAATGGCCGCTCAGATGGCCGCCAACCCCATGGGCGGCTCCGGCGAGGCCTCCGGTGAGGCTTCCGGCGAAGCCTCCGGCCCGGCCACCAGCGGCGACTTCGAGATCGAGCTCGACGGCGAGACCGTCTCCGCCCACTTTGAAGAGACCGGCAACGGCGACGACGGCGTGAAGCTCTTCGAGATCACCATCGGCGATACCGTCTATCCCGGCACCATCAGCACGGGCGTGTGGACCGCTGACAACGAGGCCGATCAGCCCGTCATTGATGCCGTCCGCGCCGAGTACGAGGCCGTCAACGTCGTCGGCCCCTCCGCAGAGCCGGAAGCCTGAGCCATATTCCGCCAACCGAAACACAGGATCTGTTCATGCAGATCCTGTGTTTTTTTGCTGAATCGTCTCAAAAACCCGGCTTATTTCCGTGTTTTGTTGAAAACTTAGTTGAAAATGTTAAGATTTGTTTATTTTCGTTACATTCCCGGTTTATATTAAAAATTTTCGTATTTACTTTTTGTTTCCCGTATGCTATACTCTGCGTGTTTGGACACAAAATGCCGAACAAAAAAATATTTAAAGGAGAAACTAACAACATGAAGAAGATTCTTGCTCTTGTTTTGGCTCTCGTCATGGTTCTGGCGTTCGCTGCCTGCGGCTCCAAGACCGAGGCTCCCGCCGCCGAGGAAGCTCCCGCTGCGGAGGCTCCCGCCGGTGAGGTCACCTGGGCTGACTATCAGGCTTACCTGGTCGAGAAGGCCGGCGCCAACGCCCCCGACCTGGACGAGTTCAAGGCGCAGGTCGCGGCCATCGGCAGCTGGGAAGAGCTTGACCAGACCGTCTCCCCCTGGGATCAGATGTTCACCACCATCGGTCTCTCCACCTGGGAAGAGTTCCAGGCCGGCATCGTGAAGGAGCCCGCTGTCATGGGCGGCCCTGACGCTTCCGCTTCCGGCGAGCCCTCCGGTGAAGCTTCCGAGGAGCCCGCTGCTGAGGGTGAGGCTTCCGGCGAGCCCTCCGGTGAGCCCTCTGCCGAGAAGGTCAACTCCGAGGCTGATTACGAGATCACCGTCAACGGCGTGACCGGCACCGCTCACTATGCGGACACCGACAACGGCGACCAGGCCACCAAGACCTTTGAGATCACCTTCGACGGCGCTACCATCACCGGCGCTATCGACAAGGGTGTCTGGACTGCTGACGACGCTGCCAACCAGGATGTCGTCGCCGCCGTGCAGGCTGCTTTCGAGGGCAACAACACCGTTGGTCCTCAGGCCTGATTCCGGATACATACAAAAACAAGCTCCGCTTGGGCAGGGCTTCCTAAGACAATCAAACCGACCTATGGTTACGGCCATAGGTCGGTTGTTTATTACAGCGTCCAAGGCTCCCCTGTGTAAGGGGAGCTGTCAGCGAAGCTGACTGAGGGGTTGATTAAGAACAGCGACGGTTCAATCCCTCCGTCACGGCTTACGCCGTGCCACCTCCCTTTACACAAGGGAGGCTTTGGCGCACGGTTTTCATGGATACAAGAACAGTCCCGGCAGGAATGTCCGCCGGGACTGAAACTGTTTTATAACGCGAGCTGCGACAGCTCCTTTGTCACCGCGCCGGTTCGGCCCATTGTGATTCCCGCCGCCTGCATACCGAGCGCGGCACATTCCTCCAGACTCAGCCCGTGGGCAAGGCCCACCGCCAGCGCCGCCGTCAGGCTGTCCCCCGCGCCGGTGGTATCGACGACCGGCATCCCGGACGCGGGCAGCCGGAAGATGGCCCCCTCCGTCCCGCAGAGAACGCCGTCTCCGCTCAGGGAAATGACGACCCGCTTCACCCCGGCGTCCATCAGCACGCCGGCGCAGTCCTCCGGCTCGATCCGCCCGGCCAGCATTTCCGCCTCCATGCGGTTGGCCTTCAGCGTGTGGATACGGCCGAGATGCTCGCGGAGCCGTCCGCATTTCACGGCGGAAACGCAGTCCACGACCAGCGGCACAGCCGCCTTCTCCGCCAGCACCCGAATGGTTTCCGGGGGCAGATTCGCATCCACGACCAGCACGTCGGCCGTTTCACATGGCACAAGACACGCCGCCGCATAGCTTTCACCAATCCGGTCACACAGGCGCATATCGTTCACGGCGGCGACCATATCGCCGTTTCTGCCGGTGATATAGAGATAGCGGTTATTCGCCGCCGCCTCCTCCCACCGGCAATGCGCGAGGCTCACGCCGAACGCCGCCGCGTCCTGACGGATCGCCGCCTCGTGCTCATCCCGGCCCAGAACCGAGAAAAACGCCGTCTCCGCGCCGAGGCTGGCGCAGTCGCGGGCTATATTCCAGCCCACGCCGCCGAGCGTTACGCTCACGCTTCCCGGGATCGAATCGCCCGGCATAAACGCCGCCTCCGGCTTTCCTCCGATATCCACATTCAACGCGCCGATCACCGCGGCTTTTCTTTTTCCGTTTTTCATGGTATTATCATAGAATCATTTCACAAAGAATGCAAGAGGCGAAACACATGACCATTGACAAAGTACGTCCTTTTCTCGCGGAGCACGGCCTTCTCGACCGGCTTCACGAGTTTGAAGAATCCACCGCCACGGTCGAGCTGGCCGCGCAGGCTCTCGGCACCGAGCCGGATCAGATCGCCAAGACGCTCTCCTTTTACCACGGCGACGGCGTCGTTCTGGTCGTGGCCGCCGGCACGCGGCGCATCGACAACCGCAAATTTAAAGATCAGTTTGGCCAGAAAGCCAGGATGCTCTCCTTTGAGGACACCGAACGGCTGACCGGAAACGCCGCGGGCGGCGTATGCCCCTTCCTCGCGGCCGAGGGCGCGGAGGTCTGGCTCGACATCAGCCTGCGCGACCACGAGACCGTCTATCCCTCCGCCGGAAGCCCGCACAGCGGCGTGGCGCTGTCCTGCGAGGAGCTGGAGATGCTCTCGAAGCCCGTCGGCTGGTGCGATGTCTGCAAGACGCCGGAGGTGTGACATGGACGAAAAGAAAACCACGCCCCGCCTGTACTGGCAGCTGTTTCAGGCCTTTTTCCGGGTCGGCATTCTGACCTTCGGCGGCGGCTATGCCATGCTGCCCATCCTGCGGCGCGAGGTCGTCGAGACCCACCCGTGGTGCACCGATGAGGAGCTTGCCGACTATTACGCCATCGGACAGTGCACGCCGGGCGTCATCGCCATCAACACCGCGACCTTTGTCGGCTACAAGCTGGCGGGCATCCCCGGCGGCATTTTCGCCACGGCGAGCATCTGCCTGCCGAGCTTCATCATCATCCTCATCATCGCCGCCGTTTTGCAGAACTTCGCGGAGTATCCCGTCGTCATCAACGCCTTCGCGGGCATCCGTGTCGCCGTCGTCGCGCTGGTTCTGAAAGCCGTGCTGAAGCTCCTGAAAACCTCCGTCGTAGACAAGCTCACGCTCTGCATTTTCATCGCCGTGCTGCTGCTGGCGACGATTTTCAGCGTCAGCCCCATCCTCTTTGTGCTGGCCGCCGGGCTTCTCGGCGTGTGCGTGAAGGTGTGGAAGGAGGCGGCCAAATGATCTTCCTGCGTCTGTTCTGGGAGTTTTTCAAAACCGGCCTGTTCTCGGTCGGCGGCGGACTGGCCACGCTTCCGTTTCTGTACTCCATGGGCGAGCGCACCGGCTGGTTCACCGCACAGCAGGTCGCGGATATGCTCGCCGTGTCCGAATCCACCCCCGGCCCGATCGGCGTCAACATGGCCGTGTATACCGGCTATACAACCGCCGGTGTGCTCGGGAGCGTGTGCGCCATCATCGGCCTCGTGACGCCCAGCGTCATAATCATCATCATCGTGGCCGCGGTTCTGAAAGCGTTTCGCGATAACCGCTATGTGATCGGCGCGTTTTACGGTCTGCGTCCCGCCTCCACGGGGCTCATTGCCGCTGCGGGTCTCACGGTGGCCGCCGGTGCGCTCCTCCGCACCGAACGCTGGGAGGGGCTTTCGAGCCTCCCCGCCGTCATCGACTGGAAAGCACTTGTGCTGGCGGTCTGCGTGTTCCTGATCGGGCAGAAATTTCCCAAGCTCCACCCTGTTTTTCTCATCCTCGGCTGTGCCGTTATCGGCGCGGTATTTCACTTCGGCGGCGCGTAATGCGCCGCCTTTTTTTGCGGCGGCATTTTCTTCCATCCGGCGCGCAAACCGTTGCTTTTTACCTGATTTGTGATATAATGTCAAATTAGGTATTTATATATTCTATTGTAGAGAGGTC
>JBJDYS010000083.1:0-8065 GCA_051867595.1 Oscillospiraceae bacterium
CCGGCCCGCTCACACCCCACAACTGAATGAACGTCCGAAAGGGATATGCTCCCGGTGAAGCAGCGCATTCTGCGCGCCAAGGGAGCGAAACGCCGCTGGAAAAACCCAGGGGCAGGAACGGATTTCGACGAGACGGCGCTCAGACATCCACACACAAGGTTCTCTTCCGATGCAAGAGTTCACACCACGAGGGAACGGAAAGTATACGACGTCTGAGCGCCGCCTGTCGGCGTTATCCCTTGTCGATTACACGATATGACCGCGTCTCGTCCGAGGCGCGGTTTTCTTTCCCCTATCCAAAGACTCAAATCCGACAGCCAACGACACCGATCGTCCGTGCGTCCCGTGCGCTGCGAAGCGTTCGCGGCACATGGCGCAAAAACCGTATTCCCATCGAACAAATTGGGAAAACTAGCCATTGAAGGATGGTGTATCGTATTGGCTGAAAAGAAAAAACTCAGCAATGAAGACAGGCGGCGCTTCGCCGCCGAGCAGCTTTGGCTGGACTACTACAATCAGACACTGTACAAGCAGGGGCTCATCACCGAATCCGAGCGAAACCGCATGACGAACCGAATCAACGCCCGGAAGCGTTCCGAGCCCTCCCGATAAATTACGCGCAGGAGACCGCCCGCCAAGAGGCGGTCTCTTGATTTCTTTTGACGAATAATGTATAGTATAGAAAATGATTTAAGAAATTTGCAGGTGACGACATGGATATTTTCGAGATACGCCAGCAGCTTCGGTTCAAAACGATTTACGAGATCCCGCTCCGTGTGACCTACTACGCCCGGGTCTCCTCGGAATCGGACGAGCAGCTCAACTCCCTCGGCAACCAGATCGCCTATTACGAGCACTTCATCCGCAAGAACCTCGCGTGGACATTCGTCCCCGGGTACATCGACGAGGGGCTCTCCGGCATATCCACGAAGCGGCGGGAAAACTTCAACCGCATGATCGACGACGCGGCGGAGGACAGGTTTGACCTCGTAATCACGAAGGAGATCTCCCGTTTCGCCCGCAACACGCTGGACTCTATCCAGTTCACCCGACAGCTTCTGAGCCATGGTGTGGGCGTGTTTTTCCAAAATGACAACATAAACACGCTCGACGAGGACGCGGAGCTGCGGCTTTCCATCATGTCCAGTATCGCCCAGGATGAGCTGCGGAAGCTGTCAAGCCGCGTGAAATTCGGCCACCAGCAGGCCATCAAGTCCCATGTGGTGCTGGGAAACTCCAGCATATTCGGCTACCGGAAGGACAACAAGCGCCTCGTCATCGACGAGACACAGGCTCCCATGGTGCGGGAGCTGTTCGCGCTGTACGCCACGGATCAGTACAGCATGAAGCAGATCGAGACGCTCTTCTGGAACAAGGGCTACCGCAACACCCGGGGCAATCGGATCACCCACTCCACCATGTCCAACATGATCGCCAATCCCAAGTACAAGGGCTACTATGTCGGCAATAAGGTCAAGGTCGTCGATATGTTCACCAAGAAGCAGAAATTCCTCCCTCCGGAGGAATGGGTCATGTTCAAGGACGAGACCGGCGAGATCGTTCCCGCCATCGTGGACGAGGAGCTGTGGGATCGTGCCAACGAGATTCTCCGCCGCCGGAGTGAGGATGTGAAATCCCGCCAAGGCGTCTGCAACCACGCAAATCTGCTGACCGGAAAGCTCTTCTGCACCTGCTGCGGCGTTCCCTATTACCGCCGGGAATCCAAGGATCGGCACGGCAACAAAAACAGCAAGTGGATCTGCTCCGGCAAGATCAAAAACGGCGCCGACTCCTGTCCCTCCTTCCCCATTTATGAGGAGGAGATCCGCCCCGTCCTGTTCGGCGTCTTTGAGGACACACAGGCCAGCGCCGAGGCGATGATCGAGGAATACGTCCGCCTGTATAACGAGCAGACCGACCATGGCGCCCTCCCGCAAAAGATCGCAGCCCAGCAGAAGATCATCGACTTTGGAAATCAGAAGCTGGCAAAGCTCCTGCAATTTAACATCACCGGGCAGATCACGGACGACGAGTACCTCTCCCAGGCAAAGCTCTGCCGCAAGGAGATCGCGGACGCCGAAGCGGAGATCCGGGAGCTGGATTCTCTTTCCGAGTCCACCGGCGAGTTCAAAAAGCACATCGAGGCTATCCGCGCCACGCTCCGCCAGGCGCAGGCGGACGCAGCGCAGGGCATGATCTCCAAGCAGTTCGTCGATCAGTACATCGACAAAATCTTCGTAACGCCGGTGGATGAGGAGACCATGCGGCTGGACGTACGCATTTTCACCGGCGAGAGCAGCGAGCGGTTTTTCCGAAAACTCTCGTTCCGGGCAAGCCGGATGTCCGCCGCACCGCCCGAAGAGGGCAAAAACCCGGAAGCATCAGCGGTTTCCGAGCTGAGTGTTTCTGCGGGACAAACGACCCCGGAGCTGACCGCCGACCATGAAAACCCAGTAACATCAACGGCTTGCGGTTCTGGAAATTCTACGGGCCACACGTTCAAGAAGATGATTCAGGCCTACGAAGACGGCATGAAGTAATCGGCTCCTCAGCAGAGAGCGGCGCAGCAAACACTTGCTGCGCCGTTTTTTAATACTTTTAATATTTTCTTAACAAAAATTTTCTTATTCGCTTGACCTGCTCAAATCAGATGTTATAATGTATATGTGAGTTTTTGCGTTTTTACTCAGAAATTCAACATAAACATCTATTAATAAAACGCATTTATTTATCAATTCGATATGGAGGATCCCCTTATGGATTTCAGGCTCTCTAAAGAGCAGACCATGCTGCGTCAGCTCTTTCGGGATTTTGCCCAGAACGAAATAAAACCTCTGGCCGCAGAGGTCGATGAGAACGAGCGTTTCCCCTGGGAAACCGTCAAAAAAATGGGCGAACTCGGTCTTATGGGCGTTTACTTTCCCAAAGAATACGGCGGCGGCGGTGCGGACGTAGTCTCCTATGCGATGTTGGTCGAGGAGATCGCCAAGGTCTGCGGCTCAACGGCCATTATTGTCAGCTCCCACACTTCGCTCTGCTGCGCGCCGATCTATGAATTCGGCACCGAGGAGCAGAAGCGCAAATATCTGCCGGATCTTCTGTCCGCGCGCAAGGTCGGCGCTTTCGGTCTGACCGAGCCCAGCGCCGGTACGGACGCATCCTGCCTCGAGACCACAGCGGTTCTCGACGGCGACCATTACGTCCTGAACGGCTCCAAGATCTTTATCACAAACGGCGGCGCCTCCGGCGTGTACGTCATTTTCGCGATGACCGACAAGTCGAAGGGCCACCGCGGCATCTCCGCGTTCATCGTCGAGCGCGACTTCCCCGGCTTCTCCATCGGCCGCGAGGAGAAGAAAATGGGCATCCGCGGTTCTTCCACGGCGGAGCTCGTCATGGTGGACTGCATCGTACCGAAGGAAAACCTCCTCGGCAAAGAGGGCCAGGGCTTCAAGATCGCTCTGCACACCCTCGACGGCGGCCGCATCGGCGTCGCCTCCCAGGCTCTCGGCCTGGGCGAGGGCGCGATCGACGAGGCCGTGGCCTACACCAAGGAACGCATCCAGTTTGGCAAGCGCATCAGCCAGTTCCAGTGGACGCAGTTCCAGCTCGCCGATATGGCCACCAAAATGCAGGCCGCGCAGTATCTCGTCTACGCCGCGGCGGATGCCAAGCAGCGCGGCGAGGAATACAGCCTGCAGGCCGCGATGGCCAAGCTCTTCGCCTCCGAGGCGGCGAGCGACGTGACCCGCCGCTGCGTCCAGCTCTTCGGCGGCTACGGCTTCACGCGTGAATATCCCGTCGAGCGCATGATGCGCGACGCGAAGATCACCGAGATCTACGAAGGTACCAGCGAGGCCCAGCGCATGGTCATCGCCAAGTACATGGGCGTAAACTGAGGAGGAACCGGCTATGAAAATCATTGTTTGCGTAAAACAGGTTCCCGATACCTCGGGCAAGGTCTCCGTCAAGGCGGACGGCACGCTTGACCGCGCCTCCATGGCGGTCATCACAAACCACGACGACCGCTCCGCCGTGGAAGCGGCTCTGCGTCTCAAGGACAAGTACGGCTGCAAGGTCACGCTCGTGACCATGGGCCCCGCTGCGGCGGAGAGTATGCTCCGCGACCTGATGGCCATGGGCGCGGACGAGGCGTACCTCGTCTCCGACCGCGCGTTCGGCGGCTCCGACACCTTTGCCACCAGCCAGATCGTCGCCGCGGCGGTGAACCGCATCGGCGTTGACCCGGACGACATCATCCTCTGCGGCCGTCAGGCCATCGACGGCGACACCGCGCAGGTCGGCCCCCAGATTGCCGAAAAGCTGGGTCTGCCCCAGATCACCTACGCCGGCGCCATCGAGCTCGGCGACGGCGCTGTTACCGTCCGCCGGATGCTGGAGGACGGCTATATGACCATCCGCGCCAAGACGCCCTGCCTCATCACCTGCGTCAAGGAGCTCAACGATGCGCGCTATCCCACTGTCTCGGGCGTCATGGAGTGCTGGGACAAGCCCATCACCACCCTGACCTACGAGGATCTCAAGGACGAACCCCTCATCGAGCCGGATACCATCGGCCTCAAGGGCTCTCCGACGAACATCGCCAAGTCCTTCACCCCGCCCCTCAAGGGCGCAGGCGTCATGCTGGAGGGCGCGGACAAGAACACGGTTTCCGACCTTGTTTCCCGCCTGAGCGCGAAGCACATTCTGTAAGGAGGCGGCATCATGGAAAAATTCACCTTTGAAAACACCAACACCGCCGATTTCCACGGCGTATGGGTATACTGCGAGCAGCGCCGCGGCGCGCTCATGAGCACCGACCTTGAGCTGATCAGCGAGGGCCGCAAGCTGGCCGACGAGCTCGGCACTGAGCTTTGCGGCGTCCTGCTGGGCGACGATGTCGCCGGTCTGGCCGGTGAGCTCGGCGGCTACGGCGCGGACAATATCTATGTCTGCGAATCCCCCCTGCTCCACGACTACACCACGGATGCACACACGAAGCTCATCTGCGACCTCGTCGCGGAGTACAAGCCCGAGGTGCTGCTCTTCGGCGCCACGAACATCGGCCGTGATCTCGCGCCCCGCTGCGCGGCGCGTCTGCACACCGGCCTCTGCGCCGACTGCACCCATCTCGACGTGGATGTCGCGACCTATGTCGAGTTCCTGCGCGAGAATTCCACGCTTGACGAAAAGGGCATCGGCGAGGACGGCCTGCGAAACAAATTCGCGAGCGACCTCAAGATGACCCGTCCGGCCTTCGGCGGCCACCTGATGGCGACCATCGTCTGCCCGCGCTTCCGTCCCGCCATGGCGACGGTGCGTCCCGGCGTGATGGCCCGCGCTCCGTTCGACAAGGCAAAGGCGGAGGCCGTTCAGATCATCCGCCCGGCCTTCTCCCTCACCGAGGCAGACCTGCAGACCGAGGTTCTTGAGGTCGTCAAGGCCGCCCGCGAGATGGTCGATCTGCTCGGCGCGGATGTTGTCGTCTCCGTCGGCCGCGGCATCGGCGCAGACATTGAAAAGGGCATCGCCCTCGGTCAGGAGCTGGCGGACGTCCTCGGCGGCGTCCTCGGCGGAAGCCGCGTTGCCATCGACTCCGGCTGGCTCTCCGCCGACCACCAGGTCGGCCAGACCGGCAAGACCGTCCACCCGAAGCTGTATATCGCCCTCGGCATCTCCGGCGCGATCCAGCACAAGGCCGGAATGCAGGATTCCGACTGCATCATCGCCGTCAACAAAAACCCCGCCGCGCCCATCTTCGAGATCGCGGACTACGGGATCGCCGGCGACCTGTTCAAGGTCGTGCCGATGATGATCGAGCAGTTCCGCGACGCGAAAGAGGCCAAGGCCAGCGTGTAACGCCGCAGCACAAAATACGACAAATCCCTCCCGAGAATGAACGGGAGGGATTCTCTTCTTTTACAGTTCCCGCGTCTCGTAGAGCTTCACCGAAACAAACCACGACAGCGCGAACAGTCCCGCGACCGCCGCCGCCAGCACGGGCAGGATGCCGACAAGCCGTCCGATCAGCTCCGGTGATCCCGCTTCGCCTTCAAAATTCCCGGCCACCGCGAATACTGCCGCCCAGCCGACCGCGAAAACGATCAGCGTGATGACCCGCCCCTTTTCGACACCGAAGCGGAACATCGCCGGCAGAATGACCGACGGGAACACCAGTCCGAAACACAGCAGGATCAGAAACTGCGGCGCGGTATTCCGCCACGCAGCGTCCGTCATCGCACAGCGGATTGCCCAGGCCGCCGCGAGCAGTAAAATCGAGCCTGCGACCGCGATCAGCGTCGCGATATACTTCTCCGACACGACCGTCCGGCGTGTCACGGGCATGGTCTGGACATATCCGCCCCATCCCCACTTCTCCTCCACCGACTGGATATAAACCGGAATGATTCCCGCAAAAAGTATGGGATACATCAGGTACATAAACCCCACATCGGTCAGAATCGTGATGATCGTCATCGCCAGAATGACTGCGAGGTGCAGACGGCAGCTTCGCGCCGCGACATACCAGTCCTTTAACAGGAGTCCCTTCATATTTACTCCCCCTTTACCATCGCCACAAAGATGTCCTCGATGCTCACCGCGCCGAGCTCCGCGCCGGCGGGAACACCGCTGCGCCGGACAATCGCCTCCGCACCGAAGCCGGTCGAACGCCGGGCCAGCACCGCGCTCTCATCCAGCTCCGCGAGCCGCTCCGCCGGACAGCGAAGCACGCCGTAATTCTCCGTCAGGCGATCCTTTTCCTCCGCGAGCAGAACGCGCCCCTCATGCAGAAACACGATGTAATCACAGACCTTCTCGAGGTCGCTGACAATGTGGCTTGAGATCAGAACCGAGTGATCCTCCTCCCGCGTAAACTCCCAAAGAAGCTCCAGTACCTCATCCCGTGCGACCGGGTCGAGGCCGTTTGTCGCCTCGTCCAGGATCAGCAGCTTCGCCCCGTGCGACATCGCCACGGCGATGCCGAGCTTCATCTTCATGCCCCGCGACAGTTCCTCAAACCCCTTGTTCTCCGGCACTTTCAGCTGCCGCAGAAGCGATGCGAACCGCTCCGCGTTCCAGTTCGGGAAGATGCCCGCCATGACCTTGCCGGTCTCGCGGGCGTTCAGGCCGGGGATGCCAACCTCGTCCAGCACGACGCCAAGATTTTCCTTTCCGTCCGCGATGGAAACGCCGCCCTCATCGGCGCGGATAAGCCCCAGCATTGACTTGATGAGCGTCGTCTTGCCCGCGCCGTTTTCGCCGACAAGGCCCATGATGCAGCCCTGCGGCAAGACCAGCTCGTCGATCGACAGCGCAAAATCACCGTACTCCTTTTGAAGGCCCTTGATTTCGAGCGCGTTCATAGTTCGTCCTCCTCCGTCAGGCGGTACATCTCCGCGACTTCCCCGTCGCTCAGACCGCATACCTCCGCCAGCTTCCGCACCTCGCGCAGATGCTCCTCGATTTTTTTCAAATACTGCTCCCGCATAAGCCCCAGATCCTGCCGGGCCACGAAGCACCCCTTCCCGGCGATCGTATAAATAAGCCCCTCGGCCTCCAGCTCGTCATAGGCGCGCTTCGTCGTAATGACGCTGATCCGCAGATCCTTCGCAAGCCCCCGGATGGACGGCAGGGCCGTATCCGCCGCCAGCTCGCCGCGGAGAATACAGTCCTTGATCTGCGAGTAGATCTGGTCATAGATCGGAGCGCCGCTTCGCACATCAATAAAGAGTTCCATGCTTTTCTCCATATCATTCTGTATATGAACAGTATATACAGTCATTACAGTTTTGTCAACCCCTTATACGGATATTCCTGTCCCCGGAACGGAGAATGTCCGCAAACGCACAACAACGCCCCTTTTTCCTGCATAACAGAGGAAAAAGGGGCGTTGGGAACATCAGGCACACTGTCTGTTCTCCGCGATCATCTGCAAAAAGTAGCTGTGAACCGCCAGGTCTTCGCTCAGCTCCGGATGGAACGCGGTCACCAGCTGATTATCCTGCCGGGCCGCCACGATATGGCCGTCCACGGCAGCCAGCACCTGCGCGCCGCCGGAGACAGC
>JBJDYS010000084.1:0-7918 GCA_051867595.1 Oscillospiraceae bacterium
AAAAACATCATTCACCGCTCCATCGACTACATGAAGCGCAACTGCGGCCAGCGGCTGACCCTGGAGGAGGTGGCCCGCTACGCCGGCTACTCTCCCACCTATTTCTCCCGGCTCTTTCGCGAAGAGCTGGGCTGCACCTTCCAGCGTTTTCTCAATCAGCTTCGGGTGGAAAAAAGCCAGGCTCTGCTGCTGTCCACCACCATGTCCAGCGCGGAGATCAGCGGCATCGTGGGCTTTGAGGATCAGAGCTATTTCTGCAAGGTGTTCAAGCAATTCAACGGCGTGACCCCGGATCAGTTCCGCAAACGCAAGAGGCGCATCGACGCAGCCCGGGAGCGGGACAGCAATAAAAAGCCCCGCTCTTAGCCATGAATTGCACCCATTTGTCCAACAGGATATACTATCCGGCAGGATGATACGAGATGAAGCAGACAGAATAAAACGAGGGAGAGCCAATGCTCTTCCTCGTTTTTTATGCGATGATACTGTCTGAACGCAGGGGGTGCAGTTCGCGGTTTTATTGAACTCAGAATTTGCCCTCCTTGCGGCGGAGGTTGAGATTGTCTGCGATCATGGCGATGCACTCGGAGTTTGTGGGCTTGCCTTTGATATTCGAGACGGTGTAGCCGAAATACTTCTGCAGCGTCTCGAGATCGCCGCGATCCCATGCCACCTCGATGGCGTGACGGATGGCGCGCTCCACGCGGCTGGGCGTCGTGCCGAATTTCTTCGCCACGGCGGGATAGAGCACCTTCGTGACGGCGTTGATGGCATCCATGTCGTTTACCGTGAGAATGATGGCCTCGCGGAGATACTGGTACCCCTTGATATGCGCGGGAACACCGATTTCGTGCAGGATCTCGGTGACGACGGTTTCGAGATTGACCTCGTCCTCCTCCGGCGCGATGGCGATGCCCGTATGCGACGGCGTGGCGCTGCGGCTGCGAAGGCCCGCGATCTGCACGAGGCGCTGCAGCAGATAATTCATATGGCAGGGCTTGGTCATATAGTAGTAAGCGCCGAGCTCTGCGGAAGAAGAAATGACGCGATCGTTATAGAGCGAGGAGACGACCAGCGCGGCAGGAGCATCCGGCCTCTTGGCCAGCTCGGCGAGAAGGCTGAGCCCGTCCAGCCGGGGCAGAACAAGATCCACGATCAGAATATCAGGCTTCAGCTTGTCCGCCAGGGCAAGCGCTTCCTGACCGTCTGAGGCGATGCCGATCAGCTCCAGATTTTTTGCGGCAGAGATCGCGTCCGACAGCTCGCGCTGAAAAGACTCGTTCGGGTCTGCCAGAAGAATACGAATAGAAGTTTCCATAATATTTCCTCCCTGTGTCGGATTCCGGGGCGGTTATCTTGTCTCTTTTTTCACTCCGTTTTATCAGCTTTTACAATTTATCATAACCCTTTTCCCAATGCAACAGGAAACCTCCGAATGGGTGGATTTTTTTGTCGACATAATTCGATAATCCTCGACGAAAAAAACTATGGGACGACACCTTCCGACCAGATTCATCGTTATTCGAGCCAAAATTTTTTTCGGAAAATTTATGGTTTATGCTCAGCCAGACGGCGCCGTTTTCGGTTCAGGTGCTGCTCGAAGCTGCCGCTGCCGATAAATTCCGCCAGCGCGTACTGCTCGAGCAGGGGGACGGAGCAGGAGCGATCCCCGAGCGCTTTGTCATACAGCGGGATGAGCGTCATGGGCAGGATCATATAGCCCATACGCATGGAGGGGGCCAAACTTTTGGAGAAGGTGTTTATATAGATGACGCGCTCGTCCTTGTCCATGGAGTAGAGCGTTTCAAGCGGTGCGCCGGGACGGGCAAATTCGCTGTCGAAATCGTCCTCGACGATGTACCGCCCCGGATGCTTTCCGGCCCAGGTGAGGTATTCATACCGCTTGGGCGCGTCGGCGGTCGTGCCGGTGGGCCAGCTGTGGAAGGGCGTCACATGGAGCACGTCGGCGTCGGTGCCGTCCAGGGCGGCGCTTTGGATGCCGTCCGGCCCCAGACGGAGGTGATCCACCACCACTCCCGCGCCGGTGTATACGGCTTCGATGGGCGCGTAGGAGGGCGATTCGATGCCGTAGATGCGGTTCGGCCCGAGCATACGCACGACGGCTTCATAGAGCTGCTCCGAGCCGGAGCCGACGACGATCTGCTCCGGCTGGGCGTGCATCCCGCGGTAGCGCTGAAGATAGTCGGCGAGGGCGTTTCGCAGCCGCGCACAGCCCTTGTTCGGCGAGCGTCCGACGAGGCGGGGGCCGTATTCGCTCATCACGAAACGCAGGGTCTTGAACCATACGGAATAGGGGAAATAGGGATCCTCCGGCGGGACGGGCTCCTCCGGCAGATGGCGCAGAGGCGCCTGCGGTTCCTCGGCGGAAAGCTGCATACCGGGCAGAGGGCGCACATAATACCCGCTGCGTTCCTTTGCGTAAATATACCCCTCGTCCGCAAGCTGGCGGCAGGCGTGCTCAACGGTGATGACGCTCACGCTCAGGCGCTCGGCCAGCGTGCGCTTGGACGGCAGCCGTGCGCCCGGGGCCAGCACGCCCTGCAGAATATCCTCCTTGAGCCGGCGATAGAGGGCATAGTATTTTTTTTCGGGATGCTGTGTTGTCATGGCATACTCCAACTGGTCATATAAAAAACTATTTGTTTGGTTATTTCAATATTACCAAAACACATTATACTATACGCAAACCGGAGAGTAAAGGAGGAGTTTTTATATGAGTAACCCTACGAAATTCAAACATTCGGCACTCTGGATCACCGTCACCGCTTTGTTCATGGCGATGAATGTGGTGATGAGCTCGTTCAGCATCCCCGTGCCGGGCGGGCATTTTTACCTCTGCGATGTGGTCATCTGCACGGCGGCGATCCTGCTCGACCCGCTGTCCGCGTTCCTGGTGGGCGGCGTCGGTTCGTTTCTGGGGGATCTGTTCTTTTATCCCGCGCCCATGTTCGTGTCGCTCGTGACGCACGGCCTGCAGGCGCTGGTCATTTCCCTGTGCACGAGGCATATCCGGGGGCGGAAGCCCTGGTTCGGCTCGGCGATCGGCGTGACGGTCGGCGCGGTCATCATGGTAATCGGCTACTCGCTGGGACGGGCCTATGTCTATGCCACGCCGGAATATGCGATCATCAAGCTGCCGTATGAGATTCTGCAGGCCGGTGTCGGCGCGGTAGCGGGTGTTCTGCTCTGCTGGCGCGGACGGCTCAAGGAAATCTATGACAGGTATATCGGAAAACGGTAAACAGACCGCCCGGAGCATCCGGGCGGTTTTTGCATAAAGAGGACGCTTTCCGGCCTGCCGGATGGTTATTATAAACAAAAAGCGGCAAAATGAGGGCGGGAAGCTCCGTGCAAAATGCAAATTTGAATTTCCCGAAAATCAAAATTTCATGTTTACCCTTGAATTTTTGCATTATACCCATTATAATGTGTCTATCGTGCATGAACGCAAACAAAAAAATGCAAATGGAGGATAATCACATGAAAAAGATTCTTGCACTTCTTCTGGCTGTCGTGATGGTCCTGGCTTTCGCGGCCTGCTCCAGCTCCGGCAGCGAAGCGCCCGCTGCGGCGGAAGAGCCTGCGGCTGCCGAGGCCCCCGCGGCCGAAGAGGCTGCTGAGGCTCCTGCGGAAGAGCCCGTCGAAGCTCCCGCTGAGACCGTTTCCGCCAACCTGACCATGGGCACCGGCGGTGAGTCCGGCACCTATTATGCCTTCGGCGGCGTTCTGGGCAGCTACATCGGCCAGAACACCGGCATCGCCATCAACGTCGTCTCCACCGGCGGCAGCGCTGCCAACATCACCGGCATCGTGGCCGAGGGCATCTACGACCTGGCGACTGTCCAGTCCGACGTTATGACCTATGCGTATAACGGCACCAACTCCTTCGAGGAGAGCGGCGCCATGAGCGACTTCCGCGTTCTCGGCGGCCTGTACGCGGAGACCGTGCAGATCGTCACCTGCGATCCCGAGATCACGTCCGTTGCGGACCTGGCCGGTAAGAGCGTCTGCGTCGGCGACGTCGGCTCCGGCACCTACTTCAACACCGTGGACATCCTGGCCGCTTATGACATGACCATCGATGACATCAACCCCGTGTACCAGTCCTTCGGCGATTCCGCTGAGAGCCTGAAGGACGGCAAGATCGACGCCGCCCTGCTGACCGCCGGTGCGCCCACCACGGCCGTCACCGACCTGGCCACCTCCAAGACCGTGTACCTCGTCTCCATCGACGACGAGCACATGGCGAAGCTGCTGGAGGCCTGCCCCTGGTATGCTTCCTACACCATCCCCGCCGGTACCTATGCCGGTTTCGATGAAGATGCCGTCACCGTCACCGTGAAGGCTACCCTGGTTTGCGCTGCCGACCTGGACGACGCGGTCGCTTACGAGATCGTCAAGACCATCTATGAAGGCGCTGCCGATATCACCGAGCTGCACGCCAAGGGTGCTGAGCTGTCTCTGGAGTTTGCCACCGACGGCATCGCGGTTCCCTTCCATGCCGGCGCTGCCCAGTACTTTGCTGAGCAGGGCATCACGGTTGAAACCGCTGAGTAATCCACACGCTGTTACGAGCAGGAGTGCCGCTCATCCGAGCGGCACTCCCTTGGTCGTTTTTTGAGCGCATAGACGCCGCAGAAACCGCTTTGCACAAAGCTGTACCTATGGCGCCTTTTGCCGCGAAGAATCACTCACGGAGGTATCTATATGGCATTGTTTAAAAAGAAAGATAAGCCGGAAACTGCCCCCGAAACGGAATCCGTCTCGTCCGCTGTTGACGACGACATGGAGTTTTCGCAGGAGCAGGTCGATGAGGTCATGCGGAAGTATGACCGCGAATCCAATACCCGCGTCTGGGAAGGCTGGCAGAAATGGGTCGTCTACGGCATCATGGCGGCGTTTTCGCTGTTTGTCATCTATGTCACGCTGTTTGCCACCTGGCTGGATCTTGTGCGCTATCCGTCCTTCGTGGGCTGTATCGTGCTGATCGGATATCTGGTGTATCCCGCGAAAAAAGGCATTCAGCGCGTAAACTATATCCCGTGGTATGACTGGATCATCATGCTCCTCGGCACGGCGACGTTTTTCTATATCGTGCTGAATGCACAGGATCTGACGGTGCGTCTCGGCATGATGAATCTGCGAAGCTATGAGATCTTCATCGCGGTCATCGGCATTCTGGCGATCATCGAGCTGTGCCGCCGCGCGGTGGGCATTCCCATTTTGTGCGTGGCGGGCGTGTTCCTGCTGTATGCGCTGTATTATTACTGTGTCATCAAAGGCAAGGGACTGGGCGGCGCCGTGCGCCAGGTCTCGGTCGCGCTGTTCTATAAGGTGCAGGGCGGCGGCCTTCTGAACACCCCGATTCAGGTCTGTGCCAAGTTCATCGTCGTGTTCATCGTCTTTGGTGCGTTCCTGGAGCGAACAGGCATCTCGAACTTCTTTATTGCCCTTGCCAACGCGCTGGTCGGCCGGTTTTCCGGCGGCCCGGCGAAGGTCGCGGTCATCTCCTCGGCGCTCTGCGGTATGGTGTCCGGCTCCTCCGTCGGCAACACCGTGACCACGGGCTCCGTCACGATCCCGATGATGAAAAAGACCGGCTACAAGCCCGAGTTTGCCGGTGCGGTCGAGGCGGCCGCTTCGACCGGCGGCCAGATCATGCCGCCCATCATGGGTGCGGCGGCGTTTTTGATGGCCGAATATGTCGGCGTTCCCTACTCCAACATCATCGTCCGCGCAATCCTTCCGGCGGTGCTGTATTTCATGGGCATCTTTATCTGCGTGCATCTTGAGGCAAAGCGGCTCGGCCTGAAGGGCATCCCCGTTGACCAGCTGCCGAAATTCGGCCCGCTTCTGAAGCGGATCTACCTGCTCATCCCGCTGGTTCTGCTGGTCTACCTCGTCTCCAGCGGCCGCAACACCATGGCTTTTGCGGCGGCGGTCTCCATCGTGGCGGCGATCCTTGTGAGCCTGCCGGATAAGAACACGCGCATGACCCCGGCGATCTTCTTCGACGCACTTGCCAATGGCGCGAAGAGCTCCGTTTCCGTGGCGGTGGCCTGCGGCATTGCGGGCATCATCGGCGGCTGCATCACCATGACCGGCCTCGCCTCCCAGATCATCACTGCGATCATCACGGTGTCGAACGGCTCCCAGTTCATCGCGCTGTTCTTCACGATGCTGTGCTGCATCGTGCTCGGCATGGGCGTTCCGACGACCGCGAATTACTGCATCATGGCGTCGACCTGTGCCCCGATCCTGATCCAGATGGGCATTCCGACCATGGCGGCGCACTTCTTCGTGTTCTACTTCGGCATCGTGGCGGACATCACCCCGCCGGTGGCGCTGGCCGCCTATGCCGGTTCCGCGATTGCCCGATCGAAGCCGATGCGAACGGCCTTCAATGCGACGAAGCTCGCGATCGCGGCATTCGTCGTGCCGTATATCTTCGCGCTGAACCCGGCGATGCTGCTGATCGACACGAACGCGCTCGAGGTCATTCAGGTCATTATTTCCTCGATTGTCGGTATCCTGGCGCTGGGCATCGGTCTCGAAGGCTATTTCGAGGGCGAGCTTATCTGGCCTCTGCGGATTGTGGCGATCGCGGGCGGTCTGCTGCTTCTGGTGCCGGGCACCTGGAGCGACATCGTCGGTATCGCAGTCGTCGCGCTGATCTTTGTGTTCCAGCTGGTTCGCAGCCGCAGAAAACGGGCGGCCGTATAAATTAACAATAATTTCCAAAAATCCCGTCTGTTTCGGCAGACGGGATTTTTGCGCCTGCACAGAAATTGACATCGGTAATTTTCCTTCATTCGGATAAATTATAGTAAGTGTCAACGTGCGAAAAAAGCGCCGGGGAAAAAGTTCCTTTCAAAAAAATCGCCGCAGGCAGCGGGCTTTTTGGGCGAGTGGAAGCGCAGAGAGATTTTAGCGCGGTTGTGGGAGCGGGGATGTCACATACTGTGGAGGAGCGCATGAGAAATGGGGGGATGAGAATGCGGAAAATCATTCGGACGCGATGGCGGCAGGCGATCGTGCTTTGTATGATATGTGCCGCGCTGTCGGGAAACGCTTATGCAAGTGAAACACTGATCCCCGTAGGCGAAGTGGTAGGTATTCAGATCACACTGGACGGCGTGCTGGTGGCGGCTGTCGGCCCGGTGGATACGGTATATGGGGGGACGTCGCCGGCGGAGGATGCGGGCCTGCGCGCCGGCGATGTGATCACGGCGGTAAACGGAACGGAGATCAAAAGTGCGGCGGAGCTGGCGGCGGCGATCGAAGCCATAGACGGAGCGGCAGAGCTTTGTGTGACGCGAAACGGGCGGCAGCTCTCCTTTACGGTCACGCCGGTGGAGACGATGGACGGCAGTATGCGTCTCGGCCTGTGGCTGCGGGATGGCATAACGGGGATCGGCACGGTCACCTATATTGATCCGGAGACCGGCGAGTTCGGCGCCCTGGGTCACGGCGTGAACGATACGGAGAGCGGCGCGCTGCTCCCGGTGGAGGATGGCAGTATCTGCCGGGCCAGGATCATGGATGTCAAGCGCGGCGAGGCCGGCGAACCGGGGGAACTTTCAGGCAGCTTTCAGGCGAGCGATACCATCGGGCATATTGAGGAGAACACGCGGCATGGCCTGTTCGGCGTGATGGAGCAGCCGCTTGCGGAGCTGCATGAGGCGATGCCGGCAGCGGAGCCGGGCGAGGTCGTATCCGGTCCGGCGACCATTCTGGCCTGCGTCGATGGCGGCACGGCGAGGGAATACGCGGTCGAGATCGCCAAAGCCGGCTTTGTGGCCGGGGACGGACGGGATATGATTATCCGGGTGACCGACCCGGAGCTTCTGGCCCGGACGGGCGGCATCGTGCAGGGCATGAGCGGCAGTCCGATCAT
>JBJDYS010000085.1:0-7818 GCA_051867595.1 Oscillospiraceae bacterium
TTTACATTTCGTCGTAGTCCACGCGCTCGAGCATGAGACCGTGCGCCGGGGCGGTATAGCCCGCGGGGCGTTCGCCGGCGAAGATCGCGTCGATTTCCTCCGGGCGCATACGGCCAAGGCCGACCTCGATCAGCGTTCCCGTCAGGATGCGAACCATGTTATACAGAAAGCCGTCGCCGTGGAAATACAGGGCGATCTTCGCCCCGTCCCGGTCAAGACGGATCGCATCCACCGTTCGCACGGTGGATTTTTTGGTCCGCTTGCTCGCGCAGAACGGGCGGAAATCATGCGTCCCGCAGAGCCTTTTCGCGGCTTCCTCCATCGCCGCCGTGTCCAGCGGCTCGGCGACCCGGTACTCAAACCGCTGCCGGAACACATCCGCCGTCGGGCTGTTGTGGAGGCGGTAGCAATAGAGCTTCCCGCGCGCGTGGAGCCTTGCGTGAAACCGCGGCGGCACTTCCCGGACGTCCAGCACGGCAATATCCCCGGGCAGATACTGATTGCAGTAGGCCACGATCTCCGCCGGAGCGATGTCCTGCGCGGTTCGGAAATTCGCTGTCTGCCCTGCGGCGTGAACGCCTGCGTCCGTGCGTCCTGCGCCGTTTACCTCGATCTCCTCCCCGGTCATCTTCGATAGGAGCGTTTCGAGCTTCCCCTGGATCGTCCGGGCATAGTCCTTTGAGCCGCGCTCGCCGAGCTTCTGCCAGCCGAGATACCGCGTCCCGTCGTAGGCGACGGTCAGCTTATAGTTTTTTGTCTCCATTCATAACACTCCGAAAAAACAGGGATGCGGGCAAGCCGCATCCCTGCTGCATAATCACACCATATCCGCCAGATCGTAGATGAGGCGCTCGGACTTTTCCCAGCCGAGGCAGGGGTCGGTGATGGACTTGCCGTACACCCCGCCGCCGACGGGCTGGCAGCCGTCCTCGATGTAGCTCTCGATCATCAGGCCCTTGACCATCTTATGCACGGTCTCGCTCAGCCGACGGTTATGCAGGATCTCCTTGGCGATGCGGATCTGCTCGTAATACTGCTTGTTGGAATTCGAGTGGTTCGTGTCGATGACGATCGCGGGATTGGCAAGCTCCGGATGCTGCTCATACAGCTCGCTGACCAGCAGAACATCCTCGAAGTGGTAGTTCGGATGCGCGTGGCCCTGCTTGTTCACATAGCCGCGCAGGATCGCGTGCGCGTAGGGGTTGCCCTGCGAATGAACCTCCCAGTTGCGGTAGATGAAGGTGTGCCGGCTCTGCGCGGCGGTGATCGCGTTCATCATGACGGACAAATCGCCGGAGGTGGGGTTTTTCATGCCGACGGGCACGTCGATGCCGCTGGAGGTCAGGCGGTGCTGCTGGTTCTCCACCGAGCGCGCGCCGACGGCGACATAGCCCAGAATATCGTCCAGATACTTGTAGTTTTCGGTATAAAGCATCTCGTCGGCGCAGGTGAAGCCCGTCTCCGCGACGACCTTCATGTGCATCTCGCGGATGGCGATAAGGCCCTTGAACATATCGGGCTTATCCTCCGGATTCGGCTGATGGAGCATACCCTTATAGCCCTTGCCGGTGGTGCGGGGCTTGTTCGTGTAAACGCGGGGCATGATAAAGATCTTATCCTCGACCGCATCCTGCACCTTCCGCAGCCGGGTCACATAGTCGAGCACGCTGTCGAGCCGGTCGGCGGAGCAGGGGCCGATCAGCAGAAGCAGACGGTCGTCCTCACCGGAGAGGATCGCCTTGAGCTGCTTATCCCGTTCTTCAAACGTGCGCTTCATGTCCTCCGTCAGGGGATACATCTCCTTGACCTCCTTCGGGATGGTCAGCTTGCGCACAAATTCCAGATTCATGGGTTTCTTCTCCTTTTGGTTCAATACTATAAATTTAGCGCACTAAATCCCCGATGTCAACCGATATTTCCACGGAAAACTCTTTCTATCCGGCGAAAAAATCTGTATAATAACACCAATACTATGATATACAGGGAAGAACTTCCATGCCAAACATCCTTGAAATCACGGACTTTTCCGATCCCCGGCTCGACATATACGCCCGGCTGACCGAAAATCAGCTCCGCAGCGGACACGGCCTCGAAAACGCGCTCTTCATCGCCGAGAGCCCGAACGTCATTCACCGCGCATTGGACGCGGGCTTTGAGCCGGTCTCCCTTTTGATGGAGCGAAAGCATATCGACGGACAGGCCGCCGGCGTCATCGCCCGCTGCGGGGATGTCCCCCTATTCACCTCGACGATCGACGTGCTGAAGGAGCTGACCGGCTTTCCGCTGACACGCGGCGTTCTCTGCGCCATGCGGCGAAAACCGCTTCCCACGATGGAGGCGATCTGCCGGAACGCCCGGCGCGTCGCCGTGCTGGAGGACGTCATGAACCCGACGAACCTCGGCGCGATCTTCCGTTCGGCGGCGGCGCTCGGCATGGATGCCGTGCTTCTGACCCCTGCCTGCACCGATCCGCTGTACCGCCGCTGCGTCCGCGTCAGCATGGGCACGGTGTTTCAGGTGCCGTGGGCGTATACCTCGGCAGAGCTTGCAAGCTGGCCGCATCCGGGGCTTGAGCAGCTGGCGGAACTGGGCTTTTCCACCGTTGCCATGGCCCTGCGGGACGACTCCCTCTCCGTGGACGACACCCGCCTTGTGAACGCGGAACGTCTCGCCGTCATCCTCGGCACGGAGGGCGACGGCCTCGCGGACGAGACCATCGCGCAGTGCGATCACACTGTTCGCATCCCGATGTCCCACGGTGTGGACTCGCTGAACGTCGCCGCTGCCAGCGCCGTCGCGTTCTGGGTGCTCGGAAACCACACATAAGAAAACGACCGCATCCATCCGATGCGGTCGTTTGGCTTGTTGTTATCAGCCGCCGAACACGGCCAGCAGGAAGCCCGCCGCAACGGCGGAGCCGATGACACCGGCCACATTCGGGCCCATGGCGTGCATGAGCAGGAAGTTCGAGGGGTTCGCGCGCTGGCCCTCCTTCTGGGAGACACGGGCCGCCATCGGGACGGCGGACACGCCGGCCGAGCCAATGAGCGGGTTGATCTTGCCGCCGGAGAGCTTATACATGAGCTTGCCGAGCAGCAGACCGCCGATGGTCGCAAACTCGAAGGCGATCAGGCCGAGCACGACGATGAAGATCGTCTGCCAGGTCAGGAAGCGGTAATACACCGCCGTCGCGCCCACGGAGGTGGACAGGAAAATCGTGACGATGTTCATCATCGCGTTCTGCGCGGTGTCGGACAGGCGGTCGGTAAGGCCGGATTCCTTGAAGAGGTTGCCGAGCATCAGGCAGCCCAGCAGCGGCGCGACCGACGGGAGCAGCAGCACCACGAACACCGTGACGACAATGGGGAACAGAATCTTCTGCTTCTGAGACACGGGACGGAGCTGCTCCATCTTGCATTCCCGCTCCTTTTTGGTCGTGAGCAGACGCATGACGGGCGGCTGGATCAGCGGGATCAGCGCCATATAGGAGTACGCCGCGATCGCGATCGGAGCCAGATAATCCGGCGCGAGCTTTGAGGTCAGCCAGATCGCCGTCGGGCCGTCCGCGCCGCCGATGATGCCGATGGAGGCCGCGACGTTCGGGTCAAAGCCGAACAGGCCGATCGCCATCAGGAACGCCGCGAAAATGCCGAACTGCGCCGCCGCACCGAGGAGAAGGCTCTTCGGGTTTGCGAGCAGCGGGCCGAAATCCGTCATCGCGCCGACGCCCATGAAGATCAGCGACGGGTACACGCCGGATTTTACGCCGATGTAGAGGATGTCCAGCAGACCGCCGTCATGGACGATGTCGGTCAGCCGGATCTCGCCCGCGATATACGCATCCCACAGCTCGGGGTGGTACATCTCCGAGCCGGGCAGGTTCGTCAGCAGCATACCGAAGGCAATGCCGACGAGCAGCAGCGGCTCAAATTTCTTCACAAGGCCCAGATACAGCAGAACGCAGGCGATCGCGATCATCACGATCTGCCGCCAGTCGTCCAGCAGCATACAAAAGCCCGAGGTCTGCCACAGATTGGACAGCGTGGTCAGTATGTCAGCCATGGCGCCTCCCTCAGATGACGAGCAGGGTGTCCCCGGTGGCGACCACCGCGCCCTTGGTCACGGCGATCTGCTTCACAACGCCGTCGGCGGGGGCCATGACCTCGTTCTCCATCTTCATGGCCTCGATCAGGACGAGAACCTGCCCCTCCTTCACGGCGTCGCCCTCCTTGACTTGGATGGCCAGGATATTGCCGGGCAGGGGTGCGGACACGACCGTGCCGGAGGCGGTGGCCGTGGCGGCGGGCGCCGCGGGCGCTGCCGCCGGAACGGATGCCGGAGCCGGGGCGGGGGCGGCCGGTGCAGCCGGGGCAAGCGCCTCGTATTCGTCGAGGATCATGGCCTCGCCGCGCTCGACCTCGACCTCATAGGTGCGGCCCTTGAGAGTGATTTTATATTTCATCGTCGTTCTCCTTTACTTCCCGGATGGAGATGAACCGCAGCTCGTTCAGCGGCGCTTTCAGCTCGTCGGCCACGATCGCCATGAGCATGGCGGCGGTGCGGGGATCGGTGTCATAGAGCTTCACATCCCCGGCAGAACCGGGAGCTGTTTTTGCCTCCGGCGCGGCGGCCGGGGCAGCTGCCGCGGGGGCGGGCTGTTTCTTTTCGCCGCTGAAGGCCGTCATGAGCTTTATGATGACCATCAGCAGGATCAGCGCGAAAAACACCACGCAGATGCCCAGCAGGGAATAGATCAAAGCCTCTCCAAAGCTCATGTTGCGTCTCCGATCTCCTCGATGGTGTAACGGCAGACCTTCTCCTCGCGCTCACGGCGCTCCGCGAAGAAAGTCTCCGCCACCTGCGGGAAGGCGATGTAGCTCAGCACATCCTCTTCGCAGCGGGCGTCATCGCCCAGCGCGGCCTCGGCCTTCTCATACACATCGGCGGGCAGGCTGTCGGCATAGCGGCCCTCGATGGGCTTTTCGTCTCCCAGGATCTTGGCCCGGACGGCCGGATCGATGGGAGCGGGCGTGACGCCGTATTCGCCGCGGCAGTAGGCGCGAATCTCCGCGCCGACGTTCTTATACCGCTCGCCGGCGAGGACATTCTGCACCGCCTGCGTTCCGACGAGCTGGCTCGTCGGCGTGACCAGCGGCGGATAGCCCATATCGGCGCGCACCTTCGGCGTCTCGAGCAGCGCGTCCTCGAACTTGTCGAGCGCGTTCATCATCTTGAGCTGGCTCAGCAGGTTCGACAGCATCCCGCCGGGGATCTGATAGGTCAGGCACTGCGTGTCGGTCGTCAGGGAAATGGGGTTCAGCGTGCCGTCGGCGATGAAATCCGCGCGGACGGGCTTGAAGAAGTTCGCCATCTCGAGCAGCTTGTCGTCCCGGAGGCCCGTGTCATAGCCGAGCTCGCGCAGCGCATAGTTGAGCGTCTCCGTTGCAGGCTGGGACGTGCCGCCGGAAAACGGCGAGATCGCGGTGTCGATCACGTCCGCGCCGGCCTCCACGCCCTTCAGATAGGTCATGAACGCCAGCCCGGTCGTGCAATGGGTATGCAGCACGACGGGCAGGTCAACGGCGTCCTTGATCGCGGACACGAGGTCATAGCAGCTCTTCGGAGAGAGGATGCCCGCCATGTCCTTGATGCAGATCGAGGCGACGCCCATCTGTTTGAGTTCCTTCACCATCGCCACATACTTCTCCAGCGTGTGAACGGGACTCGTCGTGTAGGAGATCGTGCCGGAGGCCATCGCCCCGCATTTCAGGGTCTCCTCGATGGCAACCTTCAGGTTGTTCGTATCGTTCAGAGCGTCAAAAATGCGGATGATGTCGATGCCGTTTTTCACGGACGCCCGCACAAAACGGCGCACGATGTCGTCGC
Organism: Oscillospiraceae bacterium; assembly: GCA_051867595.1. Taxonomy (GTDB): domain Bacteria; phylum Bacillota; class Clostridia; order Oscillospirales; family Oscillospiraceae; genus CAJOIG01. The sequence goes on from JBJDYS010000085.1 coordinate 5,887, forward strand.
TGTAATGCTTATAGCCCAGGATGTTCTGACCGCGCAGCAGCATCTGCAGCTTGGTGTTGGGCATCTTGGCACGAATCTTCCGCAGCCGCTCCCACGGATCCTCGTGCAGATAGCGCAGGCATACATCAAAGGTGGCCCCGCCCCAAACCTCCGCGGAGTAGAACCCGGCCTGGTCAATGGTCTCCAGGATGGGTTCAAACCGATCGTAAGGCAGGCGGGTCGCCACAAGAGACTGGTTCGCGTCGCGCAGAACCGTCTCGGTAAAACGCACGTTCATGGCTCCTCCTTCTATGGATAAAAAATTTTGTATTTTTTTATCAGTATTTGTGATTATATCACGCTGAAATTTGTTTGACAATGCAAATTCATAAGATAAAATAATAACAAGTATCAGAAAGTTTGTTAAAATTTAATCGCTCTGTGAGCCTATGCCGCGCGCCGCGCAAAAAGACCGACCCCGTATGGGATCGGCCTTGTATTTCAGTGGGCCTTGATCTCCTTGATCCACCGGCCGGTACAGTAGCGGATGAAGCAGACGATGCCCTTCAGCGGAAATTCCAGCCTCAGTAGGAAATACACCCAGAACGGGCTCAGATGCCAGACAAAGCCTGCCAGCGCCCCCAGCGGAAGCGAGATGAACCACACGCAGCTCGAATCGGCCAGCAGCAGGAAACGCGTGTCGCCGCCTCCGCGCAGAACGCCCTTGGAGATGACATACGCGATGGTTTGCAGCGGCAGCATGAAGTAGTTGCAGAGCATGACGTCGTGGACGATGGACGCCGTCTCGGCCTGAATGGTATACAGGCTTGTGTACGGGCCTTCCAGCAGGGCCAGCGGAATAATCATGACGAGGCCGAACAGGAACGACAGCAGGATATAGGTGTTTCCCTCGCGCTTGGCCCGGGGAATATCGCCTTCGCCGATGGTGTTGCCGACGACGATGGCGGACGCCCCGGCCATGCCGACATTCAGGATGGTGATGAGCTGAATGAGAGAGTTCGCGATCGAGACAGCGGCGGAGATCTCCGCCGAGATATGTCCATAGATCACGCTTGTCAGCGCAAGGCTCAGGCCCAGCAGCGTATCGGAAAACAGAACCGGCAGGCTGTAGCGGGAGTATTCGCGCTTCAGCGAACCGCCGGGCAGGAGCAGGTGCCTGAAGCGGAACGCGAAATTCTTCTCCTTCAGGATGAAGTATCCGAACACGAACAGGAATTCAAAGGTGCGGGCGATGATCGTGCCGATCGCTGCGCCGACGAGCTCGAGGCGCGGAGCACCGAGCTTTCCGAAAATGAATACCCAGTTGAAAAACAGGTTCAGGAAAAAGGCGATCGCGGAGCCGATGAGCGGGATATTCACCCGTCCCACGCTCCGCATGAGGTAGGTCGCCGTCGAGGAAAGGCCCGCCAGCAGGAAGGTCGTGCCGATGAGCCGCATATACGGAGCGCCGACCGCGATGACCGCGGCATCGCTCGTGAAGATCCGCAGCGCGGCGGCGGGCCAGGCTACCGTCAGGAGCGTAAACGCCGCGCATATAGCGGCGGTCACGCGCAGCGCCATCGCGGCCGTGACGCGCATGGGGTCGGTCTCTTTGCGGCCCCAGAACTGGCTCGACATGACCACCGCCCCGGAGCCGAGGCCCATGCAGATGAACTGGAAAAACGAATACACCTGATTGCCGAACGCGGCTGCCGCGATGGAGGTCTCGCCGAAGGAGCCGATCATCAGGTTGTCCAAAAAGTTTATGCCGATGGTGATGAGCTGCTGGAGGATCACCGGCAGCATGAGAACAAGCGTTTTGTGGAAAAACGCCCGGTTTTGAAAAGAAAATTTCGTTGCAAGGTTCATGGTTTTTCCTCAGAATTCAGGTTTATCCTGCTGATTATACTCCACAAACCGCCAAAATGCCAGCCCTAAAAAAGACACCGCGGC
>JBJDYS010000086.1:0-61093 GCA_051867595.1 Oscillospiraceae bacterium
ATGGTGGCGGGGGGCTTGGACGTGATGTCGTATACGATGCGGTTGATGCCCTTGACCTCGTTTACGATGCGGACGGAAATCGCATCCAGCACCTCGTAGGGGATGCGGGCCCAGTCTGCGGTCATGAAGTCCGAGGTGGTAACGCTGCGAAGCGCAAGCGTATAATCATACGTCCGGCCGTCGCCCATGACGCCGACAGAACGCACATTTGTCAGGACGGCGAAATACTGGTTCATCGTGCCTTCAAGACCGGCCTTTGCGATCTCGTCGCGGAAGATGAAATCCGCTTCGCGTAGCGTGTCCAGCTTTTCCTTGGTGATGTCGCCGATGACGCGGATGCCGAGACCGGGGCCGGGGAAGGGCTGGCGCATGACGAGGTATTCGGGCAGACCGAGCTCGCGGCCGAGCTGACGGACTTCGTCCTTGAACAGCAGGTGCAGCGGCTCAATGATCTCCTTGAAATCGACATAGTCGGGCAGACCGCCGACGTTGTGATGGCTCTTGATGACCGCGGCGTCACCGGTGCCGGATTCGACGACGTCCGGGTAGATCGTGCCCTGCGCGAGGTAGTCAACCGCGCCGATCTGCTGGCCGACATCCTCAAAAACGCGGATGAATTCCTCGCCGATGATCTTGCGCTTATGCTCCGGGTCGGTTTCGCCGGCAAGCTTGATGAGGAAACGCTCTTCCGCATTCACGCGGATGAAGTTGATGGGCCAAGGCTTGAAGGCTGCCTCAACCTCGTCGCCCTCGTTCTTACGCATGAGGCCGTGATCGACAAACACGCAGGTGAGCTGATTGCCGACCGCTTCTGCCAGCAGCGCCGCCGCGACGGAGGAATCCACGCCGCCGGACAGCGCCAGCAGCACCTTGCCGTCGCCGACCTTCTCGCGGATCGCGGCGATGGAGCTTTTCATGTAATCGCCCATGGTCCAGTCTCCGACGGCACCGCAGACCTCGTAGAGGAAGTTTCGCAGCATATCCATGCCATACTCGGTGTGGTTGACCTCGGGGTGATACTGCACGCCATAGAAACCGCGGCTCTCGTCGCAGATGGCGACGTTCGGGCAGCTGTCGCTGTGGGCGACAAGCGAAAAGCTGGCGGGAACCTCCGCCATATAGTCGCCGTGGCTCATCCAGGTGATGCTCTCTTCGGGCAGGCCCTTGAAGAGCTTGCAGGAGGTATCGAAATAGGTGCGGGTCTTGCCGAATTCGCGGGCGGAATCGTCCTGCGCCTCGGTGACCTTTCCGCCCAGCGTGTGGGCCATGAGCTGGCAGCCGTAACAGATGCCGAGCACGGGGACGCCCAGCTCAAAAATGGCGGGGTCGATATGGGGCGCGGCCTCGTCATAGACGCTGTTCGGGCCGCCGGTGAAGATGATGCCGATGGGGTCAAAGGCACGGATCTCGTCGAGCGTGATCGTGTAGGGTTTCAGTTCGCAGTATACGCTGCATTCGCGGACGCGCCGCGCAATAAGCTGGTTGTACTGGCCGCCGAAATCAATGATAAGTACGGATTGATGTTTCATAAAACTCCTCGATCGATCAGTTTTGATAGGTTCGTATTATATTTTCCGCGATGGTACGCCGCGGGAGGCAGCGATCCATGGCGTTTTTCTCCAGGAAGCGGTGCGCGTCCTTTTCGGACATTTTGAAGCGCTGAACGAGCAGAAGCTTTGCCCGGTCTACGATCCGGAGCTCGTCCATTTTGGCTTGCAGGCTCTCCGCCTTCTCCTCCAGCTCGCGTATGCGGGTGGAGGCGGCCGCCATCATGCCGAGGCTCTGCTTGAACAGCGTCGGATCCACAGGGCTGGGCAGGGCCATATAGCCATGGGCCTCCGCAAAAGCGGCGGTGTCACCGAAGCGATCCGGGCCGGCGAGGAGCAGAAGCTGCGATACGCCCTTTTCGGCGGCGAGAGATGCGAGCGACTGTCCGTCCTCCGGGGAGATGGAATCGTCGATCACGACAACGTCATAGGCGTTTTCGACCAGAACATACGCGGCTTCGCGTGCGGAGCATACATTGTATTCCGGGGCAAAGCGGTCAGCGGGGAGGAGGCGTGCAAACTGAGCGGCCGTGTCCTGCGACCCGGTGACAAGCAGAAGCGACGCATAACGGCGCGGCGGAACCATGGCGGCCCTCCCTTCATAGAGTGAAACGGCGGACATTTGCCCGACAGTACCGGAAGGTACCGATTTAAATAATTATAAAATCGCCGTTTTTGTTTGTCAACCGCCGAAGAGAGATTGACAAAATAATTTGCGGATAGTAAAATAAAGGCGTTAAAACGGCAATGGCGTCGCGGATCAGATTCCGTGCGTCCTTGTCTTTTTTTATATTTGCGGCGTTTGACGCCGAAGAAAAAGGAGATCACCGTATGAGCAACGTACCGGAAATATTCGGATCGATGGTTTTTTCCGAATCGGTCATGCAGGCCCGACTGCCCCATGATACCTATAAGCAGGTGGTGAACGCCATCCATAACGATAAGCGGCTCTCCCCGGAGATCGCATCCGTGGTAGCCAACGCAATGAAGGACTGGGCCATCGAAAAGGGTGCGACCCACTATACGCACTGGTTCCAGCCGATGACGGGCATCACCGCCGAGAAGCATGACGGCTTTATCCACGCCACCGGCGACGGACGGGCGATCATGGAGTTTTCCGGCAAGGAGCTTGTGCAGGGCGAGCCGGATGCGTCGAGCTTCCCCTCGGGCGGTCTGCGCGCCACCTTTGAGGCGCGGGGCTACACCGCATGGGATCCGACGAGCTATGCCTTTGTAAAGGACGGGGTTCTGTGCATCCCGACGGCGTTCGTGTCCTATAACGGCGAAGCGCTCGATAAAAAGACGCCGCTGCTGCGCTCCATGCAGGCTCTGAGCAAGCAGGCGGTGCGTATCCTGCGCCTGTTCGGCAACAACGAGGTTCGGAAGGTGAACGCGACGGCCGGCGCGGAGCAGGAGTATTTCCTGATCGACGCGGAGATGTTCAACAAGCGCAAGGACCTTATCTTCACCGGACGCACGCTGCTCGGTGCGCGTCCGCCCAAGGGCCAGGAGCTGGATGACCACTATTTCGGCACGATCAAAAAGCGCGTCCATGATTTTATGAAGGAGCTCGACGATGAGCTCTGGAAGCTGGGCGTGGTTGCCAAGACCGAGCATAACGAGGTTGCACCCGCGCAGCATGAGCTGGCGCCGGTGTTCGGCACCGTGAATATCGCCACCGACCACAACCAGCTCACGATGGAGCTTCTGAAGTCTGTCGCGAGAAAGCACGGCATGGAGTGCCTGCTGCACGAAAAGCCCTTTGCCGGTGTGAACGGCAGCGGCAAGCATAACAACTGGTCTCTGTCCACCGATACGGGCGAGAACCTCCTCGAGCCGGGCGATACGCCGGGCCAGAACGCCCAGTTCCTGCTGTTCCTCTGTGCCGTTCTGAAAGCGGTCAACGAGTACCAGGATCTGCTGCGCGTCAGCGTGGCGACGGCCGGAAACGATCACCGCCTTGGCGCGAACGAAGCGCCTCCGGCGATCGTGTCCGTGTATGTGGGCGACGAGCTCGGCGCGGTGCTCGATGCGATCTGCAACGAGCAGGAGCATATCAGCGGGGCGAAGCAGCCCTTCAAGGTCGGCGTCAGCGTGCTGCCCCGCTTCCCGAAGGATTCCACCGACCGCAACCGAACCTCGTCCTTTGCCTTTACGGGCAACAAGTTCGAGTTCCGTATGCCCGGTTCGTCCCTCTCGGTTTCCGGCCCCAATGTCGTTCTGAACACCATTGTCGCCGAGGAGCTGCGCCGTTTTGCCGACCGTCTGGAGGCGGCAGGTGATTTTGATGCCGAGCTTCATGATCTCATCCACGAGATCGTGGTGGAGAATAAGCGCATCGTATTCAACGGCAACGGTTATGATGACGCGTGGGTCAAGGAAGCCGAAGCACGCGGACTGCTGAATCTGCGTACCACGCCGGACGCGTTGCCGCATTACATCAGCGAGAAGAATATACGCCTGTTTGAGACCCATGGCGTGTTTTCGGAGACAGAGCTGCGCTCCCGCTATGAGATTCATCAGGAGAGCTATGCCAAAACCATCAAGATTGAGGGACTGACGCTTGTGGACATGATCCGCAAGGATGTCCTGCCGGCGGTCAGCTCGTTCACCGGCGTTCTGGCCGGGGATGCCGCGGCGAAAAAGGCGGTCTGCGAGTGGGTTGACATCTCTTACGAGACGACGACTATCCAGCGTCTGTCGGAGCTGATGGGCATGGCCTCGAAGGCTGTGAGCGCGCTGGAGGATGCGATCGTCGAATCTGCGGGCATCACCTCCTGCGAGGAGCTGTCCCTGTTCTGCCGCGACGAGATCCTCGGAGGCATGAACGAGCTGCGGATTTATGTGGACGAGATGGAGACGCTGACCGGCGCGGAGTACTGGCCGTATCCGTCCTACGGCGAGATGCTGTTCAGCGTTCGCTGAGTGGAGGAGGTTTTTATGCTTACAATTCCCGAGGGCTATAAAACAATGCTGAGCGTGTATGATACGCAGCGCTGCATTGAATTTATCAAGTCCCGTTTCCAGAACAACCTGAAGGCGGCGCTGAACCTCAAGCGCGTTTCCGCGCCGCTGTTCGTCCGGGCCGACACGGGCTTCAACGACAACCTGAACGGTGTCGAGCGCCCGGTCTCCTTTGACGTTCCCGCCACCGGGGAAGGGGAGTATCAGGTCGTGCACTCGCTCGCCAAGTGGAAGCGCTGGGCGCTGCGAGCGTATGATTTCCGGGAGGGCAACGGCCTGTATACCGATATGAACGCCATCCGCCGCGATGAGACCGTGCTCGATAACCTGCACTCTGTCTATGTCGATCAGTGGGACTGGGAGAAGGTCATCACGGCGTCCGACCGCAATTTTGACTACCTGAAGGACACGGTGCGCCGCATCGTCAGCGCGATCTGCATGACCTGCGATGAGGTGCGCTGGGAGTTTCCCGATATCAAGACCGAGCTCAGCCGCGATGTGTTTTTCATCACAACGCAGGAGCTCGAGGATATGTATCCGGAGCTCACCCCGTCCGAACGGGAGAACGAGATCACCCGGGAGCATGATACCGTCTTTCTGATGCAGATCGGCAAAAAGCTCCGATCCGGCAAGCCGCATGACGGCCGCGCACCCGACTATGACGACTGGGAACTGAACGGGGACATCCTGTTCCGGAACCATGTCCTCGACCGCGCCTTTGAGATTTCCTCGATGGGCATCCGCGTGGATCCGGAGAGCCTGGATCGCCAGCTGACCATTGCTGGGTGCGATGACCGCCGGACGATGCCGTTCCACCGTGCGCTTCTGGCGGGCGAGCTTCCGCTGACCATCGGCGGCGGTATCGGCCAGTCCCGCGTGTGTATGCTGCTGATGGGCTGCGCCCATATCGGTGAGGTGCAGTGCGGCGTCTGGGACGAGGTGACCTATGCCGCCTGTGAGGCGGCGGGCATCCGGCTGCTGTAAAAGCGACAAAACCCATCGGGCTTCCCGATGGGTTTTTCTTGTAAACAGCGGCAAAAGAGACTATAATAGCAGCAATGAGGTGATACGGATGAATATAAAAAAACGCCTGCTGCCTGCGGCGCTGATCGTCCTGGTGACGGGCGCCTGCGTTCTGCTGAGCCGCCCCACGCGTGTGTTGTTTTTCGTGGCGCTCGGAATCATGTCCGCCTTTGAGCTTCAAGAGGTGCTGAAAGAGGCGGGCTACCCGATCTCGCGGGCGCTTTTGTCAGTGTATATCGCGGCGCAGGGCGTCCTGTGCTGGTTCCGTGTCGAGCCTCTGTGGATGTGCGTACTGTATGCGCTGGCGGTATTCGCGGCCATGTTCTGGGGCATTCTGCAGCCGGACAAGGGCGCGAAGTTCGCGGTGGGCAACGTGTTCGTGCTGGGTTGGCCGTTTGCTTTTTATGCGATTATACTGTATGCTGCGGCATCGGATATCTGGCTTCCGGTGATGCTGCTTGCGATCCTCGGCGGCTGGGCCTGCGACAGCATGGCGCTCATCGGCGGAAAGCTCTGCGGAAAGCACAAGCTTTCCCCGCGTGTCAGCCCGAATAAAACCTGGGAGGGGGCTATCATCGGGGCGGTGTTTTCCGTGCTGGCCGGTTTCCTGATTTCCCTGATTCTCAAGAGCTTCTATCCCGTGCCGGCGCTCACCTGCATGATCATTGCGCTGGTTGCGAGCAGCTTTGGCCAGGTCGGCGATCTGGCGGCGTCGCTCATAAAGCGCATGGCCGGGGTAAAGGACTACGGCAGCCTGATGCCCGAGCATGGCGGCATTATGGACAAGATGGACAGTATGCTGTTCTCCATCCCTGCGGCGTATCTGTGCCTGCATCTCGCCGGAATCTGACCTACATCCCGTAGCCGCCGTCGCAGCCGATGGTCTGGCCGGTGATATAGGAGGCGCGGTCGGAGGCGAGGAACGCAAACAGCTCGGCAACGTCCTCCGGCTTTCCGAGCCGTCCGAGCGGCACGTCCTGTGTGAGCTCCTCCGGATCGACAAAATCGAATTGCGTGAGCATATCGGTCTCGATGACGCCCGGTGCGACACAGTTGACTCGGATGCCGGAGGGGGCCAGCTCCTTGGCCAGCGCCATGGTGAGGCCGATGATCGCGGCCTTGGAGGCGGAATAGGCCGCCTCGCAGGAGGCGCCGTAGCGTCCCCAGACGGAGGAGGTCAGGAGGATGCAGCCTGCTTTCCGGTGAACCATGTAAGGGATCGCTGCGCGGCAGCAGCGGTATACGCCGCCGATGTTGGTTGAGAGAATATCACGCCACAGCGCCTCGTCCACATCGGTCAGGAGATTGAAATCCGCGATTCCGGCACAGCAGATGAGAAGATCGACCGGGCCGGCCTGTTCAAACATCGCGTCCACCTGCTCCGGGACGCGCACGTCGGCGCGGATGGCGCGTGCGTGCAGCTCCTCCGCGAGTGCAAGCGCTTTTTCCCCGGATTCGTTGTAGCCGATGATAACATCCCAGCCGTCGGCGGCCAAACGCCGGGCGGTGGCGGCTCCGATGCCGCGGGATGCGCCGGTCACGAGCGCGGTTTTGCTCATGGTGAGATCCTCCGATCCATAAAATATAACATCCGATATTGTACCATATCTGTTTTCAAAAGGGTAGACAAAATGGCATTTGATGATTTCGATTTTATAAAAGATAACGGCCCCGGGGAACCGGACTGGCGAAAGGAGAGCGGCCGTGGCGGCCGTGAGTTCGATTTCGCGGCCTTTCTGGACGACGATAACGAGTCGCTTGATGACCGTGTGACCGGCGCGCTGGACGGCAAAGACCTTCTGGAGCCGGATGCGTTCGGTGCGAGCGTGTCGGGCTATGTGCCGCGGCGCTCGACCGACCCGGAGCGCGGACGGCACGAAGTTCCGGGCGCGGAGACGGAAGAGGAAACGCTGCCGGAACCGGAGCCGCCGACGCCGAAAATGGATCCCAACGATCCCCGCTATGCCGCGCCGGAGCGTCCGCGGGTCGTGGTGGCGCAGCCGAGGCCGAAGGTCTATGTGACGCCGGACAGCGCGGAGAATTATGAGGACAATCCTCCCTCCCGTAGAAACGGCCCCGGAACGAGCCTGAAATGGGCGGCCATTTTGCTGATGGTAGTCATTGTGGGCGGCGTTATTCTGCTCGTTCGGATGGCTGGCGGAAGCAGCAGTAATGACACAGCCCGGCCAACTTCTGCGCCGACCACCGAGACTGCCTCGGTTACGGTCACGCCGGAGCCGGTTGAGGAAGATTCCCTTGCGGCGGAAACCTCCAAAGCCGAAGAGACAAAGGCCCCTGCCGCAGCGGCCACCTATACGGTCACCGTCACCGCCGGTTCCGGCGGCAGCGTAAGCCCGGGCGGCGCGGTGTCGGTGGAAGAGGGGAAGGATATCAGCTTCCAGATCGTTCCGGACAGCGGGTATGAGCTGAGCGAGCTGAAGATCGACGGGTTCAGCGCTCCGCTCTCGGATATGTTTACATTCACCGATGTGAAGGAAAATCACACGCTGTATGCGGTATTCCGGGAGGCGGCGACGCCGACGCCGGAGCCGACCTCGGAACCCACGCCGGAGCCGACCCCGGAACCGACGCCGGAGCCCACGCCCGAACCGACCCCGGATCCGACGGCGCCCCCGGAGGCGGAGCCGGTCGCCGAGCCGGATGAACCGGTGGGGGATGAAGAATGAAACAAGGCGTGCAGGTTTGGAAGCCTGCACGCCTTCATTATGGTTTTTGGGCCGTGTTATTTTTTCCCGAGAGGGCCTTTTGACGGGGCGGGAGCTGTCGCGGCAGTCTGGGCGGACGGATCGACCATGACCTCCTTGAAGGCAGTTGCAAGGCCGGCCAGGCCCTGAATTTCGGAGGGGATGATGATCTTGGTTGCCCGGCCGTTTGCGGCGGCCGAGAAGGCGTCAAGGGCCTTCAGCTGGACAACGGGATCGGAGGGAGCGGCATCGTTCAGGAGCTTGATGCCCTCGGCGGTGGCGCGGTTCAGCGCGAGGATGGCCTGCGCCTTGCCTTCGGCCTCCAGAATCTCGGCCTGCTTCTTTGCGTCGGCGCGCAGGATGGCGGATTCTTTCTCGCCCTCGGCTTCCAGAATGGCGGAGCGCTTTTCACCCTCCGCACGCAGGATGGCCTCACGGCGTTCGCGCTCGGCCTTCATCTGCTTCTCCATGGCGTTCTGGATCTCCTTGGGCGGCATGATGTTTTTGAGCTCCACGCGGTTGACCTTGATGCCCCAGGGGTCGGTGGCCTCGTCCAGAATCTGCTGCATTTTGGTGTTGATGGTGTCGCGGCTCGTAAGCGATTCGTCGAGCTCCAGCTCGCCGATGATGTTTCGCAGCGTGGTGGCGGTCAGGTTCTCAATCGCGAGCATGGGATTTTCCACGCCGTAGGCATACAGCTTCGGGTCAGTGATCTGGAAATAGATGACCGTGTCGATCTGCATGGTGACGTTATCCTTCGTGATCACCGGCTGGGGAGGGAAGTCCGCGACCTGCTCCTTGAGCGAGACATTCTTGGCGATGCGCTCGACGAGGGGGATCTTGATATGGAGCCCCGTGTTCCAGGTGGCGCTGTATGCACCGAGGCGCTCCACCACACAGGCGCGTGCCTGCGGCACGATGCGGATATTGCGAATGAGCGCGATCACAACGAGAAGAATGATAATCAATGTAATGATGTAACCCATGATAATACCTCCTTAGGGTTTGTCAGTTGTCGGAAAGAGGGAATACGATCAGCTTAACGCCCTGAATACGATCCACCGTCACATAGGTGCCGGGTTCGATCGCCGAGTCGTCGGCAGAGCGGGCAGACCATGTTTTTCCGTCGATGGAGACGGCGCCAGTCCCCTCGATGTTGTCGATGCGCCGCACGACGACGGCGGTTTTGCCAAGCGCCATATCCGCGTTCGTGGCCTGATGGTTTTTGCGTACAAACTTCTTGAGGCGGGGATAAAGGAGAACGAAGCAGACGCAGGAGACCACGAGAAAGACGACGATCTGAAGCCATATCGGCAAGCGGATGGCAGCGGTCAGAAGCGCCGCCAGCGAGCCGGCGAAAAGCCAGATCGAGACCATTCCAACGGTTAAAAGCTCGATAACCAGGAACAAAACAGCCATAAAAATCCATACTGCAATCATGTTCATAGGATCACATCCTTTCTTTGACAACATTATATCATACCTAATATGCTTATGCCAGAACAAATCGGAAGAATATGTACTTTTGTCTTTACTTTTTAACTTTAATGCTGTAAAATATCGATATTAGTAACCGAAAGGGGAAGAAAATGAACAAGATCAATCGTAAGCCCCGTTTTGAAATGATGTATAAGGCGATCCTCGCTCTGGAGACGGAAGAGGACTGCATGAAGTTTTTTGATGATCTGTGTACGGTTACGGAGCTGCAGGCGATGGAGCAGCGGTTCCATGTTGCCTGGCTTCTGAATCAGGGCTACATCTATAACGACATCCTCGCGGAGACCGGCGCTTCCAGTGCGACCATCAGCCGGGTGAAGCGCAGCCTTCAGTTTGGCGCGGACGGGTATTCCATCGTCTTTGACAAGCTGGATGGAGAAAGCGGGCTGGTTCCCGCGGAAGAAGAGGCATAATCCAAAAAATTCTAAAACCAAGCAAATTTGTGTTGACAAATGCTTCTGTATGAATTATAATGGCAAAGCCGATTTGAAGAGCGGGGGCTCAAATGAGCGCATGGGAGCATAGCTCAGCTGGTTAGAGCACCTGCCTTACAAGCAGGGGGCCACAGGTTCGAGTCCTGTTGTTCCCACCAATCTGGCCGAGTAGTTCAGTCGGTTAGAACGCCGGCCTGTCACGCCGGAGGTCGAGGGTTCAAGTCCCTTCTCGGTCGCCATTTTGCGGGCATAGCTCATCCGGTAGAGCGCCACCTTGCCAAGGTGGAGGTAGCGAGTTCGAGCCTCGTTGCCCGCTCCATTACCCCTTTGTGTGCCTGGGTAGCTCAGTTGGTAGAGCAGCGGACTGAAAATCCGCGTGTCGTTGGTTCGATTCCGACCCCAGGCACCAGCTTTTTTTCGGCGCCATAGCCAAGTGGTAAGGCAGGGGACTGCAAATCCCCGATTCCCCGGTTCAAATCCGGGTGGCGCCTCCACTTTCTGCGGGCATAGCTCATCCGGTAGAGCGCCACCTTGCCAAGGTGGAGGTAGCGAGTTCGAGCCTCGTTGCCCGCTCCAAAAACCTGACCCAAGCGGTCAGGTTTTTCTTTTCGTAACCGATACTAAAATATCCGAAAAAAGTAAAAATATACTTGACTTTACCGCGTCTTTGTGATAGACTAATTCTTGCTTGAAAATGAATACGGACGATTGGCGCAGCTGGTAGCGCATCCGCTTGACGTGCGGGAGGTCACAAGTTCGAGTCTTGTATCGTCCACCAATATCCCTCGAAAACGCTCTGTTTTCGGGGGCATTTTCTTACTCAAGACATTGAAAGCAATAGCGAGACATACCGACCATGAAAAAACCATTACATTGGGTGCGTCTGGACAACGCGGCGAAAATTTATCCCGCGGCGCGGCGCAGAAACTGGAGCAATGTATTCCGGCAGTCGGTAACCCTCTGCGAAGAGGTGGATGCCGATATACTCCAATCTGCTCTGGACGTAACCGTCAATCGATTCCCTTCCATCGCCGCAAGGCTCAGACGGGGCGTGTTTTGGTACTATCTGCAGCAGGTGGAAGCGGCTCCGGAAATCAAAGAGGAGCAGAGCTATCCGCTGCCGTTTATGAGTGGGAGCGAAATGCGGGAGTGTGCGTTTCGCGTCATTGCCTACCGCGACCGTATTGCGGTCGAGTTTTTTCATTCCCTGACCGATGGTACCGGCGCGCTTATTTTTCTGAAAACACTGACCGCGGAGTATCTGGTGCAAAAGTACGGCATATCCATACCGGCGGAACACGGCGTTCTGGACAGAAAGCAGCTCCCGCAGCCGGAGGAGCTGGAGGATTCGTTTCCCCGGTATGCGGGGAATGTGCCGCTCAGCCGAAAGGACACCAACGCGTGGCACATGAGCGGCGTACCCCAGACGGACGGCTTTCTGCACCTGACCTGTTTTCAGCTGCCGGTGCAGGAGACGCTGGCACTGGCGCATCATTACAAGGCTACGCTGACGGTGTTTTTGAGTGCGGTCATGATGAAGGCGCTGATCGAACTGCAGAACGAGAAAACGCCCGCCGTAAAAAAGCAAAAGCGCATCAAGGTTCTGATCCCGGTCAATCTGCGGCAGTTGTTTCCGAGTCAAACACTGCGGAATTTCGCGCTGTACACGATCCCGGAGATCGATCCGCGTCTCGGAACATACACCTTTGATGAAATTTGCAGGGTCGTCGAACACAAAATGGGCGCCGAAATAACGCCCAAGCATATGAGCAGCATGATCGCAACGAACGTGAATGACGAGCGAAATCCGTTGGTACGCCTGGTACCGCTGCCGATCAAAAATGTCGTCATGAAGGCGATTTTTGACAGCGTCGGGGAGAAAAAGGCGTGCCTGACCCTGTCCAATTTGGGCGCGGTGAAGCTGCCGGATGCGATGAAGCCGTATATTCGGCGCATGGATTTTGTGCTTGGCGTGCAGGCTGCGGCGCCGTATAACTGCGGCGTGCTGTCCTATGACGATACGATCTATGTCAATTTCATCCGGAATATCCGCGATGCGGAGCTTGAACGCCATTTCTTTGCGGTTCTGCGGGATATGGGGCTGCCCGTGACGGTGGAGAGCAATCGGAATTGAGAGGAATACTGCCATGTTTTGTGTAAACTGCGGCGTCCGGCTTGCGGACACCGAGAAACAATGTCCGCTGTGCGATACGGTGGTTTACCATCCGGCGCTGAAACGGGAGGAGGCGGCGCCCTTATATCCGCCCAACCGCATCCCGAAAACAAAGGCGAGGTCGAAAGCCTTCAACGGGGCGATCCTGATCCTGTTTTTCATTCCGATGTTCATCAGCTTCCTGTCGGACTGGCAGACGGATGGACGGATGAGCTGGGCCGGGTTTGTGGCTGGCGCGCTGATCGTCGGTTACGTTGTTTTCGCCCTGCCGCTCTGGTTTCGCCGGCCGAATCCGGTCATTTTTGTTCCATGCGGTTTTGCGGCGGCAGCGCTGTACCTGCTCTATATTGATCTCGTCACGGACGGAAGCTGGTTTCTGAGCTTCGCGTTCCCGGTCACGGGCGGGTTCTGCCTCATAACCTGCGCGGTCGTGACCTTGCTGTACTATGTGCGGAAAGGGAAGCTCTATATATGGGGCGGAGCATTCATTCTGACCGGCGCGTTCATGGTGCTGATGGAATACCTGATGAGCGTGACCTTTGAGCTTGCGTTTATCGGCTGGTCCTTTTATCCACTGGTGGCGCTGGCCATATTCGGCGGTATGCTGATTTTCCTCGCGATCAACCGTTCCGCCCGGGAAATGATGGAACGAAAGCTGTTCTTTTGAGATCACCCGGAACAAAAAATGCCTCCGCCGAAGCGGAGGCATTTTTGTTTGCGTATTAATCAGAACTCGCCCTTGCCGATGTAGTCATTGACGTTGGAGGAGTCAATGTAGGTCAGCTCGGTGTAGTGATAGTACTCGGTCTCGCCGGTGGTGAAGTACTCGTTCATGGCGTTGACAAGCTCGGCAGCAATGCCGTCAGCGCGGTTCATGACGGTGAGCTCCATCTTGCCGTCGGCAACAGCCTGGATGGCGTCGTTCTGGCCGGTGAGGGAGTAGACCTTGATGCTGTCGGTGAGGCCGGCCTCTTCGATAGCGGCCACAGCGCCCATGGTCAGGTCATCGTCATAACCCATGACAATGTCGATGGTATCGCCCTCGGCAGTGATGTGGTTCTCCATGAAGGTCTTGGCGTCAGAACGGCTGGAGTAAGCGTAGTCAGCCTCGAGCACGTTGTAGTTGGTCTCCGCCATGGCGCGGTTAAAGCCGGCCTCGCGCTGGATGTAGTCGTCCAGGAAGGGCACGCCGGAGATCTGCACGACCTTGGCGCCGGCGTCAGCGCCGTTCTGCTCGATGACATACTGACCGATCTCATAGCACATCTGCTCCTGGTCAGGGCCGACGCAGGCCTTGACATACTGACGGCCGGCCTCGGCAACGTCAAGAGCGGCCATGAAGACGGGGATACCGGCTTCCGCAGCGGACTTTACGATGTCCACATTGGCGTTGGGGTCGCCGCCGAAGATGATGAGGGCGTCAACCGCCGCGTCGATCATCTGCTGGCAGTACTCAGCGACCTTCGCGGTATCGGTCTGCGCGTCGAGGTTGCGATAGGTGGCGCCGGCCTCGGGAACGAGCTGGGCAAGCGTGGAGTCGATACGGCCGCCCCAGGGAGCAGCAGAGCTGATGGTGACATAGCCGATGGTCTTGCCCTTCAGGCCTTCCGCCGCAGCGGTGTCGCCGGAAGCGGTGTCGGTCTTGCTGCTGCCGCAGGCGGCGAAAGCCAGAACCATGCACAGAGCCAGAGCGAAAGCAAGGATTTTCTTGAGATTTTTCATCATTTCCATTCCTTTCATAATTGGAAAATTTTTTTGAATCCCGTTTTCGGGCGATTCAACAAATTATTCGGTCTCCTTGGAGCTGGTGAAGCGGTCGATGACGAGAACGACGATCAGCAGCAGGCCCGTGATAAAGTTCACCATATCCGTGCTCAGGAACATGGTGCTCATCATGGTGGAGATGGCGCGCATGATGACAACGCCCAGCAGCATATGAACGACCGTGCCCTTGCCGCCGGACATCTTGATGCCGCCGATGACGACGCAGGAGATGGGGAAGGTGGACAGGGAGTTGCCCTGCGTGTAGATCGCGTAGCCGTCAAAGGAGACCATCAGAATGCCGGAGAGGGCCGCAAACAGGCCGCAGAGCACATAGGTGGTGAGGACGGTCTTGGATACGGAGATGCCGGAGTAGGCCGCGGCTTCGGGGTTGTCGCCCACGATGTAGAGGTTGTTGCCGAAGCGGGTCTTATACATCCAGAGACCGACCAGGACGACGATCACCACGAACAGGATGACCGAAGGCGTCAGCCAGCGCAGACCGAAGATCTTGGTTTTGGCGATGGTCTTGACGATCTCAGCGTCTGCGGGAGCATAGGAGCTTTTCGCAAAGTTGAAGACAAGGCCCTTGAACAGGTAGTTCGTGGCGATGGTAGCGATCAGCGGCGAAACGCCGACCTTGGCGACAACAAAGCCGTTCAGCAGACCGGTGAGCGCGCCCACAACAAAAGCGGCCAGAATGCCCATAATCAGCGCAAGAACCGCGTCTCCGTTCGTCACCTGATAAACGCCGTTGAACATCAGAACCGTTGTGACGCCGGCGAGGCCGGCCTGAAAACCGACGGACAGATCGATGTTGCCGGTGATCATGACAAGGCCGAGACCGATGCAGATAGCGCCGTAAATGCTGGAGTATACGATGACGTTATAGAAGCCGTTGGCATAGCCGTCCACAAAGACAAAGCAGACGAAAAGCAGCAGCGCGAGGATCAGGACGGAGTTGTTGTCCTTGATAAGCCGGGTCGTCTGATTGCGGCGGGCCAGATCTTTTACTTCTTTTTCCACAGCTTGATCCCCCTTTCTTTCAGAACGTCCAGGGACAGGGCGAGAACCATGATGGCGCCCATGATGACCCACTGGATGTAGATGGACAGGTTCATCTGCGTGAAGCCTGCGGACAGAACGCCGTAGAACATGACGCCGATAATGGTGCCCCAGACGGAACCCTTGCCGCCGGTGACGGACACGCCGCCGAGCACGATGGCGAGGATGATCTCCATTTCCTTACCGGAAGCGGCCTGCGGGTTGGAGCTGAGGACGTTTGCCATCATGACCGCCGCGGACAGGCCGACGCAGGCGCCGGTGATCACATAGCTGATGGCGATGTTCCGCTTGGACTTGATGCCGGAGAAGCGGGCGGCTATGGGGTTTGAGCCGATCGCATATAGCTGCTGGCCGAACACGGTGCGGGAGAGGATAAGGCCCAGAACGACGGCCACGATCACAAACCAGACAATCAGGATGTGGATGGGGCCGAACGTGGCGGTACCCAGGAACTGGAAGAACTTCGAGCAGTCGTTGGGGATGACCAGCACCGTACCGGAGGAGAGCCGCAGCGCCAGCGCCGTGAAGATGGAGCTGGTACCCAGCGTGGTAATAAAGGAGTTGAGCTTCACATAGCTGACGAGCAGGCCGTTCACCAGGCCGCAGACGGCGCCGATGGCGATGGTGCCGAAGAAGCCGAGGAAGCCGTTGTCGGTTGCCATCATGATCTTCGCGCAGACGCAGCAGAGGAATGTCAGCATACTGCCGACCGAGAGGTCGATGTTGCCGGTGATCATGACGAGGGTCAGGCCGAAGGCGATGATGCCGATGTAGGTCTGCTGACGCAGGATGCCCATAAGGTTATTCGCCGTAAAGAACGCAAGGCCTCCGGGATGCTTGGTGACCTGCTGGATGATCTCGAACACCACAATGACCACCAGCATGGCGATGAACATGGAAGCGCCGTTCAGGCTCATGAATTTTTTCCAGCCGTTTTTCAGCTTTGTCATGCCTCTGCGCCTCCTTCCCGTTTGTAGTCTGTGTGGCCGAGCGCGGCGGCCAGAACGGTTTCGGCCTCGAGTCCCTTGGCCTGATAATCAGCGGTCATTTTGCCTTCGCAGATGGTGATGACGCGGTCACAGGTGCCGAGGATCTCCTCGATCTCGGAGGAGACGACGATGACGGCCACGCCCTGCTTGGCAAGCTCGGTGAGCAGGCTGTAGATCTCGGCCTTGGAGCCGACGTCGATACCGCGGGTGGGCTCATCGACGATGAGAACCTTCGGGTTCATCATCAGCCACTTGGCAACGACGACCTTCTGCTGGTTGCCGCCGGAGAGATTGCCGGCAAGCTGCGCGAGCGAGGGGGTCTTGATGCTGATGGCGTCCACATAATGGTCGCCGAGCTCCTTTTGCTTTTTGCGGTCGATGACGCCGACGGAGGAGATATTGGGAAGCTTGACGAGCGTCATGTTGAGCAGGATGCTCAGACGGAGCATCAGACCCTCTTTTTTGCGATCCTCGGTGCAGAAGCCGATGCCGGCCTCGATGGCCGCGGAGGGGTTGCCGGGCTTCAGCGGTTCGCCGCCGATGGTGACGGAGCCTTCGGCGTATTTGTCAACGCCGAAAATGGCCCGCATGATCTCGCTTCGGCCGGCGCCGACCAGACCGAAGAAGCCGACGGTCTCACCGGCGCGGACATCAAAGGAGATGTTCTCGAACACGCCGGGCGAGGTGAGGTTCTTTACGGAGAGCACCGTGTCGCCGAACTCGATCGTCTGCTTGTCGTACATGGTGTCAAGCTCGCGGCCGAGCATATTGGTGATGAGCATTTCCTGCGTGGCGTCGGCGGTGTTCATCGTGATGATGTTCTGCCCGTCGCGGATGACCGTGATGCGGTCGGAAAGCTGCATGACCTCATCGAGCTTATGGCTGATGTAGATGATGGCGATGCCGCGTTTCTGCAGGATGTCGATGATTTTGAAAAGCGTTTCGGTTTCCGCTTCAGACAGGGAAGAGGTGGGCTCGTCCATGATGATGCAGCGGGCGTTTCGGGTGAGCGCGCGCCCGATCTCGATCATCTGCTGCTGGCCGACAGAAAGATCACCGGCGATGGTCTTGGGAGAGATGTTCATTCCTAACTGAGACAAAATCTCCGCAGAATCCTTGTAGAGCTTCTTGTGATCGATAAATTTGCCCTTCATGGGAAGGTTGCCGATGTAAAGGTTCTTGGCAACATCCAGTTGGGGAGCGATCGAGAGCTCCTGATAGACGCAGGACACGCCGAGGGCGATGCCTTCCTGTGTTGAGCTGATATGTACGGGTTTGCCGTCGATGAAATACTCACCGCCGTCCGCCTGATGGGCGCCGGTCATGACCTTTATCAGCGTCGATTTGCCTGCGCCGTTCTCGCCGCATAGAGCGTGGCATTCGCCGGGATAAAGCGTAAAGCAGACATCGGACAGGGCCTTGACGCCGGGGAAGATCTTGGTGATGTTTTTCAGTTCGATCAGGGGAACACGTTCTTCCGTCATAAGCTCACCTCCTATTTACAGTTTTACGCCTCATTATAGCATTCAAATGATAAGATTTCAACAAAGTTCTGTTGAAAATGGGATAATATTTGCGAAAGAGCGGAACAGGGGACAGCGGCTTGTTTTCAAGCCTCGTCGGCGCATAATCCCTCCAGCGGCAGTTCGATGATCTGCAGGCCATGCTCCGCCGCCAGGCGGATGGTATTCTTCGTTCCGCCGGATCGTCCGTCGTATACGGCAATCAGCAGGGAGGAGTGCGTGACCATGTAGCGGTTGCGATCCATCATGCAGTGCGGGGTGCGTTCCTGATGCAGGACGGTCGTCCGGTCGCATTCTCCGGCGAGCCGGTAATAGCGCTGCCGCCAGGCGCTGTTCCATCGCCGTTCCTGCCCGAGATAGGGGACGGCGGCCTCCAGGATCACGTCCGGATGCTTGCTCCGCAGGGCGAGGACAGCCTCGCCGAAATAGATATCCGCCCCGGCAGCCATGCCGCAGATAAAACAGCGGTAGCCGTCCTCGTAAAGCTCGGCCAGCACATCGGCGAGCACACGCTTGAGAGCACGGCAGTTCGGGTCGGTTTCATCGTTTTTCCACGGCAGCTTTCCCGGCCGGTGACCGGTGAAGCAGCAGGTGTTTTTTATCGTTGATTGAATGTTCATGGGATGATTATATCATGCTTTTGAGAAAAAGACAGGAGAAAGTGTGCGGCAGGGTATTGCATTTTTCGCGCAGGGTGATATAATGTACTTGTCTTCAGGGCGGGGTGAAAATCCCCACCGGCGGTAAAGCCCGCGAGCGCGAAAGCGTTGAGCCGTTGAAACTACGGCGCCGACAGTTACAGTCTGGATGGAAGAGGACAGACGTGCATGGATGCAGTAAAGGCTGTTTTGCCGTGTTCCGTCTCATTTTTCTGTACGCCCGGAAGGAATTCCGGGTGCATTTTTTTGCCCTAAAATTATAAGACACTGGAGGAAACATGAAAAACCCCGGCACATCCAAAATCAGCGCAAAGACGGTCGCAACCGTCGGTATGCTCTGCGCGATCGCCTTTGTGGCGAATCTCATTTCGCAAGTCTTTCCGACGGTCTCCGGCTTCCTGTCGTTTGACCTGAAAGATGTTGTGATCGTCATTGGCGGCTTTATGATGGGCCCCATCACGGCGATCGTGATCTCGGTCATCGTGTCCCTGATCGAAATGCTGACCGTCAGCAGCACCGGCGTCATCGGCCTGATTATGAACATCCTGTCAAGCTGTGCCTTTTCCTGCGTGGCGGCGGGGATCTATCGCCGTCATCACAATATGAAAGGCGCGATTATCGGTCTCGTGTCCGGCATCCTTTGCATGACGGTGATTATGCTGCTTTGGAACTGGCTCATCACGCCGCTGTATATGAAGGTTCCCCGCGATGTCGTTGTCAGTATGCTCATCCCCGTGTTCCTGCCGTTCAACCTTCTCAAGGGCGGCATTAACGCGACGCTTTCGATGCTGCTGTATAAGCCCATCGTGACCGCGCTTCGCAAGGCCAATCTCGTCGAAGCCAGTGCTTCCGGCAAGGGCGGCGCGAAGGTCGGCGTGATCGCCGTTTCCGCGGTGCTGCTTGTGAGCTTTGTCCTGCTGGCCCTGGTTCTGGCGGGCGTGATCTGAAACAAAAACATAATTAAAAAAACGTCCGCTTCGGCGGGCGTTTTTTCGCCAAAAAATTCCGTATGTAATTTTGGGCGATAATCGGGTCATACTAGCATCGCAACAAAATTGATCGGAGGCAGGATATGAAATCCATAATTTCTGTGATTATGACGGCGGTTCTGCTGTTGTCTGTGCTGACAGCCTGCGGCACGAACCGTACCGGCAATGTGGAAGAAGCGCGCGTGACGCCCGGTACTGCGGCGCAGGCAACGAACAGCCCGTCCGCGACGAACAGACCGTCCGCCACGAATACGCCCGGCACGACGGATCGTGACAATACCGTCGGCGGCGCCGTGGGCGACGCCGTGGAGGATGTCGGCGATGCGGCTGGCTCGGTTGTCGGCGGCGCGGCCAACGCGGTCGGCGACGTCGTGGGCGGTGTCGGCAACGCGGTGGATGACGCGGCCAAGGGTGTCGGCAATGCGGTGAATGACATGACCGATGATACGCGCACCGGCGCGGAAGGCCGTGTCAATGACAATGACGGTGTAATCGGAAACGAGCGCTGAAAAAAGCGGGAGCGTCCCGGAGGACGCTCCCGTTTTTACATGACGAATCCGCAGCGCGCAAGAATGCCGGCAAGCTGTTTTTTGTGCTCCGCGCCCATCGGGACAAGCGGCAGGCGCATATCGGCCGTACACAGACCGAGAAGCCCCATGGCGGTTTTGACCGGGATGGGGTTCACCTCGCAGAACAGGCCGGAGAAAAGCTCCATATACCGCTCGTTCAGCGCGGCAGCAGCGCGATAATCGCCCGTTTCACACAGCGCGCAAAGGCGGCTGACCGTCTCGGGTACGAGGTTTGAGGCAACGGAAACGACGCCTTTTGCGCCGAGCGCCATCATGGCGACCGTGTCGCTGTCGTTGCCGCTCCAGAAATTCAGCCGGTCGCCGCAGAGTGCTTTGGCTCTGGCAAAAGCGCCGATGCTGCCGGAGGCTTCTTT
The DNA here is from genome assembly GCA_051867595.1 of Oscillospiraceae bacterium. Taxonomy (GTDB): domain Bacteria; phylum Bacillota; class Clostridia; order Oscillospirales; family Oscillospiraceae; genus CAJOIG01. The sequence goes on from JBJDYS010000086.1 coordinate 20,273, forward strand.
CACGCCGTTTATGTTGGGATGCTCGGCGAGAATGGCATAGGTTTCCGGCTCGATGCCGATGCCGGTGCGGGTCGGTACATTATATAGTACGAGGGGCCGGTCGATCCGGTCGGCTACATAGGTGAAATGCTCCACGAGCCCGGCCTGCGTGGATTTGTTGTAGTACGGCGTCACCATCATGACGCCGTCCACTCCGCAGTCCGAAGCGAGCTTTGCATTTTCGAGCGCTTCTTTGGTGTTGTTGGAGCCGATGCCCGCGAAAATCTTCATCCGCCCGTCATTCTGCCGGACGGCATGACGGAGAAGCGTTTCCTTTTCGGCGGAGGTAAGCGTTGCCGCCTCGCCGGTCGTGCCGCATACGAGGAGGGCGGATACGCCGCCGTCATATTGCGCTTCGATCAGGCGCGAAAACGCATCGAGATCGAGCTCGTCGTCCCGGAAGGGGGTGACAATGGCCGTGGCGGCGCCGGTGAAGAGAGGTGCTTTCAAAAAGATTCCTCCTAAACGCAAAATACCGCAGGCGATCTGCCTGCGGTATCCTGGGTTGAATAATATAAAAGAGGTCTCAGCGGTTGAACCAGCCCTCGGCGGTAAGAAGCTCGGCGAGCAGCACCGCGCCGCCGGCTGCGCCGCGCAGCGTGTTGTGGCTCAGGCAGACGAACTTGTAGTCGTACTGCGTATCCTCGCGCAGACGGCCGATGCTGACGCCCATGCCACCCTCGCGCATACGGTCAAGCCGGGTCTGGGGACGATTGTCCTCTTCAAAGTACTGGAGGAACTGCTTGGGCGCGGAGGGAAGACCCAGCTCCTGGGGACGGCCGGCAAAGCTTGCCCAGCGCTCGAGAATTTCATCGCGGGTGGGCTTTCTGTCAAAGCTTGCGAAAACGGCGGCCATGTGTCCGTTGGAGCAGGGAACGCGCAGGCACTGCGCGGTGATGGCGGGAGAAGAGGCGTTTTCGATGACGCCGTCTGCCACGCGGCCCCACAGCTTCAGTGGCTCCTGCTCGGATTTTTCCTCTTCGCCGCCGATATAGGGAATGACGTTGTCGATCATCTCGGGCCAGCTCTCAAAGGTCTTGCCGGCGCCGGAGATGGCCTGATAGGTGCATACGAGCACCTTGTTCAGGCCGAACTCATCCTTCAGGGGATGAAGAGCGGGAACGTAGCTCTGCAGGCTGCAGTTGGACTTGACGGCGATGAAGCCGCGCTTGGTGCCGAGACGTTTACGCTGAGCAGGAATGACCTCCAGATGCTGGGGGTTGATCTCGGGAACGACCATCGGCACGTCCGGCGTCCAGCGATGAGCGCTGTTATTGGAAACGACCGGGCACTCGAGCTTGGCATAAGCCTCCTCGAAGGCGACGATTTCTTCCTTCTTCATATCGACGGCAGAGAAGACGAAATCGACCTCTGCGGCGATGGCTTCCATATCCGCCACGGCGTCCTTCACGACGATGGACTTGGCGGATTCGGGCATGGGTACATCGATGGCCCAGCGGCCGCCGATGGCTTCCTCATAGGTTTTTCCGGCGCTGCGGGCGCTGGCGGCGATCACCGTCAGCTCAAACCACGGATGCTCCGCGAGCAGCGAGACAAAACGCTGTCCCACCATACCGGTTCCGCCGATGACGCCGACTTTCAGCTTGTTCATTTCCTTGACCTCCTGATATATGGTATGCAGCCGCGTTTTCGCGTGTGAGCGCGGCGATTTGACATTCTTTAGTTTATAGTGTATAACGAATTATGTGAAGTATAGCATACTTTGTTCAGCCGGTCAACGGAAGATAATATTCTAACTTAATCGGTGCGGAACAGGGAGTTTTCCGATGACACAAAAGATACATATCAGCAGAATAATGGTTGTGCTGGTGCTGTGCGTCTGCCTGCTGGCCGGGATGATTCAGCCGGCAGCTGCGGTTTCCGTCAGCGACTTTCAGGACGTGTCGTCCTCTGCGTGGTACTATGACGCGGTGCGTTATGTTGCGTCAAAGGGCCTCTTTAACGGCACCTCGGCCACGACGTTCACGCCGTCGGGCACGATGACCCGCGGTATGTTTGCCGCGGTGCTGGGACGCTATGCGGGCGTTGACCCGGAAGCGTGGTGTGCGGGAAAAATCACCGGCTCTGCGGTGAACCTCCGCAGCGGCGCGGGAACGTCATACACCGCCATGGCGACGCTGACCGTCGGAACGACCGTGACCATCACCGGGAAATCCGGGGATTGGTACAAGGTGAAATACAACGGCAGCACGGGCTATGTTTTCGGGGATTACCTCGAGCCGGCGTATCACTGCTTCGATGATGTGGATTACGGTATGTACTACGCGGGATACATCATCTGGGGATATGAAAAGGGCATCATAGACGGTATGTCCTCGACAACCTTTGCACCGAACCAGAACATTACCCGTGAACAGATCTGCAAGCTTCTGGCGGGCTATGCGGACGTAGCGGGCATCACGCTCAAAACCGACAACGCGGCGGTGACGTTCACGGATCAGAGCAGCATCAGCTCCTGGGCGGCTGCCGGTGTGAGCGCCATGCAGAAGGCCGGCGTCATAACCGGCGAGAAGGACGGCTCCGGTTATCGCTTCCGCCCGAAGAGCAATGCGACCCGTGCGGAGGCGGCGGCGATCTTCCAGCGCTTTGCCTCGGCGGGAGCGGATTCCGGTTCGGGGTCTGAAAACGATCCCGGCTCGTCCGGCGGGGATACGTCCACGGCGGCGAGTTTCCTGAGCAGCAAGATCGCCTGCAAGGCCGAGACGGTGCGCGTCGGCATCCTCGTCAACACACAGAGCTATAAACGGGCCGTGCAGACGGTGACGCTCGAAAACACGACCGGCAGCCAGTTTGAGTACGGCACATTCAGCTCCGACCGCTCGTTCAATAAGCTCGGAACGATCAGCTCCTCCAAGCTGACTATCACAACGAACGGCAGCACCTTCACGGTGAAAAATGCGTCCGGAAGCGTGGTCTATACCACGAACGCAAACCTTGCGATCCATCCCGTGGCGTCCGGCTCCGCGATCACAAGGATCAACGGCGCTTATCGCTATTTCGGCGATTTCGAGCTGCGTCAGGCGTACAACGCGAGCGGATACATCTCCGTCATCAGCTATGTGAATATCGAGGACTATGTGAGGAGCGTTATTCCGTATGAGTTCTCGAATACGTGGCCGGCGGAAACGCTGAAGGCGGCGGCGGTCGCGACGCGAAGCTATGTCATGGCCTCGGACTGGACGACCTATTCCAAGTATGGCTTCGATGTCATGAACGACACGAGCGCGCAGTGCTACTACGGCCGGGGAAAGACCTATTCCGAGAGCTATTTCTCCGCCACGGACGCGGCGGTCAGTGCCACAGAGGGCGTGTATCTGACCTATAATTCGGGCGGCACAAACCGCATCTGCACGGCGTTTTACTCCGCTTGTGACGGCGGCGCGACCGAGGATGCCGCGCATATCTGGGGTACGAGCTACAGCTACCTGATCGGAAAGATCGACCCCTATGAACAGGCGGCGGCCAGTCAGGCGACGAACTACCAGAATACGATCACGCTCAGCCGCACCGATTCTAGGCTGACAGCGCTGGCGGCGGATGTCGGCCTTGGCAGCACGACAATCGCCAAAGACGGCATCAAGATCCAGACCTATCCCGCGACCGGAAACGTAAAGAGCATCACCATCACGGGAACGAACGGCCGCACGGCGACGATCAGCCAGAGCACGAGCTTCGGACGCTGGGACTTTCTGGAAGCGGTCGGCTTCACCGCGTGCAGCTATCGCTACTGCGTGACCTACAACGCCGCCGCGGACACCTTTACCATCACGCGCTATGGCTGGGGCCACAACGTCGGCATGAGCCAGTGGGGCGCCTACGCCATGGCCCATTACTACAACAAGAACTATCAGGAGATCCTCGGTTTTTATTACACCGGGACTCACCTGCAATACGGAGCATATTGACATTGAAAACATCGGATTTTATGTATGACCTGCCGGAGGAGCTGATCGCGCAGACGCCGGCGGAAAAACGGGATTCGTCCCGGCTGATGGTGCTGGATAAGCAAACCGGCGAGATCGAGCACCGCCATTTTTACGACCTGCCGACCTATCTGCGTCCCGGCGACTGCCTGGTGCTGAACGACTCGCGGGTCATTCCTGCGCGCCTGTTCGGTACGCGTCCCACCGGTGGTGCGGTGGAGGTCGTCTTGCTGAAGGATCTGGGGGAGGGACGCTGGGAATGCCTGAGCCGTCCCGGGAAGAAAATGCGCCCCGGCACGGAAGTGACCTTCGGGGACGGGGAACTGACGGCGGTCGTGGAGGAGGTCTGTCCCGACGGCAATCGCATCCTGCGGTTTTCCTATGAGGGAATTTTTCTGGAGATTCTGGAGCATCTCGGCCATATGCCGCTGCCGCCGTATATCAAGGCGCAGCTGGACGACCCGAATCGGTATCAGACGGTCTATGCCCGCGAGCCGGGCTCGGCGGCCGCACCGACGGCGGGGCTTCATTTTACAAACGAGCTGCTCGATTCCATCCGCGCCATGGGCGTGAAGGTCTGCTTTGTCACGCTGCACGTCGGTCTCGGTACGTTCCGCCCGGTAAAGGTGGAGGATGTCGAGGCGCATGAGATGCACTCGGAATTCTGCACGATCCCGGAGGAGACGGCGCAGATCATCCGCGAGACCAAGGCAGGCGGCGGACGCGTGATCGCCGTCGGCACGACGTCCTCGCGCACGCTCGAGAGCTTTGCCGGCGAGGATGGCTCGATTTCCGCCGCGTCCGGCTGGACAAACATCTTCATCTATCCGGGCTATAAATTTAAATGTATCGACGCGCTCGTGACGAACTTCCACCTGCCGGGCTCGACGCTCGTCATGCTGGTGTCGGCGCTGGCCGGACGCGAAAATATCCTGCACGCCTACGAAACGGCGGTGCGGGAAAAGTATCGCTTCTTCAGCTTCGGCGATGCAATGTTTATCCGATAACTATAAAAATTGAGGACAATATGTTTAAATTACTGAAACAGGAAGAAGGACACGCCCGTCGGGGCGAGCTGACAACGCCGCACGGCACGGTGCAGACGCCGGTATTCATGAACGTCGGAACGCTGGCGGCCATCAAGGGCGCGCTGTCCGCGGAGGATCTCGAGGGCATCGGCTGTCAGATCGAGCTGTCGAACACCTACCATCTCCATGTCCGGCCGGGCGATGAGCTCATCAAATCGCTGGGCGGCCTGCACAAATTCATGACCTGGGACGGGCCGATCCTGACGGACAGCGGCGGGTTCCAGATCTTTTCTCTCGCTGGGCTGCGAAAGATCACCGAAGAGGGCGTAGCTTTTCAGAGCCATGTGGACGGGCGAAAGCTGTTCATCGGCCCGGAGGAGAGTATGCGGATTCAGGCAAACCTCGGCAGCGACATCGCCATGGCGTTTGATGAGTGCGTGAAGATTCCGTCGCCGCGTGAGTACTTTGAAAGCTCCTGCCAGCGTACCTACCGCTGGCTCGTCCGATGCCAGAAGGCGCTGGCGGCGTATAACGCCGAGCCGGACGCGGTGAACCCGGGGCAAATGCTCTTCGGCATCAATCAGGGCGGCACCTATGCCGACCTGCGTGTCGAGCACATGAAGGCCATCGCGGAGCTGGAGCTTCCGGGCTATGCCATCGGCGGTCTCGCGGTCGGCGAGAGCCATCAGGAGATGTACGACACGATCGAGGCCGTGGAGGAGTATATGCCGAAGGATCGGCCCCGGTATCTCATGGGCGTCGGTACGCCCGGCAACATCATCGAGGCGGTGTGGCGCGGCGTGGATATGTTCGACTGCGTCATGCCGGCGCGCAACGGCCGCCATGCACACCTCTTCACCAAGGCGGGCGTCATCAACCTCAAAAATGAGAAATACGCCGCCGATAACAGCCCCATCGACCCGGAATGTGACTGCCCGGTCTGCCGGCGGTACAGCCGCGCCTATGTCCGCCATCTGTTCAAGGCGGGGGAGATGCTGGGCCTGCGCCTTGCGGTCATGCACAACCTGTTTTTCTACAACAACCTAATGAAAGAGATTCGCGAGGCGCTGGATAACGGTTCGTTTGCGGCATATCGGGCAAAATACGCTAAATTGCTTGACACGAGGATATAAAAAACTTTATAATAACAAATAGTTTTTTGGGAGGTATTACCACATGAATTTCAAGCGTACCATTCGGGCTGTTGCTCTGATTCTTTCCGCCCTCCTCATGGTGTTTGTTTTCACCGGCTGCGCCACTACGACGGACGGTACTGCGGCGGCTGAAGGCTCCACTGCGGGCAGCAGCGCCAGCATGATCGTCATGATCGTTATCATGATCGCCATCTTCTACTTCTTCCTGATCCGTCCGGAAAACAAGAAGAAAAAGCAGGCGGAGGAGATGCGTAACAATCTAGCTGTCGGCGATCTCGTCACCACCATCGGCGGCATCGTGGGCCGTATCGTGGCGATCAAGAGCGAGACCATCGTCTTTGAGACCAGCGAGGATCGCGTCCGCATGGAAGTGACAAAGTGGGCCATTTCGTCCACCGGAAAGCAGGCCGAGGAGCAGAAATAATCGCCCTCTGAACGCATAGTTTGAACCCCCTGGGAATAGGCTTGTATCAGCCGATTCTCAGGGGGTCTTTCTATGTCTGGAAATATGTTGAAGAAAAAGGGTCTTTTGCCTGCGGCGGCCATCGGACTGGGCGCTGCCGTGGGGATGACGGCGCTTTTGTGCCTTGGCTTCGCGGCGCTGATCCATAACGGTACGCTTCCGATGGCGGCAGCCGGCCTGTGCGCGGTGGCGTCGGCGGGTGTTTCGATATGGTGCGCCGTGTTCATGGTTTCGCGGCTTCGCGGGAAACAGGCGATGCCGGCGGCGGGGATTATCGCCGGGGGCTTTGTGTTTCTCGCGGCGCTGATTTGTGCCTTGGGAGGGGAGAAATCCTCCTTTGGCCCGTGGCTGTGGCAGCTGGGTTTGGCGGCGCTTCTCGGCGGTGTGCTGGGCGCCGTTATGTCGCTTCGTCAAAATTCACATAAAAAATCCCGCAAATCGCGGAGGTAGATTACTATCTGTGTTATGGAATGGGTAACATAAAAAGTTACAAAAGATACAAAATGTTGGTGGATAAACCGGGCATGGACACAAATTCTAGAAAATAACGGCAGGATTTACGGAAAAATGGATTACAAAATGTAACTTTTAAAAACCAAATTGACATAAAATGTCGTCAAAAGTAACAAAAATTACAAAAAATGAAATTCGTGCTTGATTACAAATAGAATTCGTTGTATAGTGTTGTCATAGCGATTATGTCAATTCTTTCGACAGGAGCGTAACGACCGTGACCAATGCAGAATGCCTGACCAAGTATGAACGATATCTGACGGATGACAAGAAGATGTCCAAGAACACCCTGAGCTCGTATCTGCGTGATATACGCCAGTTTGGGGATTATCTCGAACGCGAGACCGAGTCGGATTATCTGACGGCGGGAGAGGACGAACTCTGCGGCTACATTGACGGTATGCGTTCCGCCGGGAAATCCGTTGCCACGGTTTCCCGCAATATCGCGAGCCTCAAAAATTTCTACGCCTGGCTGAAGCTGAACGGCTGCATCGAGACCATCCCCACGGGGAAGCTCGTGCCGGAAAAGGCGGCGCATAAGCTGCCGGAGATCCTGACCGCGAAGGAGGTCGAGCTTCTGCTCGAGCAGCCGGAATGCACCGACCGCAAGGGCTATCGCGACCGTGCGATGCTGGAGCTTCTCTATGCCACGGGCATCCGGGTAACGGAGCTCATCAGCCTCGATGTCACGGATGTGAATCTCTCCGCGGGCATCATCAACTGCCGCGGCCGGGACAAGGTGCGCTCCATTCCGCTGTATCCCGCGGCGCTGAAGGCTTTGAAGGATTATATCGAGTTCATCCGCCCGGATATGATCGCGACGCCGAGTGAGCGTTCTCTGTTTGTGAACGTCAACGGCGAGCGCATGAGCCGTCAGGGGTTCTGGAAGATCGTCAAGGCCTATCAGCAGAAGGCGGGCATCGAAAAGGACATCACGCCGCACACGCTGCGCCACAGCTTTGCGACGCATCTGCTGGAAAACGGCGCGGATCTTCGCTCGATTCAGGAGATGCTCGGTCATGCGGACATCAGCTCCACGCAGATCTATTCGCAGCTCGTCAAAAAGCAGCTCAAGGACGTATACAACAAGGCGCATCCCCGTGCCGTATAACCGCTTTTTTGAAAGACAGCGCTTCCGGGCGCTGTCTTTTGTCTATTCTGGCGATTGACATAACTTTTTGTTATGATAAAATAAGGCTGGCGTTATACCTGAAAGGAGATTCTTTCATGTTTGAAATTTTTGAAGAACGTGAATCCCAGGTGCGGTCATACTGCCGCAAATATCCGGCCGTTTTCGAGCGTGCGAAAAACGCGGAGCTGTTCACCGTGGAGGGCGCGCGCTACGTCGACTTTCTCGCGGTGGCGGGTTCGATGAACTACGGTCACAATAACCCCGATATAAAAAAGGCGGTCATGGACTATCTGTCTGAGGATCGCATCATCAACTCTCTGGATATGTATACGGCGGCGAAGCAGGAGTTTCTGGAAACCTTTACGCAGGAAATCCTCGTGCCGCGTCAGCTGGACTACAAGGTCATGTGCTGCGGTCCGACGGGAACAAACGCCGTGGAGGCGGCGCTGAAGCTTGCGCGCAAGAATAAAAAACGCTCCGGGGTCATCGCGTTTGCCGGCGCGTTTCACGGTATGACGCTGGGCGCGCTCGCGCTGACGACGGATCGCGTCAGCCGGGAGGGCGGCAGTCTGCCGCTGACGAATGTGTCCTTCGCGCCCTATGACGGGACGTTTGATTCGCTGGCCTATCTGCGCTGGATGCTCGAGGACGACCATTCCGGTGTGGACAAGCCGGCGGCGATTGTGCTCGAGACCGTTCAGGCGGAGGGCGGCATCAATGTCGCGAGCGTCGAATGGCTGCGCGGTGTGCGCGCGCTCTGCGATGAACACGACATTCTGATGATCGTGGATGACATCCAGGTCGGAAACGGACGCGCCGGTACGTTCTTCTCGTTTGAGCGCGCCGGGATCGTACCCGATATGGTGACGCTCTCGAAATCCATCAGCGGCTTCGGTATGCCGATGGCGCTGCTGCTTCTCAAGCCGGAGCTGGACATCTTCCGTCCGGCGGAGCATAACGGCACGTTCCGGGGCAATCAGCTGTCCTTTGTCGGCGGGACGGCGGGTATCCGCTATTTTGTGAAGCATGAGCTCGACAAGGAGGCGCGCCGGAAAGGGGCAATCGTCGAAAAATATATCCGCGAGGAGATCCTGCCTCTGGATGAGCGCCTGACCTGCCGCGGCATCGGTTTGCTCTGGGGCGTTGATTTTGCCCGCATCGACACAAAGCTCGCCATTGAGGCGGTGCATGAGGCGTTTGACCGGGGACTGATCTGCGAGGTGGCCGGCCGGGGCGACGGCGTGCTGAAGCTGATGCCGCCGCTGACCATTGAGGAGGATACCCTGCTGGAGGGCCTTTCCATCGCAAAGGCGGCCGTCGAAGCGGTTTTGAAAAAGTAAAGAACGAACCGCCGTCCGGATCCGGACGGCGGTTCTCAGCCTGTCAAAAACACGAATAGGCTCCCGCTGACGAGGGGGGCCGTGGACTTTTTCGATGCGTCAAGCGCCGGGACGTAAGTTCCGGCGCTTTTCCATGGTGTAAAGGCGCTGTAAAAATGGCATAAAAAAGCCTAGCAGGCCTTTTTATTATTGACTTCAGCAAATAAATGTACTAAAATATTCACATATCTATCCAAAATTGTGGAAAGGAGACAGAAAATGAGAAAAGCACTCTCTCTTGTTCTGGCGCTTCTGATGTGTCTGTCCCTGCTGCCCGTGGGCGCGTTGGCGGACGAGGAAGCAGCGATGGAGGAGGAAATCTCCGAAATCGCGGAAGTAATTGAGGCAGAAGAACCCGTTGAGGCAGAAGAACCTGCCGAGACGGAAGAACCCGCCGAGACGGAAGAGCCCGCCGAGACGGAAGAACCCGCCGAGACGGAAGAACCCGTCGAAACGGAGGAACCCGCCGAGACGGAAGACCCCGCCGAGACGGAAGAACTCGCTGAGACGGAAGCACCCGCTGAGACGGAGGACATCGCGGCGGAGGAGGCCCAGGACGCGGGCAGCGTTGCCATCAACGCGACGAACTTCCCGGACGCGAATTTCCGCGCCTATGTATCGAATAATTTCGACACGAATGGCGACGGCTCACTGAGCAGCACTGAGATTGCAAACGCAAAAAAGATTGATATAAGCCATAAGCATGTCACCAGCCTGAAGGGTGTGGAGTATTTCACGGCGCTGGAGACGCTGGATTGCTGGGGCAACCAGCTGACGAGTTTGGACGTGAGCAAGAACACGTCACTGATGGAGCTGGATTGCGGCTGGAATCAGCTGACGAGTTTGGATGTGAGCAAGAACACCGCGCTGAAGTACCTGTATTGCTACGACAACCAGCTGACGAGTTTGGACGTGAGCAACAACACCGCGCTGACGAAGCTGAGTTGTGGCTTTAACCAACTGACGCTTTTGGACGTGAGCAAGAACACGGCGCTGACGTACTTGGATTGCAGCGAAAGCGGGCTGACGAGCTTGGATGTGAGTCACAACAAGGCACTGGAAACTCTGCATTGCTACCAAAACGACCAGTTGACAGTGCTGAACGCGAGTGGATGCACGGCACTGGTTGATTTGAATTGCACGGGCTGCCTGTTAACGACGCTGGATGTGAGCGGATGCACGGCGCTGGAGACGCTGGATTGCTACGCAAACGCCCTGACGACGTTAGATGTGAGCGAGTGTACAGTATTGGAAGATTTGTATTGTGCTTCCAACGGCCTGACGATACTGGATATCGGGAACTGCCCGGAGCTTCTGAAACTGGTCAAGGTTTCGGATTCCGAATATAACCTTGGTGAATATTATATTATTGACGAAGATGGACGGTTAGCGTCAGGGTGGTTGGGGTGTGATACTGCGGTGACGCTCCTGAATAACGGCGAAATTCTGAAGAAGCCCGAGAGTACAGCTAATAGTTTTACCGTGACCTTCGATGCAAACGGCGGCTCAGGTGCGCCATCCCCCATGACGAAGCTCTACGGTCAGCGTCTTGTAATCCCAGCCACGGAGCCGACGCGCCCGGGTTATACCTTCGGGGGCTGGTCAATATACGAGGATGCTCCTATAGCGAATTATGTGGCCGGTGGAGGCGAAAAGACCAGTGGGTTCTACTACCAAAATGAATCAATTACGCTCTATGCCGTTTGGAAGCTCAATTATGCTGGCCCGACAACGCCAGGCTGGCAGTATTATAACGATGAGTGGTATTACATCGGTTCGGACGGCGAGCCTGTGACAAGCGATTGGGTGAAGGACAACGGTTCTTGGTACTGGCTCAAGGACGACGGTGTGATGGCCAAGAGCGAGTGGGTGAAGGACAATGAAAGCTGGTATTATCTGAAGTCGAACGGCGCGATGGCGGCGGGTGAAAAGCTTACCATCGGCAGCGTGATGTATATCTTCAACGCCTCCGGTAAGATGGAGACCGGGTGGGAAGTTTTTGGCGGAAAGTGGTATTATGCCGCCTCCTCCGGCGCGCTGGTGAAGAACGGCTGGGCGAAGTCCGGCACGAACTGGTACTGGCTCAACGCCGACGGCACGATGGCCAAGAGCAAGTGGCTGTCGTCCGGCGGAAGCTGGTACTACCTGAAGTCCAACGGCGTGATGGCGGCGAACGAAAAGCTCACCATCGGCAGTGCGGAGTATATCTTCGCATCCACCGGCAAGATGGCGACCGGCTGGGCGGCGCTCGGCGGGAACTGGTACTATGCTTCCTCTACCGGCGCGCTGGTAAAGAACGGATGGGCGAAGTCCGGCACGAGCTGGTACTGGCTCAAGGCCGACGGTGTGATGGCTAAGAATGAGTGGGCGAAGTCCGGCGGTTACTGGTACTGGCTGAAGGCCGACGGCACGATGGCCGCGAGCGAGTGGGTGGAACTGAACGGTTACTGGTACTACCTCAAATCCACCGGCGTGATGGCGGCGAATGAGACGCTCACGATTAATGGCACGAAATATAAATTCAACAGCAGCGGCCGTTGGGTCGGCTGACATACTGCAAACCGCCGTCCGGGCATCGGACGGCGGTTTTGGCAATTAGGATTCGGTTGAGGGGAGAGCGGCTTCGGCGGTTTTGTCGGCGGCTTTCTTCCGGCTGCGGCGACGGCGGCGTCTGGGGTTTGCCTGCTTCTCACGGAAGCTCTGCACCATGGTCTCATCCGCCTCGTAAAGCAGATGGTTTGCGTGCCAGGTGCCGTCCTCGTCATGGCGCATACGGAAGCGGAGAAGATACTCTCCATGCTCCTCGCAGGTGGCCAGACCCATGTATCGGTGATCGCCCTGACTGAGCCATTTTGTTCGCTCCATGACCGCGGCGCAGACCGGGCATTTTATGAGCGTATTCTCTTCAAATTCCCACAGCGCCTCACGGGTATAATATTTGGCGGATGCGCCGCGCTGCAGCGGCACGGGGCCGGAAGCGTTCCCGCCTGTTTTCGGATGGCGGGCGTGACTGTCGAGAATGGCGCTGTAGTTTTGAATGCCGTCGGCCAGATCGAGCTTTGAGCACACGAGCGCGGTGTTGTAGGCGTCGCCGAGCGCGTCATGTGCCACGCGGGTCTGCTCGATGCCGAAATGCTCCATGGCGGTTTCGAGCGATTTCTGGTTCTTGTCGCCGTCGGTCTGGCGGTTATAGATGAGCTGCAAATTGATCCACTCGCCGAGCCAGTCGATCTCCAGGTCGTGGATGATGAGATTCTGCTCCATGATCCCGCGGTCATCGTACCCCCAGGTCATGAATGTGCAGTCCGGGCCGCACCACGCGGCGAATTTCTCGATGGCCTCGGGGAAGGGAAGGCCGTGCGAAAGGCGTTCGTTGTCGAAGCCGGTGAGCTTTTTGACCTTGTAGTGCATTTTCCGGAACCAGACCGGGCGGACATCGCACTGAAATTCCTCGCCGGGCGTGAAATTGTCGTTCAGCTTCACGGCGCCGATCTGGATGATCTCGCCCCGAAGATGGATGGGAAGATGATTGAAAACGGATGATTTTGAGCTCATGGCCTGGTTCCATTCCAGGTCAATGACAATATACGGCATGGCAGACTACCTGACTTTCTTCCTATAACAAAACAACATTTTAGCATATATGAACCGAAATAACAATAGAATTGCCATAATTAACGCGCTGTGCTACAATACATTATAATTTTCCGAGCCAATTAAAGGAGCAGACCCCATGAAAACTGCCGGTATGCAGCATCTTACGATTTCCGTCATCCGGGATATTACCGACGGCGAGGCGTCCTGTGCGCTTCCTTCGGATGAGATAACCGCGATCACGACCGACAGCCGGGCCTTGACACCCGGATGTCTTTTTGCCGCGATCCCGGGCGCACGGGTGGACGGACATGATTTCATCGCCGCCGCGGCGCAGGCCGGTGCGTCCTGCGTGCTCTGCAACCGCTTTGTGGACGCGGCGATCCCGCAGATCAAAGTGCCGGATACGCAGCTTGCCCTGCGCCAGATCGCGGCCTTTTACCGCTGCCAGTTCGACATACCGTTTGTCGGCGTGACCGGCTCCGTGGGAAAGACCACGGCCAAGGAAATGATCGCCTCCGTGCTGTCGGCGCGGTTTGACACGCTGCGGACGGAGAAAAACTTCAACAACGAGCTGGGCGTGCCGCTCACGCTTTTCCGGCTGCGCGCCGGGCATGAGGCGGCCGTGGTCGAGATGGGCATTTCCGGCTTCGGCGAGATGACCCGCCTGACGGATATGGTGCGCCCGTCCATAGCGGTATTCACGCTGATCGGAGACGCGCATCTGGAGTTTCTCGGCGACCGCGCAGGTGTCCTGCGGGCCAAGGGCGAGATCGTCAGCGGGATGCCGGAGGACGGCGTTGTAATCGCAAACGGCGACGACGAGCTGCTCAAAGCGCACGACTTCGGCCGGAGGACGGTTCTGTTCGGAACCGGGGAACACTGCGATGTTCGGGCGGTGGAGGTGGAAAATGACGGCCTGAACGGTATGCGCTGCGTCATCCTGGCCGGTGACCGCCGCATTCCGGTCGGCATCCCGGCTTTCGGGCGGCACATGATCTATGCGGCCCTGATGGGGGCGGCGGTCGGTCTGGAGCTTGGTCTGACGGACGAGGAGATCCGGACGGGCGTGGCCCGCTTTCAAAACGTCGGGAGCCGCGGGCGTGTGGTGACGACCGGTTACTGCACGATCCTCGATGACTGCTATAACGCAAACCCCACGAGCACGAAAGCGGCCGTTGACAGCCTCGCGATGCTGCCGGGACGTCATGTCGCCATTCTGGGCGATATGCTGGAGCTGGGCGAGAACGGCCCGGCGCTTCATGCAGAGCTGGGCCGTTATGCCGCCGGGACGGGTGCAAAGGTCGTGACCTGCGGCGCGCTGTCGAAGCACACGGCGGACGGCGCAGGGGAGACGGCGCGCTGGTTCCCGGATACGGCCTCGCTGATCGCTGCGCTGCCGGAGATCATCCGGCGCGGCGACGCCGTGCTCGTCAAGGCGAGCCATTCCATGGGCTTTGACGCGGTTGTGCGGGCTGTTTCCCAAATAAACGGCACGGAATGAGTATGTGAAATCCTGTGGTTTTTCCAAAGATCGTTAAAAGTTAATTTTAGCTTCACAATCGGAGAAGTTACTGATATAATTCAAAACAGCTAATGTCTGCTAAAATTTTTCTAGGGGGATAGATATGTTCAAAATTGTCAGCAAGCGTCCTCTTAATGAAGCGAAGACCGTTGTGGAATTCGTGATCGAGGCTCCGCTGGTCGCCCGCAAGGCAAAACCGGGCCAGTTCATCATCTTCCGGCTGGATGAGTTCGGTGAACGCGTTCCTGTTACCATTGCTGCGGCCGACACCGAAAAGGGTACCGTCACCATCATGGTGCAGCCCGTTGGTAAGACCACCCGTATGCTGAACCTGCTCGAGGCAGGCGACTACATCGCGGACTTCGTCGGCCCGCTTGGCCGTCCGACCCACATGGAAGGCCTCAAGCGCGTCTGCGTTGTCGGCGGCGGCGTGGGCAACGCCATTGCCTATCCGGTCGCCAAGGGTATGCACGACCTCGGCATCGAGGTCGATATGGTCGCCGGCTTCCGCTCCAAGGACATCGTCATCCTGGAGGATGAGATGCGCGCGGGCGTCACGAACCTTTACATCACCACCGACGACGGCTCCTACGGCGAGGCCGGCTTCAACGTCACCAAGATGAAGGCCCTTCTCGACGCCGGCAACCAGTACGACGAGGTCATGTGCGTCGGCCCGACCCGCATGATGCAGCGCGTCTGCGAGGCCACCAAGGAGTATGGCGTCAAGACCATCGTCTCCATGAACCCGATCATGCTGGACGGTACCGGTATGTGCGGCGCCTGCCGTCTGACAGTCGGCGGCGAGACGAAGTTTGCCTGTGTTGACGGCCCCGAGTTCGACGGCCATCTGGTCGACTGGGACGGCATCATCAAGCGCTCCACGTTCTACGCGGAGGAAGAAAAAGAGGCAATGGATCATATCTGCCGCATCACGGGAGGTGTCAGAGAGCATGGCTAATATGCGTATGGACAAGAACCCGATGCCCGAACAGGAGCCTCTGGTTCGCAACAAAAACTTTGAAGAAGTCGCTTACGGCTACACGGAAGAGATGGCCATTGACGAGGCCAAGCGTTGCCTGAACTGCAAGCGTCCCGCCTGCATGGAGGGCTGCCCCGTTTCCGTTCGTATCCCCGAGTTCATCGCTCAGGTTGCCGAGGGCAACTTTGACGAGGCTTACAAGATCGTCACCTCCACGAACAGCCTGCCCGCTATCTGCGGCCGTGTCTGCCCGCAGGAGAACCAGTGCGAGGGCAAGTGCGTCCGCGGCATCAAGGGCGAGTCCGTCGGCATCGGCCGACTGGAGCGCTTTGTCGCCGACTATCACATGAACCACGGCCACAAGGACGGCGCTCCCGCTGTCCCCGAATCCAACGGCCACAAGGTCGCGGTCATCGGTTCCGGCCCGGCCGGTCTGACCTGCGCCGGCGATCTGGCCCGCAAGGGTTATGAAGTCACCGTCTTCGAGGCTTTCCACAAGCCCGGCGGCGTTCTGGTCTATGGTATCCCCGAGTTCCGTCTGCCCAAGGCCATCGTGGCCCAGGAGATCAAGAAGCTCGAGCACTTCGGCGTCAAGATCGTCACCGACGCGGTCATCGGCCGTGCCGAGAGCATTGACGAGCTGTTCGAGGAAGGCTACGAGGCCGTGTTCATCGGCTCCGGCGCCGGTCTGCCCCAGTTCCTGCACATCCCCGGTGAGAACCTGCTGGGCGTTTTCTCCGCCAACGAGATCCTGACCCGCTCGAACCTCATGAAGGCTTATCTGCCTGAGTACGACACGCCCATCCGCCTCGGCAAGAAGGTCGCCGTCGTCGGCGCCGGCAACGTCGCCATGGACGCTGCGCGTACCGCGAAGCGCCTCGGTGCGGAGGAAGTCTACATCGTCTATCGCCGCGGCATGGAAGAGCTGCCTGCCCGTAAGGAAGAGGTTCACCATGCCCAGGAGGAAGAGGTCATCTTCAAGGTTCTCAACAATCCTGTCGAGATCATCGGCGACGAGAACGATCACGTCACCGGCATCAAGGTCGTGAAGATGGAGCTCGGCGAGCCCGATGCTTCCGGCCGCCGCAAGCCCGTTGAGATTCCGGGCAGCGAGTATGTCATCGACGTCGATGCGGTCATCATCGCCATCGGCACGAGCCCCAACCCCCTGATCCTGTCCACGACCCCCGGTCTGGAAGCCACCAAGAAGGGCGGCATCGTCGCGGACGACGCCACCGGCGCGACCTCCCGTCCTGGTGTGTTCGCGGGCGGCGACGCGGTCACCGGTGCGGCCACGGTCATCAAGGCCATGGGCGCCGGCAAGGTCGCGGCTGCTGGTATCGTGGAGTACCTCTCCAACAAGTAATCCATACAGAAAAAACAGCGGCTCCGCTTGGGGCCGCTGTTTTTGCATGGTCAAATCCGGGTGAATTGTTAAAGTCTGCTTGCAAGTTCTGGGCGAGTGTGCTAAAGTAAAGAGGATGAAATCCGCGAAATCCAGCGGACGTATAAAACGAAAGGAAGTTCTTAACAATGGCTACTTACAGAATCCAGAGAAAAAAGGACACCGAGGGCAGCACCGTTTATTCCTACACCGCTCCCGGTCACTATGACTGCGAGCCCACCCGTCTGCACGATACCGCCGGCGGCGGCCCGAACGATGTCGAGGGCGGCAAGATGGTCATGGGTATCACCTACTTCCAGCCGGGCGGACGCACCGACTTCGGCGCCAACCCTCTGGAGTCCATCTACTACATTCTCGAGGGTGAGATGACCCTCAAGACCGACGACGAGGAGACCGTCCTGCACGCCGGTGACTCCTTCCGCTGCGCCGGCGGCGTCAACAAGTCCGTCACCAACAACAGCGACGGCGTCACTCAGATGCTCGTCTGCCTGCTTCCTCCCCAGAAGTAAAAATTCCGAAGGCGTAGAGGGCCAGCCCTGCTGCGACGGAAAGGATAAGCGCCGGGACGCCGTTCCCGGCGCTTATTGTTTTGTCGATCAGCCACGCACCGCCGCTGCATACTGCGGCCCATGCGAAGACTTTGAGCATTTTGACGGGATTTATACGCAGTCCGGATACACGGCGCAGCCGGAACAGGCTCAGCACGAAATTGAATATCTCCGTGAAGCAGATCGTGAGGATATAGGCGGCAAGGCCCCACTTCGGCAGCAGAAGCCAGACCATCAGCGCGGAAAGCCCCGCATCGGCGATGTTGACGTACATACAGAACATCATTTCGCCCAGACCCTTCAGGCATCCGTCCGCGAGCATATCGAGGTACATCACCGGGACGATCAGGGCAAACAGACGGATATACCGCCCGGCCTCCGTGGAGTTGTAAAGCACCAGCCCGAATTCATCCCCCAGCGCAAAGAACAGCGCGGCGGTGATCGCGGCGAAGAAAAGGCCGAGCTCCATGATGCGGCCGGTGACCGAAGAGATGCCGCGTGTATCCTGCTGCACCTGTTTTTCCGTGAGCTTCGGGACGATCAGCTCGGCCACGGCGAGCATAACGCAGGAGGGAAACAGCACGACCGGAAGGGCCATGCCCTGGATCACCCCGTAGTTTGCAAGGGCCGTTTCCGCCGCAAGGCCCGAGGCGCGCAGTCCGATGGGGACGAGAAGATGCTGGAGCGTGGAAAGACCGCTGCGGGCGTAGGATGCCGCGGCAAGAGGAAGCGCGATCGTCAGCGCCCGGTTCGTCATGCCGGGAAGCGCTGCGTTCCGGTGGCGGCGCGTGATGCCGTATCGGCGGCGGTCACCTGTGTATACGGCCGTCATGGCGATGATCTCAAAAATAGAGCCGAGGAGCCGTCCGACGGTGATGGCGAGGCAGGCGTATTCGATATTGCCCGGCGTCATGCCGGAGAGGAAAAGCGCGGTCACGCCGATGGTGATGAGCTGCTGGGAAATGGCGATGACGACGCTTTTCCAGATGCGTCCCACGGCGGTGAAATAGCCGTGCATCACGGAGTCGATGCCGGTCAGCGGCATTTCGAGCGCGAGAAGCATGAGCGGACGCACCGTTCGGGCGTCTCCGAGCCAGAGAAAACCGGCCGGCTCCGCGACGAGCATGAGGACAAGACCCGCCGCCAGACCGAAAAACAGTCCGTACAGCATACACACCGTCAAGGCCTGTGCCGCACCGTAGGGCTGGCGAAGCCCCAGCTCCTCCGAGACGAGGCGGGTCGTGGTATAGCGGCTTCCGGAAACGGCGACCGTGGCGGCGAGCGTGCCGACGCTCATGACGAGCTGAAACAGCCCGATGCCGGCCTCTCCGATCCGGCTGACGAGCCATATCTGCCACAGCATCCCCACAAACCGCAGGATGAGGCCGGAGGCGGTGAGAAGTGCGGTGTTAATGGCGAGTGATTTGTCCCGAAGCATGGTTCCCTCCTGTATGGCTTGCGAAAAGGCGAAAATGTGGGTATAATCAGCGATAGACAAGTTTATGATCCTGCGGGATCGGATATGAGGGACATTCATGAGGATTTTGGCGGAAACCATAAAATCCGTCCGCTGTCCGAAGGCGGCGGCGGTCATCGTCGCGGCCGGTTCGGGCACGCGCTTCGGCGGCGATAAGCTCTGCGCGGAGCTTTGCGGAGCGCCGGTGCTGATCCGCAGCCTGACGGCGTTTGAAAACACGCCGCGCATCAGCGAGATCGTTCTCGTTGTCCGGGAGGACTTTTTGCAGACAGCGGGAGAGCTTTGCCGGGCGTACAATATATCCAAGCTCCGGCTGATCGTACCCGGCGGCGCGACGAGGCCGCTTTCCTGCTATGCGGGGGTGATGTCGGTGTCGGACGAGGCGGAGATCATCGCCATCCACGACGGCGCACGTCCGCTCGTCACGCCGGAGATCATCGAGCAGAGCGTGTGGGATGCTTACCGGCACGGGGCGGCGGTCCCGGCTGTTCCGGTGCGGGATACGATCAAAAAGGCGGAAAAGAATGTGGTGCTCGAAACGCCGGAGCGCTCGAAGCTCTATGCAGTGCAGACGCCGCAGTGTTTTCAGCGGGATGTGATCCGCGGCGCGCTGGCGGAGGCGGTGAAAAACGCGCCGGAGATCACGGATGACTGCGCGGCGGTGGAACGCATCGGCGGGCAGGTCTGGCTGAGCGCGGGCAGCGAGGAGAATATCAAAATCACAACGCCGCTGGATCTCGAACTGGCGGAGCTGATCTGGAAACGGAGGCAGGAAGCATGAGGATCGGACACGGATACGACGCCCACCGTCTGACCGCGGGGCGAAAGCTCATTCTGGGCGGCGTGGAAATTCCTTATGAAATGGGTCTTGAGGGCCATTCGGACGCGGACGTGCTGCTCCATGCGCTGGCGGATGCGCTCCTCGGCGCGGCGGCGCTCGGCGATATAGGCAAGCTTTTTCCGGACAATGACCCGGCCACGGAGGGCATTGACAGCCGCATCATCCTCCGGGAGGCGGTGCATCGCGTGAAGGAGGCGGGGTATCGCATCGAAAACTGCGACGTGACCATGATCGCGCAGAGACCGAAGCTTGCGCCGCATATCCCCGCGATGCGGAAAAATATCGCGGCCGATCTGGGAATCGACGTCTCCGCGGTGAGCGTGAAGGCGACGACTGAGGAGCACATGGGCTTTACCGGGACGGGAGAGGGGATGCGCTGTCATGCCGTCGTCCTGCTCGTGTAAACCGTCGGAACAGAAAACATATCCCCCCACATACAATGGTGTGTGACCATTGATGTGGGGGGATTTTTATGCAGTATTACCTCAAATGCCGAAGCATGACGCAGGCGCAGCGCGGTGCGAAGGTGCTGGAGCATAGCGGGGTTACAGGCACCGTGACGCGGCTTCCAAAGTCGGTCAGTGACCGGGGCTGCGGCTATTCGATCATCGTGTCGCCGCGGAATCTGGATCGGGCGCTGGGGATTCTGGCCAGTGCCAATCTCCGGCCGGACAGGATCTATGTCAGCGAAAACGATGGGAGTATCCGGGAGGCGGCGTATGATATACCTTGACAGTGCGGCGACCAGCCTGCAGAAACCGGCGTCGGTGCGCCGGGCCGTGTCGGACGCGGTATGCACGCTGTCAAGCCCGGGGCGCGGCGGACACACCAGCGCGATGGCGGCTGCGGAGGTTCTGTTCGACTGCCGGGAGGAGCTCGCGGAGCTCTTCGGCGTCTCGGAGCCGGAGCGGGTGGCGTTCACATTTAACGCGACCCACGGTTTGAATATTGCGATCAAGAGCCTTGTCGGCCCGGGTGATCGGGTCGTTGTTTCGGGCTATGAACACAACGCGGTGATGCGTCCGCTGCGGGCGATCGGAGCGCAGGTGGTGGTGGCGTCGTCGCCGCTGTTCTGCCCGGAGGCGGCGGTTCGGGCGTTTCGGGAGAAGCTGCCCGGAGCCAAAGCCGCCGTATGCAATCATGTGTCCAATGTTTTCGGCTATGTGCTGCCGGTCGAAGAGATTGCCGCGCTCTGCCGGGAATATGGGGTTCCGCTCATCGTGGACGCCTCGCAGTCGGCGGGATGTCTGCCGTTGGATTTCGACAGTCTGGGCGCCGAATTTGCGGCCATGCCGGGGCATAAGGGCTTGCTCGGACCGCAGGGAACGGGCGTACTGCTGTGCCGCGACGAAAGCGTCGGCACGATTCTGGAGGGCGGAACGGGCTCCGACAGCGCCAACGCGGATATGCCGGCCTTTCTGCCGGACCGGCTGGAAGCCGGAACGCATAATATGCCCGGTATTGCCGGCCTTCTGGCGGGTGTGCGCTGGCTGAAATCACGAAAAAACGGCGCGGTTCTGAAGCATGAACAGACCATGTGCCGCCTGATGAGCGAGCTTTTGTCGGCGGAGAGAGGAATACGGCAGTTCCGGTCGGGGGATCATACGCTGCAGAGCGGTGTGCTGTCTGTGCAGATCGGCGGCATGGACTGCGAGGAGGCGGCGCGTGTGCTGGCGGAAAAGGGGATCGCCGTGCGGGCCGGGCTTCACTGTGCGCCTCTGGCGCATGAAACGGCGGGAACGCTGGAGAGCGGGACGGTGCGGTTCAGCTTTTCGCCCTTTACGACGGTATGCGATGTGCGGAGAGCCGCGGCTGAGGTGTTGGATATAAAAAAATAATATAGTGAGAGGTTGCCTTATCCGCGGGGTTGATGTATAATACAGAATTGACCTAGAATATGTAATGGGGACATTATATGAACAGGATAACAAGCAACTTATACGACGCTTTGCGCTTTATTCGGACGATGGGATTTGCGGATCTGCTGGATATTCTCATCGTTGCGGCGCTGATCTATGTGGTCATCCGCTTTATTCGCCGGACGAACGCAAGCAAGGTAGCCAACGGCATACTGTTTCTGATCGCGGCTACCTGGCTTGCTTCGGCCCTGAACCTGATGGTGACGAGTTTTATTCTCCGTCAGGTGTTCAACATCGGTATTCTGGCGGTGATCATCCTCTTCCAGCCGGAGATCCGGAGAGTTCTGGAAAAAGTCGGCTCCAGCCAGCTTTTCTCCCTTTTCGGCAAGGAGTGGGGCGGTCAGGCGATCGACCATGTGATCATTGAGACGGTGTATGCCTGCGAGGATATGGCCAAGTCGCGCACGGGCGCGCTGATCGTGTTTGAGCGCGATAACCGTCTGAACGAGGCGATGAGCTCGGGCACGCCCATCGACGGTTATGTATCCACTGACCTTTTGAAAAATATCTTCTATGATAAATCCCCGCTCCATGACGGTGCGGTCATCATAAAAGAGGGACGCCTTGCGGCGGCGGGCTGTATGCTGCCGCTGTCCACGAACGCCAACCTGAGCCGCGATCTGGGTATGCGCCATCGGGCGGGTATCGGCGTGAGCGAGCAGACGGATGCCGTTGTCGTGATCGTCTCGGAGGAGACGGGCGGCATCAGCGTGGCGGTGGACGGGCTTCTCAAGCGGCATTTGTCGCCCGATACCTTTGAGGCGCTTCTGCGAAGAGAGCTTCTGCCGCTGGAGGAGACGGAGGAACGCGGTTTCTTTGACCGCCTGATTCACCGGAAAGGGAAAAACGATGCGAAAGACAACCGAGACGAAAACAAGCGCTAAGAAGAGACTGCAGGACAGCCGCATTTTCTGGGCGGTTCTGTCCGTGTTTCTGTCGCTTATCATCTGGGTATATTACGGCTCGAACTACGGTACGGAGATGACCCGGACATTCTCCGGCGTGGAGGTCACCTATGTAGGTCGGGACGCGCTGCGGGATTCCCAGAGCCTTGTTATTTCCAGCGAAGAGACAAAGACGGTCACGGTCACGCTGACCGGCAGCCGCCGTGAGATCTCGAAGCTCACAAGCGACAGCCTCAAGGCGGTGGTCAACCTGTCCACGGTCGCCTCGTCGGGCTACCGTGCGATGTCCTATACCATCTCCTATCCCACATCGGTCAATACCGCGAACATCCGCGAGACGAACAAGCTGCCGCAAACGGTCGGCCTTCAGATCAGCAAGCTTATGACCCGCATCGTGGACTTCAAGTGCCGCTTTGACGGCACAATGGCGGAGGGCTATACGCTCGATTTCTCGGATATCACCTTTGATCCCGCGTACATAACCCTGATGGGGCCGGAGGAGGAGCTGAACCAGATAGACAGTGCCTTCGTTGTGCTGGATCGCGACAATGTCAGCGCCACGTTTACCGCGGCGGCAAACTACAACTTCGTCAATGCGGACGGCGAAACCCTTGATTTTGACGATGTAACGGCCGACGCCGAAATGGTAACGGTCACCGTCCCGGTGAACATGACGAAGGAGGTTGCGCTCGACGTCAGCCTGATCGAGGGCGGCGGCGCCACGGCGCAGAACGTCATTACGAGCGTCTCGCCGCAGACGATCACGGTCGCGGGCGATTCGGCAACGCTGGACGGAATCAACACCATCTATCTTGCGACGGTGGATCTGTCGGACTACATCTCCTTCCCGCAGACGGAGTATTCGATCGTCCTGCCGAACGGCACGGAAAACATCTCCGGGACAACGACGGCCACGGTGAATATGGAATTCACCGGTCTGGATTGGGCATACTATACCGTTACAAACCTTGATTACACCAACCTCGAGGAAGGCTACACGGCGGATGTGATGGATGTGACGCTCGTCGTCATGGTGCGTGCGCCGGCGGATGTCCTCTCGCAGATCGAGGCCAACAATATCCGTGCGGTGGCGGATCTCACCGGCGTCACGACCACCTCGAAGGTGCCGGTCACCGTCTATGTGGACGGCTATACCGAGGCCGGTGCGGTCGGCGATTACACGCTGTATGTCCGGGTCGCGCCGGATTCGGAGGCGGCGGGATGAGACAGAACGGAGTGGTAACAAGACTGCTGGATAAAGGCTGCGCCGAGGTCTCGGTAGAGCGCGGCACCGCCTGCGGCGGACACTGCGACGGCTGTGAGACCTGCGTATATGCTTCGCGCCTGCTGGTCAAGGCGGAAAATACCGTCTATGCCGGCCCCGGCGACCGGGTGATCCTCGAGAGCGAGGCCAGGAGCATCATGGGGGCGGCCCTGCTCGTGTATATGCTGCCGATCCTGCTGTTTTTTGCAGGATATGCCGTCGGTGCTGCCTGCGGTCTGGGACAGGGTCTGTGCATCCTGACAAGCCTGGCAGGGCTTCTTCTGGGGGCGGCGGCCGTTGTGATCGCAGGACGCCGGAAGAAGGAAATCGTGTTCCGCATCGTCGGATTTCAGCGCTGATGTACGGCTATGTGCGCCCGGAAAAGGGCGAGCTGAAGGTTCGGGAATATGAGGCCTACCGCGGTGTATACTGCGGCCTGTGCCACACGCTGCGGCGGAAATACGGCCCGCTGTACCGCTTTGCCGTCAACTACGATTTTACATTTCTTGCCATGCTGCTGGCCGAACCGGAACCGGTTCAGACGTGCGAAAAGCGCTGCCCGTACCACCCGCTGCGGCGGACAAGCTGCCCGGCGCCGTCGGATTCGATGGATGCGGCGGCCGATCACTCAGTGATCCTGGCGTACTGGAAGCTGCGGGACGGCGTGGAGGACAAAGGCTTTTTCGGCGCGCTCGGATGCCGGATTCTCAGCGCCATGATCCGGGGCGGATACCGCAAAGCGGCCGGGCAGCGTCCGGCCTTTGCCGCAGCGGCGGAGGAAAACCTGAAAGCGCTCGCGCAGCTTGAAGCCGAACAATGCGGTAGTCTGGACGCGGCAGCCGATAAATTTGCCCGCATCCTGCAGGCGGCGGCGCAGGATGCCGAAGGGGAGAGCCGCCGTCGGATTCTGGGTGAGCTTCTGTATCACCTTGGCCGCATCGTCTATATTCTGGATGCGGCGGATGACCTTTCGGAGGATATGAAAAGCGGAAACTACAATCCGCTGTGCTTCCGCTTCCGGCCGGAGAACGGCAGGCTCTCTGCGGAAGAGGAGGCGGAGCTTCGGCAGTCGCTGCAGCATTCCCATAACAGTATGGCCTCGGCCTTTTCGCTTCTGGAGACAAACCCTTACACCGACATTCTGTCGAATATATTGTTTTTTGGCCTTCCCGCGGTGACACAGGCTGTGTTTTCCGGCACATGGAGGGCGTCCCATCGAGAACAAAAGAAACGGAGACAACTATGAACGATCCTTACAGCGTCCTTGGCGTATCTCCCTCAGCGAGTGATGAGGAGGTCAAGAAAGCTTATCGCGAGCTGGCACGAAAATATCATCCGGACAACTACCACGACAACCCTCTGGCCGATCTCGCTTCGGAGAAAATGAAGGAGATCAACGAGGCGTATGACACGATCACCAAGAGCCGCGAGGGCGGTTCCTCTTATGGCGGCGGCAGCGCCTATCAGAGCCAGGGTTATCAGCAGAGCCGTCCCGGGTATCAGTCCGCCTCCGGCGCCTATGCCCAGATCCGGAACCTCATCAATGCCAACCAGCTCGATCAGGCGCAGTCCATGCTCAATGCCATCCAGACGCATGACGCGGAGTGGAATTACCTGATGGGCAGTGTCTACTGGCGGCGCGGATGGATGGATGAGGCGGGCCGCTATTTCCGCACGGCGGCCATGATGGATCCGAACAACATCGAATACCGCAATGCCATTCAGTATATGAACCGTGGCGGACAGGCCTACCGTCCGGCGGGGGCCGGCTCCATGGACAATGTCGATGCCTGCAAGGTCTGCGAAACCCTGTACTGCGCGGATTGCTGCTGCGAGATGATGGGCGGCGACCTGATCCGCTGCTGCTGATATGAACGGTTCGGCAAAGCGTACGGCCCGGCTGGCGTTGTTCGTTGCGCTGGGCGTGATTTTTCTGCTTCTGGCGCGCATCATCCCCTCGGGGCGGATTGGACTGATGGTGCTGACAAGCTTTCCGGTTTGTCTGGCACTTATGCATTACGGCGTGGGATGGGCGTTCGGTGTGTTTGCCGTGACGGCGGTGCTGGGACTGCTGCTGTTTCCGGGTGCGGTCACGATTCTGTACCTGCTCTTTTTCGGCTATTACCCGATCGCTAAGAGCTTCTTTGAGCGTCCGCACAGCAGGGCGCTGTGTTACGTGCTGAAGCTTGCGCTCTATGCGGCGGTGTTTGCGGGGGCCTATCTTCTTGCGGAGCCGATCGGACTGAACGTGTCCGGGCTGCTGCCGTGGTATCTTCTGCTCCCGCTGGGAGCGGTGGTTTTCCTGATCTACGACTGGTGTTATTCCCAGATCATCCGAATCTATCTGGATAAATTCGCGAGGTATTACCATGATTAAAAGCATGACGGGCTACGGCGGTGCCAAGGGCGAGATCGAAAAGATCATCGTTTCCGCCGAGCTGAAAAGCGTCAATAACCGCCATCTGGATACATCCGTGCGGCTGCCCAAAAGCTGCCTTTTCGCCGAGGAGGCCGTCCGTGCGGCGGTGAAGGAATCCATCAGCCGCGGCAAGGTAGATGTGTTTATTTCGGTGGACACGTCCCATGCCGACGAGGTGACGATCGCCGTGAACGAGCCGCTCGCCGACGCGTATGTTAAGGCGGCGCAGGCGGTTTCGGAGAAATACGGCGTGGCGAACGACGTGACCGCGCTCTCGCTGCTCCGTATGCCGGAGGTCATCTCCACGGAGCGCGCCGACTCGGATAAGGACGCCGTTTCCCGCGCCATCAGCGGAATGCTCGCTAAGGCGCTGGCGCAGTTCGACGAGATGCGCGCCCGCGAAGGCGATAAGCTTTGTGCGGACATTCTCTCAAAGCTCGACGTCATCGAGGAGATGGTCGGAACGGTCGAAAAGCGTTCCCCGGAGACGGTGGCGGAATACCGCGGGAAGCTTCTGGCCCGCATGACGGAGGTGCTGGGCGAGGCCGGCATCGACGAATCCCGCATCCTGCAGGAGGCGGCGATCTACGCCGATAAGGTGGCGGTGGATGAGGAGACGGTTCGTCTCCGCAGCCATATCGCGCAGTTCCGCGATATGCTCGCCGGCGGTTCGCCGGTCGGACGCCAGCTCGATTTTCTCGTGCAGGAGATGAACCGCGAGATCAACACGACCGGCTCCAAATGCGCCGACAGCGAGATCGCCAAGACGGTGATCGCGATGAAGGCCGAGCTCGAGAAGATCCGCGAGCAGATCCAGAACATCGAATAAGGGAGCGCGCCATGAAGCTTGTGAACATCGGCTTCGGCAGCTATGTTTCCCCGGCGCGGATCATCGCGGCGCAGGATCCGGAATCAAACCCGATCAAGCGCATTGTCGCGCAGGGCAAGGAAAACGGAAAGCTGATCGACGCTACCTACGGCCGAAAAACAAAGACCGTCCTCATCATGGACAGCGGCCATGTGATACTCTGCCCGCTCACGCCGGAAGGCGTCGCGCAGCGGGTGAACGGAAAGCAGGGGGGCTCTGTGGATGAAGGTGAATGACGAAGGCGTTCTGGTGATCGTGTCCGGCCCGTCCGGCGCAGGGAAGAGCACCGTGATCTCGCGCGTTGCGAAGCTTCGCCCGGACATACGCTTCTCCGTTTCCGCCACGACCAGAGAGCCGCGGCCCGGAGAGGTGGACGGAAAGGATTACTATTTCAAAACCCAGGAGGAATTCTGGGAGATGATCAAGGCGGACGCGTTCCTCGAGCACGCCGAATATGTCGGCAACTGCTACGGCACGCCGGTCGCGCCGGTGGATGAAAACATCGCTGCCGGGAACACCGTGATTCTGGACATCGAGGTGCAGGGTGCCATGCAGATTCTGGAAAAACGTCCGGACGCGGTCAGCATCTTTCTCTGTCCGCCGAGCCTTGAGGAGCTGGAACGCCGTCTTCGCGGCCGCGGAACGGACTCGGAGGAGAAGATCCGCGATCGCCTGATGACGGCGCATCGGGAATATGCCCTCATGCATAAATACAGCTACATCATCGTAAACGATGACGCAGATACGGCTGTCCGGGAACTGGACGCCATCATTACCGCGGAGAAATGCCGCAGTAAATACATCCTGAAAGGAGATAATTTATTATGATGCTCTATCCTCCTGTTGCGGACCTGGTCAATAAGGTCGGCAGCACCTATGCTCTTGTCAATCTCGTCGCCAAACGTGCGCGTGCGATCTCCGCCGAGGCCGAGGAAACCGGTATCCCCCTGAACAAGAAGGCGGTTTCCGCTGCGATCGACGAGGTCTATACCGGAAAGCTCACCGTGGGCAGCGGGGACGAGACCGAATCCACGGCTGAAGTGTAATACCGTTTCCCTAAGCTGATGGAAGCCAGAACCGTCCGCATCGCCGTGTCCGGTGTGACCTATTGGGTGGATCGTCCCTATACCTATTCCATCCCGGAAAAGCTTGCGGGACGAGTGCGCCCCGGTGTGCGGGTCGTGGTGCCTTTCGGCGGCGCAAGGCCCCGGGAGGGGATCGTTCTCGCGCTGGACGGTCAGACCGATCAGCGCCTCAAACCGATTCTGGACGTGCTGGATGACGAACCGCTTCTGACCGAACGGCAGCTCAGGCTGGCGCTTTGGATGCGGGAACGGTTTTTCTGCACCGTGATGGACGGCGTCCGGGCCATGCTCCCGTCCGGACTTTGGTACCGCGTCAGCCCCGTGTACCTGCTCGCGGACGATATGTCCCGGGAGGCAGCGTATGACGCGGCCGGCAGTTCCAAGTCGGAACAGCTCGTACTCGACGCGGTGTTCGGCCATGGCGGACGCTGCGAGCTGTCGGAGATAGAGGCCGTGGCAAAAAATCCCGGCCCGGCGCTGGCGTCCCTTGTGAAAAAGGGAGTTCTCACGGCGGAAGCGGAATCCGTTCGCCGCGGCACGGATAAGACCGTGCAGCGGGTGACGCTGGCGATCCCGCCGGAGGAAGCGCTGCAGCGGGCGGAGAAAAACACCCGCGCTCTGCGGCAAAGCGCGATCCTGCGCGTGCTGGCGGAGCTCGGCTCGGCGTCCGTGGCGGACATCTGCTATTTCACGGGCTCGAGCCGCGAGGCGGTCAAAAGCCTGGAGAAGAAGGGCCTTGTGACGATCACACGCGAGCCGGTGTACCGCCGCCCGGTGTATGACGCCGGAGAGCGTAAGCCCATGCCGGTTCTGAACGCCGGGCAGCAAAGGGCCTTTGACGGACTTCGTGAGCTGGTCGAGAGCGGCAGGCCGCAGGCGGCGCTGCTGTTTGGCGTGACCGGCAGCGGCAAGACCACGATCTACATCCGGCTCATCGACGAGGTTCTGAAAAAAGGCCGTTCGGCCATCCTGCTCGTGCCGGAGATCGCGCTGACGCCGCAGATGCTTCAGACATTCTCCAGCCATTTCGGGGACAATATCGCCGTGCTGCACTCCTCTCTTTCGATGGGAGAGCGGTACGATGAGTGGAAGCGCATCCGTGCGGGCGAGGCTCGCGTGGTCATCGGCACCCGCAGCGCGGTGTTTGCGCCGGTGAACGACCCCGGGATCATCATCATCGACGAGGAGCAGGAGGATACCTACAAATCCGAGACCACGCCCCGCTATCATGCGCGGGATGTGGCGAAATATATCTGCTCCCACGCCAATGCGACGCTGCTTCTCGGCAGCGCGACGCCGGATATCTGTTCGCGATATTACGCCGGGACGGGCCGGTATCTCTATTTCTCGCTGCCCTCGCGGTATAATGCCATGCGCTTGCCGGAGGTTCGCATCGCGGATATGAAGCGGGAGCTCAAAAACGGGAATAATACAAGTATTTCCGGGCTTCTCCGGGCGGAGATCGAGGAAAACCTGCGCCGGGAGGAGCAGACGATCCTGTTTATCAACCGCCGCGGCGCAAACAAGCTCGTGACCTGCGGCGAATGCGGTTATATCTATGAATGTCCGAACTGCTCGTCCTCGCTGACCTATCACAGCGTCGGGGATCGCCTGATCTGTCACTACTGCGGGCATACGCACCGCGTCGATCGCGTTTGCCCGGCCTGCGGCGGAACGCTCCACTTCGTCGGCGCGGGAACGCAGAAGGTCGTGGAAGAGCTGAACGTGCTGTTTCCGGACGTGCCCGTGCTGCGTATGGACACGGACTCGGTCGCTCCGGTGGGAAGCCACCGTGCGCTGTTTGAAAAGTTCCGCGCGCAGAAAATTCCCATTCTCGTGGGCACGCAGATGGTCACAAAGGGCCTGAATTTTGAGAATGTCACGCTGGTCGGCGTCCTGTCTGCCGACCAGAGCCTGTATTCGAGCGATTACCGGGCGGGCGAGCGAACGTTTTCGCTTGTCACGCAGGTCATCGGGCGCAGCGGACGCTTTGAAAAGCCCGGACGTGCCGTGATCCAGACCTTCACGCCGGAAAATCAGGTCATTCGGCAGGCTGCCGCGCAGGACTATGACAGCTTCTATGAAACCGAGCTCAGCCTGCGCCGCGTGACCGGCGCGCCGCCGTTTTCGGATATGTATGTTCTGACGGCGACGGGAGAGGATGAATCGGCCGTGCTGCGCTGCTGTAAGGACGTCCGCGGTGAGCTGCTTCGTCTCATTCAGAATATCCCGGGCGCAAGGGTGATGGGGCCTGCGCCGCTGCCGATTGCCCGGGTGAACAAAGCCTGGCGGTACCGGGTGACGCTGTGCTGTCCCGAAAGCCGGGAGGCCCGGCAGGCCGTGAGCCGTGCGCTGCTCGTCTGCAATAACAGCAAGCTTTATCGGGGCGTGTCCCTGTATGCGGATTTCAATCCGCTCGATTAAATAACGGAGAAACACTATGGCTTTACGAAACATTTTAAAAGAGGGGGACGAGCTGCTGACAAAGCACTGCCGTCCCGTCGTCGATTTCAACGAGCGCCTGCACACGCTGCTCGACGATATGGCGGAGACCATGACGGATGCCGACGGTGTGGGGCTTGCTGCGCCGCAGGTGGGCGTTCTGCGCCGGGCGGTGATCGTCCTGGAGACCAATGTCGATGAGGGCGAAGCGCCGTATATCATCGAGCTTATCAACCCCGAGATCATCGAGACCGAAGGCGAGCAGGAAGGCCCGGAGGGGTGTCTCTCGGTACCCGGCGTCTATGGCTGGGTTCGCCGCCCGGAGTATGCAAAGGTGCGCGCACAGGATCGGAACGGCGAGAGCTTTGAGGTCGAAGGCTATGGCCTGACGGCGCGTGCGTTCTGTCATGAGATCGCGCATCTCGAAGGACAGCTCTTCACGGAAGTGAGCGAACACATCATGACGGAAGAGGAGCTGGATGCGTTCTATGCGTCCGGAGAGGAAGAATGAGAATTGTTTTCATGGGCACGCCGGATTTTGCGGCCTGCTCTCTCCGGAAGCTCATTGACGAGGGCTTTGACGTGGCGGGCGTATTCTGCCAGCCTGACCGTCCGAAAAACCGCGGCCACAAGCTCGCGGCCTGCGCCGTGAAGGAGACCGCGCTCGCGGCCGGCCTGCCGGTGTATCAGCCGGAAAAGCTGCGCGACGGCACGGCGCTGGAGACGCTCAGGGAGCTTGCGCCGGAGCTGATCGTCGTTGTGGCGTACGGACGCATTCTGCCGGACGATATTCTGGCGCTGCCGAAATACGGCTGCATCAATGTCCACGGCTCGCTTCTGCCGAAATACCGCGGCAGCGCGCCGATCCAGCGGGCGGTCATAAACGGCGACGCGGTCACCGGCGTCTCGACCATGTATCTGGCATCCGAGATGGACGCAGGCGATGTGATCTACACGGCCGAGACGGAGATCGGCGAAACCGAAACCAGCGGGGAGCTGTTCGATCGTCTCGCGCCCATGGGCGCGGAGCTTCTGGTTCGGACGGTGCGCGACATCGAGGCGGGCATTGCCCCCCGCACACCGCAGGATCACCGCCTTGCCACCTATGCGCCGCCGCTTTCCAAAGAGGAGGCGGTCATCGACTGGTCGATGACCCCGGATGCGATCTGCAAACATATATACGGTATGCAGCCGTGGCCCTGCGCGCTGGCGGAGC
The DNA here is from genome assembly GCA_051867595.1 of Oscillospiraceae bacterium. Classification (GTDB taxonomy): domain Bacteria; phylum Bacillota; class Clostridia; order Oscillospirales; family Oscillospiraceae; genus CAJOIG01. The sequence continues at coordinate 52,412 of JBJDYS010000086.1, forward strand.
TTAGCGGCACATCGTTTAAGATTTTCGCGGCGGAGAAAACATCTGCCAAAACCGCCAAGGAACCCGGAAAGATTGTCTCGGCCGGCAAAAACGGCATCGAGATCGCCTGCGGCGGCGGGAAAACCGTCCTGGTGACCGAGCTTCAGGCTTCCGGGAAAAAACGCATGACGGCGGGCGCTTACCTGCTCGGACACCCGATGGAGGCGGACTGATATGCCCCGAAAAACGGCGCTCGACGCGCTGGAACGATTCCGCCGGGACGGCGCATGGAGCCGTCAGGTGCTGACGGCCCTCGTCAAGAAGAACAAGCTGGCAGCCCGGGACGGCGCGCTGGCGGCGCGGCTGTTTTACGGGACGCTGCAGAATCTTGCGCTGCTGGATTTTTATATAGAGTCCTATGCCCGGGGAAAGCTGGAGCCGAAGGTGCGGGACATCCTGCGGCTCGGCGCGTATCAGATCCTCTTTATGGATCGCATCCCGGTCAGTGCGGCGGTGAGCCAGTCCGTGCAGCTCTGCCGTGCGGCGGGATATGCCCGCGCAGCGGGCCTTGTCAACGCGGTTCTGCGCCGGCTGGGAGACAATCGGGAGGCGCTTCCCGCCATCCCCGGCAAGGGCACGGCGCCGTATCTTTCCGTGAAGTACAGCCATCCGCTGTGGCTCGTGGAGGAGCTGATCGCCCTTCGCGGGTATGAGGCGGCCGAGGCGGTTTTGCGCTGTGATAATGAGATCGCGCCGGTATTCATCCAGACAAACACGCTGCGCGCGTCGCCGGAGGAGCTTGAAAAATCGCTTCATGCCGTGCGGCATGAGACCATCGAGGGCTGTCTTCTGCTTCCGGGCGGGGATTTTGCCCGGAAGCCGGAATTTGCCGGGGGAAAATTTTACGTACAGGATCCGGCGGCGTACCTCGCGGTCATGGCCGGAGAGCCGAAGCCGGGCATGAAGGTGCTGGATGTCTGCGCTGCGCCGGGCGGAAAGAGCTTTGCCGCCGCGATCGCCATGCGAAACGAGGGCGTGGTTCACGCACAGGACATCAGCGATTCAAAGCTGAACCTTATCATGGACGGCGCAGACCGCATGGGCCTGTCCATTATCGAATGCCGGGCCGGCGATGCGCGGGATACCGAGACGGGGGATTATGACCTCGTCATCGCCGATCTGCCGTGCAGCGGCCTCGGCGTCATCCGCAAAAAGCCCGACATCCGCTATCGTGAGAAGGCGGAGCTGGATCGGCTGCCGGAGCTTCAGGCGGAGCTTCTCGAGGCGGCGTCCCGGGCGGTGCGTCCGGGCGGAACGCTGCTGTATTCCACCTGCACATGGCGCGCCCGTGAAAACGGTGCGGTCGCGGAGGCCTTTTTAACGGAGCATCTGGGCTTTCACAAGCAGTTTGAGAAAACATTCTGGCCGGATACGGACGGAACAGACGGGTTTTATGTATGCCGAATGACAAAAGAGATATAAAAGCGCTTCTGCCGGAGGAGCTGGCGGCGGAGTTCAAGGCGCTTGGCCTTCCGGGGTATCGCGCCGGACAGGTGTTTCAGTGGCTCTCTCGCGGCGTGTCGTCGTTCGAGGAGATGACGAACCTCTCCAAGGAGCTTCGGGCGAAGCTGAATGAGATCTATGAGATCCCGGCGCTGACGGTGCTGAAAAAGCAGGTGTCCGCGCAGGACGGCACGATGAAGTTCCTGTGGCGGCTGCCGGACGGCGAGAGCGTCGAAACCGTCCTCATGCGCTATAAGCACGGCAATTCCGTCTGCATTTCCAGCCAGGTCGGCTGCCGGATGGGCTGCTCGTTCTGCGCGAGTACGCTCGGCGGCAAGGTGCGCGACCTGCGCGCCTCCGAGATGCTGGACGAGGTGATCCGCACGGGGCTTGAGGCCGGAGTGGAGATCTCCAACATCGTCCTCATGGGCATCGGCGAACCGCTGGACAACTTCGACAATGTCGTGCGCTTTCTGCGGCTCGTCAACCAGCCGAACGGCGCGAATATCGGTATGCGCCATATTTCGCTGTCCACCTGCGGTCTTGTCGGGGGCATTGACAAGCTGGCGGAGCTTAATTTACAATTAACCTTGTCGGTATCGCTGCACGCGCCGGACGATGAGACCCGGTCGCATCTGATGCCGGTGAACCGGGCCTATCCGACCGACGAGCTGTTCCGGGCCTGCGAGCGGTATTTCAAACGCACCGGACGGCGGATTTCCTTTGAATACTCCATGATCCGCGACACGAACGATACGCCGCGCCATGCCGCGCTTCTGGCGAAAAAGCTCCGCGGTACGGGGGCGCACGTGAACCTTATCCGACTGAATTACGTTTCCGAGCGGGGGATGCTTCCCTCGACCGAGGAACGCGTGAAGGAATTTGCAAAGACATTGTCCGACAGCGGCGTGACCGTCACCGTCCGCCGCCGGTTGGGAACCGACATCGACGCAGCCTGCGGACAGCTGCGCCGGGGAAGTGGGGAAAAATGACGAGTTTTGGACTTACGGACAAAGGCCGGTACAGGGCCGAAAATCAGGACTCCTTCAACATCTGCGAGGTAGACGGCGGCACGCTTGCGGTCGTCTGCGACGGGATGGGCGGAGAGGCGGCGGGCCTTCTCGCGAGCGATATGGCCTGTGCCCGGTTCGTGTCCTTTGCGCGGACGGGCCTGGAGACGGCGGAGGAAGCGATGGATGAGGATACCCTGCGGCAGGCGGTAACGGCTGCGAACCGGCAGGTATATCATTTCTCCTGCAGCGCGGAGCAGTACGCCGGTATGGGTACGACGCTGGTGGGCGGATATTTCCGGGCGGACAAGGCGACGTTTGTGAACGTCGGTGACAGCCGCGCCTACCGCATTGCTAAGGACGGCATCGTCCAGATCACCAAGGATCATTCGCAGGTTCAGCGCATGGTGGACGCGGGTCAGCTCACGCCCGAGCAGGCGCGGCGGCATCCTCACCGCAACATCATCACCCGTGCCGTGGGAAGCGAGGCGTTTGTCACGAGCGATCTTTTCACGATCCCCCTTCGCGAAGGGGATATCTTCCTGCTTTGCTCCGACGGGCTTACGAATGCGGTTCCGGATGCGGAGCTTCACCGCCTCGTGATGGCGGCGGAGGATGCGGAGAGCGCCTGCCGGAATCTGGTGCAGGCGGCGCTGGCGAATAACTCTCGCGACAACATCACAGCCGTTGTAGTCAATCCGATGAGAGGAGGCGCTGATTGTGGAAAATAAAGTCAGCTGGCGGCTTGGCAAGATGCTGGATGACCGCTATGAGATCATCTCCGTCCTCGGTATTGGCGGCATGGCCGTTGTATACAAGGCGTTTGACCACAAGCTGAAGCGGAACGTCGCCATCAAGGTTCTCCGCGACGATGTGGCGGTCGATTCGCAGTCCAGAAAGCGTTTCCGCACGGAATATCAGGCGGTCGGGATGCTCAGCCATCCCAATATCCGCGCGGTCTATGATGTCGTTTCCTCCGGGGATACCGAGTATATCGTGATGGAATATGTGGACGGCATCAACCTCAAACAGTACCTGAAAAAGAAGCGCGTGCTCAGCTGGAAGGAAACGCTCCATTTTTCCATCCAGATCGCAAAGGCGCTCAGCCACGCCCATTCCAAGGGCATTATCCACATGGACATCAAGCCCCAGAACATCATGCTGCCGCGGGACGGAACGGCGAAAATCGCCGACTTCGGCATTGCACAGCTTGAGGATACGCTGGACGAAGACGGAAATTCCGAGGAAGCGGTCGGGAGCATTCATTATATCTCCCCGGAGCAGGCGCGCGGAGAACCGGTCGATGCCCGTTCGGACATCTATTCTCTCGGCGTTGTGATGTACGAGATGCTCACCGGAAAGCTGCCGTTTGACGGCGAGTCCGTGGCGGAGGTGGCGGTGAAGCACTTCACCGTGGCGCCGACGGCGCCGACCGCGCTGAACCCGGAGATTCCGCCGGAGCTCGAGGAAATCACGCTGCACGCCATGCAGCCGAACCCGGATATGCGCTACCACACCATTAACGAGATGCTCGCCGATCTCGAGGATTTCCGAAAGGGACAGACGACGGCGATCAAGATCGAAGCGCAGCGTTCCCTGGCGGAAAATGAGGGTACGCCCGCACCGTCGCAGGCGCGGGATAAGATCCATGTCGTCACGAAGAACGTACCCCGCATCAGCCGTGCCGGCGAGCTGTCCCGAGAGGGGTATATTCGCCGTCGGGCCAGAGCAAACCGTATCAGTACGCTCCTGGGTTACGGCCTGGTTCTGCTTTTCGCCCTTGGCCTGTTTGCGTTCGTGTGGAAATACTGGCTCGAGGAGATATTCCGGGACGGAGAGCGTATGAACGTGCCGTCCTTCGTCGGGCAGACGGAGGCGTCCGTTACCGGCGACGCCGGAATGACCGAGCTGTTTGATTTTACGGTGATCTACAAGGCGGATTCCACCCATCCGGTCGGCGAGATCATCGCGCAGGACCCGGCGGCGGGCGCAAGCCGCATGATCGTATCGGACGGCATTGATGTGGTGCTGACCGTCAGCTCCGGCATCAAGCTCGTCACCCTGCCGGATATGGTGAATATGGCCTACACCGACGCGCAGGTCATGCTGCAGGAGATGGGGCTGAATGTCGAGATCGTCCCGCAGGCCTCGGACACGATCACGAAAAACTATGTGATCGAGATGGAGCCGGCTGCCGGTGAATCCGCCACGAGCGGCAGTGTGGTCACGCTGTATATCAGCGCCGGGCCGTCGGTCAGCTATGTCGATGTGCCGAACCTGGCCGGTATGACTGTCGATGAGGCGCTGTCCGTATTGCAGCGGAATGAACTGATCTGCACCGATTCGGAGATAACCTATATCACCTCGTCCGCCGACGAAGCGGGTAAGGTGCTTTGGCAGAGCCCGAGCGCGGGAGAGAGCACGATTGCCGGTGCCCGCGTGTATATCCAGGTCGGCAAAAACGCCGACGCGGGGTGAGACATTGACGGAGCAGGGAACCATTATTCGCGCGCTCAGCGGATTTTACTATGTGCGCTGCGCCGATGAGGTCGTGGCCTGCCGGGCCAAAGGCCGCTTTCGCAAGGAGGGGATCACGCCCCTTGTCGGCGACCGCGTCGTCGTGGAAAAAAGCGCGGACGGGAGCGGCACGGTGTCGGAGATCCTTCCCCGGAAGAACGCCTTTGCCCGTCCGGCGATCGCAAACGTCGATCTTCTTGTGATGGTGGTCTCGGAGGCGATTCCCGTGACCGACCCGTATCTGGCCGACCGCGTGACGGTGCGCTGCGAGAAAAACGGCTGCGGTGCGGCTCTCGTCGTCAACAAATGCGACCTCTCATCCGGGGACACGCTCGCGGGCATTTACGCGGCCACGGGCTATCCGGTGTGGCAGGTCAGCGCCAAAACGGGCGAGGGAATTTCCGCACTCCGCGAGGGCCTGAAAGGAAAAATATGCTGCTTCACCGGCAACTCCGGCGTCGGAAAGAGCAGCGTGCTCAACGCGCTCGACGTCTCGTTCGCGATCCCGACGGCGGAGGTCAGCCAGAAGCTCGGACGCGGCAAGCATACGACGCGCCATGTGGAGCTTTTTGACCTCGGTGACGGCACTCTGATCGCGGATACGCCCGGATTTGCCTCATTCGGCGACGAGGCGGAGGAGCCGATCTTCGCGGAGGAGCTGGCCGGGCTTTTCCCGGAGTTTGCCGCATTCCGCGACACCTGCCGTTTTGACGACTGCACCCATCGCAAAGAGCCGGGCTGCTCGGTGCGTCAGGCGGTGGAGGAGGGGGCCATCCATCCCAGCCGGTATCGGTCCTACCTTCGCCTGCACGAGGAAGCCTCAAAGCTCAAAAAATGGGAGCTCAAATAAACACATCAAAACCGCCTTTTCCATAGAATATGTGGGAGGCGGTTTTTGTGCGCTGCAAAAAGAACGGAAATTTTCTGGGCATTGCCGCGGTGGCGGCGGGAATCCTGATTCTGCTTGCGCTTATTTTGCCGACCTGGTTCTGGTGGCTTGTGTGCGCCTTCGCCTTTCTGGCGGGCGGGATCCTGCTGCTGCGTAAATAGGCATATAACGAGCTATATCGGCATAGCTTTCCATAGAAAACTTTGCAAGGAGCGAGTATGCTATGGAGACGGCTTTGAAAAAAAAGACCTATGAATATATGACACCGGTATGGGACGGCACGGTCGGACGGGAAACGGCGGAAGAATACGTTGTCCCGGACACGATGCCGGATGTCGGCACGATCGTGGACGCGGCGGGCATTCTCACCCTGCGGAGCAAGGATACCGCCGCCGGGTACGTGCAGCTATCGGCCACGGCGAGCGTGTCGGTGGTGTATTCGCCGGAGGGCGGCGGCCCTATGCGTTCGCTGGAGCTTTCGCTCCCGGCGGATATTCGTGCCGATGCGCCCGGCGTGGACGAAGAGTGCAGCTCGGTGGTTCGCATCCGCCTGCGGAGCGTGGAAGCCCGGGCGGTCAACTCGCGCAAGATCGCCGTGCGGGCCGATGTGGAGGCGAATATCCGCTGCTGCCGGCGTGTGACCATGGAGATTCCCGACCAACCGGTCGATGATTCCGATGCCGTGCATATCCTGCCCGGCGCGGTGGAGACGGTGACGATTGCCGATATTCGCGAAAAAACCTTCGCGGTGACGGATGAATATGCGTTCCCGGCCGACTGCTCGGGCGAGGAAAGCGTGCTCACGCGCCGCATGGAGGCACTTGTCGAGGATGTGCAGTATGTGGGCGGGAAGGCCGTGTTCCGCGGACGGGTGCGTTCGGAGCTTCTGTTCTCTGATCCGGAGAGCGGGAAAGTCGCGGTCGGGCGGTATGAGACGGAGTTTTCGCAGATCATGGAGATCGGCTCCGTGGATGGGGACGCGCTGCCCGAGATCACGCTGTTTACCACGGGCGTCTATTATGACCTGCCGGAATACGGCCGCGAGACGGGCCGGATCGCGGCGGAGATCCATCTCGGCGCGCAGTGCGTGTGCCGGGAGCGGAGCGAGCTAACGTATATCGCGGATATTTACAGCAACCGGACGGAGCTTGTGCCGACGACGGAGGAGCTGAGCTTTGTGCGGGATGTCCGCGCCGTCTCGCTCCGGCAGACACTTGTCGGACGGGTCGAATCGTTCCCGGGTGAGGGAGAGATTTTGCAGACCACGGCCTTGGTCGGGGGACTGGACATTCAGGAGGGGACGGTCAAAACCTCTGCGAACATCCGTCTCATCTACCGCAAGCCGGACGGGGGATGTGATTCGGCCCGGTGCCGTCTGGCGGCGGACTTCACTCCGGCAGATATTCCGGAGGGGGCCGCGCTCGAAAACGTATCGGTCATGGTCGAGGATGTGTACGGCGGCGCAGGGGGCGATGTGCGTGTGGTGCTGCAGATGAACGCCTCCGCCGTCGAGAAAAAGAGCATCTCCTGCGTCCGGGAGGTGCGCGAGGACGCGGAGGCGTGGCAGGCGCGGGAGCGCACCCCGTCGATGACGCTCATCCGCGTACCGGAAAACGCCGACCTGTGGACGCTGGCGCGGCGGTATCATTCCACGGTCGAGGCGATCAAGGCGGCCAATGAGGGCCGAAAAGGCGGACTTTTGCTCGTTCCCAAGGGAAGATAAGAGTTGCCATCGGAAAAAATGTATGGTAAAATACCCTGTAAAGCAAAAAAACAGGGAGATGAAATACCATGTCGGGACATTCCAAATGGCATAATATTCAGAAAACGAAAGGTGCGGCGGACGCGAAGAGAGCGCAGACCTTTACAAAAATCGCCCGTGAGATGATCGTGGCCGTCAAGGAAGGCGGCAGCGGCGATCCGAAGAACAATATGCGTCTGGCCGCCGTCATCACGAAGGCCAAGGCGGCCAATATGCCGAATGACAACATCAAGCGCACCATCGAGAAGGCGCTGGGCAACGGCGATACCTCGAATTTCGAGTCCGTGACCTATGAAGGCTACGGCCCCGGCGGCGTGGCCGTCATCGTGGAGGCCATGACCGATAACCGCAACCGCACCGCGAGCGAGGTGCGTCATGCCTTCGATAAATATAACGGCAACCTCGGCGCGACGAACTGCGTTTCCTGGTCCTTTGACCGCAAGGGCGTGATCGTCGTCGATAACGAGGACAATGAGCTCGACGAGGAAGCGGTTCTCATGGACGCGATGGAAGCCGGCGCCGCCGATATGGAGACCGAGGACGGCCTGTTCACGCTCTATACCGCCACCGCGGACGTGACCGCCGTTGCCGACTACATGACCGGGCACGGCTACAAGCTTCTCTCCGCGCAGGAGGAAATGGTGCCCCAGTCCTATATCACGCTGACCGCTGAGGGCGATCTCAAGAATATGCAGAAGATGCTTGACGCTTTTGAGGACAACGAGGACGTCCAGAACGTCTGGCACAACTGGGAAAACAACGACTGATACGGAGTAACACGAAAGCTGGGAGCGCCGCTCTCAGCTTTCGATATTTGTATCGGTTCATCTGGACAATTTTGGAAAATTGCGCTAGAATGAAATAAGAAAAAGCCAGATACTTCCAAAAAATGTTTTAAAACACGAGGAGATGCAGTATGAAAAAACGCGCATTGGCATGGTTTTTGGCGCTGCTGATCGTGGCGTCCCTGCTGCCCACGGGAGCAATGGCGGATGCGGAAGCGGTGTCGGAGGAGCAAATCT
>JBJDYS010000086.1:61193-92628 GCA_051867595.1 Oscillospiraceae bacterium
GAGGAGCCCGTTGAGACGGAGGAGCCTTTTGAGGCGGAGGACATCGCGGCAGAGGACGCGCAGAGCGCAAGCGGCGTTGACGTCAATGCGATGATCTTCCCGGATGCAGTCTTCCGCACCTATGTATCGGAAAACTGCGACACAGACAAAGACGGTTATCTGAGCACCGATGAGATCGCAAGTATAACAAAGATCGATGTATCCGCCAGTAACATTTCCAGCCTACAAGGTGTGGAGTATTTCACGTCGCTGCAACAACTGTGGTGCGACGATAACCAGCTGGCCAGTCTGGACGTGAGCCAGAACACGGCGCTGACGGAGCTGTCTTGCGGCGGAAACCGGCTGACAAGTCTGGATGTGAGCCAAAACACTTCGCTGCTGTTTTTGCAATGCTACGGCAACCAGCTGACCAGTCTGAATGTGAGCAAGAACACCGCGCTGACGTACCTTGGATGCAACGACAACCGGCTGACGGCGTTGGACATGAGCCAGAACACGGCGCTGGAGACGCTGTATTGCTACGCCAACCAGCTGACAAGTCTGAACCTGAGCAAGAATGCGGCGCTGACGTCGCTGGATTGCCACGGCAACCGCCTGACGGCTTTGGACGTGAGCAAGAACACGGCGCTGAAGACGCTGTATTGCTACAGCAACCAGATGACAAGTTTGGACCTGAGTAAGAATGCGGCGCTGACGTCGCTGTATTGCTACGACAACCAGCTGACAAGTCTGGACCTGAGCAAGAATGCGGCGCTGACGTTGCTGGATTGCCACGGCAACACCTATTCCATCTCCGTCGGCACAAACCGCCAATTCGACCTGTCAAAGCTCCCGGGGAGCTTTGACGCCACGAAGGCGAGCGGCTGGAGCGGCGGCACGGTGAGCGGGAATCTCCTTACAGTAAACAGCGGCGCGAAGCAGGTTACCTTTACGTATGACTGCGGCCCAAATAAGTCCGCGGTGTTCACGCTTACGGTTGAGGAAGGTTATGCCGGCCCGACAACGGCAGGCTGGCAGAAATACAACGGCGAGTGGTACTATGTCGGTTCAAGCGGCAAGCCCGTGACAAACGATTGGGTGAAGTACAACGGTTATTGGTACTGGCTCAAGGCCGACGGGGTGATGGCCAAGAGCCAGTGGATGAAGTACAACGGTTATTGGTATTACCTGAAGTCCAACGGCGTCATGGCCGCGGGTGAAAAGCTCGCCGTCGGCCCTTCGGAGTATATCTTCAACGCCTCCGGCCAGATGGTTACCGGCTGGGCGGCGTTCGGCGGAAGCTGGTACTATGCCGGTTCTTCCGGCGCGCTGCTGAAGAATGCCTGGGCAAAGTCCGGCACGAGCTGGTACTGGCTTGACGCCGACGGGGTGATGGTCAAGAGCCAGTGGGTGAAGTACAACGGTTACTGGTACTACCTGAAGTCCTCCGGCGTCATGGCCGCGAGCCAGTGGGTGAAGTCCGGCGGTTATTGGTATTACCTGAAATCCAACGGCGTGATGGCCGCGAGCGAAACGCTCACGATCGACGGCGTGAAATACACATTCAACAGCAGCGGACGTTGGGTCGGCTGAGAAACAACACAAAAACCCAAAAGGCCGGGAGATTCTCTTCCGGCCTTCAATATTTTTTAGCAGATTTCGGTGGCAGAACGCCGCGGCTTGTGTTATAATACCGCTTGCGAGTTTTCCGATCGGTCGCGGGCACGAGCCGAAAGGCTGTGCGTGAGGAAAGTCCGGGCTCCGCAGGGCAAGGATAACGGGTAACGCCCGCCGATGGCGACATCAGGACAAGTGCAACAGAAATAGACCGCCATGCTTCGGCATGGTAAGGGTGGAAAGGCGGTTTAAGAGACCACCCGACGGACTGGCGACAGTCCGCCGCTGTAAACTCTATCCGGAGCAACACCGTGGAGGGGACGATAGACCGGCCCGGTCTCCCCGAGGAGGTGGCTTGAGCGTGCCGGCAACGGTACGCCTAGATAGATGACCGTTTTTAACAGAACTCGGCTTACAGGAAAACTCGCATAAAAGAGACAGGCGTCGAAACCTGTCTCTTTTTATATCAAATTGTAGTTATTCTTTGCTTGTGCGTCCCAAGATGTGGGGGTATAATCAATATGTATGGAGGTGTATGCCTTGACTTTGAAAGAGTATCTGACATCCCTTGCGGGAAAGCGCGTGACCGTGGTCGGCGCGGGCATCTCAAACCGGCCGCTCATCGGGCTTCTGGCGGAGGCGGGCGTTGACCTGACCGTCTGCGACAGGGAGAGCGCCGAAGCGCTGGGGGATTTTTACGCTGCAAACGCTGCGCGAGGGGTGAAGTTCTCCCTCGGGGAAAACTATATGGATGCCGTCGGCGGCGATGTGATTTTCCGCACACCGGGTATGCACCCGGGGCAGCCGGCCCTGCGCGCCGCGGCGGAAAACGGCTCGCTCGTCACGAGCGAGATGGAGCTGTTTCTGTCGCTCTGCCCGTCCCGGGTGTTTGCCATTACCGGCTCGGACGGCAAGACGACGACCACCACGCTTATATCCGAGCTTTTGAAGGCGGCCGGTTACACGGTCTGGCTCGGCGGCAACATCGGACATCCGCTGCTGGCGGAGGTGGATAAAATGCAGCCCTCCGACGCGGTGGTGCTGGAGCTCAGCTCCTTTCAGCTTCACAGCATGAGCTGCTCGCCGGATGTGGCGCTCGTTACGAACATCTCGCCGAACCATCTGGATGTCCACCCGAGCTATCAGGACTACATCGACGCGAAGAAGCAGGTTTTCCTCGGCCAGAAGCCGGGTGCGCGGCTCATCCTGAACCGCGATAACGAGGTGACGGTGTCCTTTGCCGGGGAGGCGAATGGCTCCGTGGCCTGGTTCAGCCGACAGGAGCCGGTTGAAAACGGCGCGTTCCTCCGCGAGGACGGCATGATCTGCCTGGCGGACGACGGGGTCGTGACTGAGGTTTTGCCGGCGTCGGAGATGCGGATTCCCGGCGTGCACAACATCGAGAACATGATGGCGGCGTTTGCCGCGGTGCGCGGCTATGCGGATGTGGAGACCATGCGGCGTGTGGCCCGGTCGTTTACGGGCGTTGCCCATCGGCTGGAGAAGATTCGCGTCCTGCGGGGTGTGACCTATATAAACGACTCCATCGCATCGAGCCCCAACCGCACGATCGCGGGCCTTGCCTGCTTTGCGGAGAAGGTCATCCTGATCGCCGGCGGCAAGGACAAGGGCATTTCCTATGACGCCATCGGCCCCGCCATCTGCGAGCACGTGAAAAAGCTCTACCTGACCGGCATGACGGCCGGGGTCATTCAGGCCGCAGTCGAGAAAGCGCCGGAATACAGGCCCGGTGCGCCGGAGATTTACATCATCGACGGTTTTGACGAGGCGATTCGTGCGGCATCGGCGGCGGCTGTGCCGGGGGATACGGTGATCCTGTCACCGGCGAGCACGTCCTTTGACCGCTTTAAGAACTTTGAAGAGCGCGGCAACCGTTTCCGCCGCGTTGTGGAGGAGCTGGAGTAAGCTATGGAACTCATACAGCTGACGAAGGAGCTTTGCTCGCTGTCCGGGCCGTCCGGCTTTGAATCGGCGGTGTTCGATTATATCGCGGGCTATGTGCGCCCGTTTGCCGACGAGGTGAAAACGGACGTCATGGGCAATCTCATCGCCGTGAAGCGCTGCGGAAAGCCCGGCGCAAAGACGCTTCTGCTGGACGCTCACATGGATGAGATCGGGTTTGTTGTAACGGCCGTGGAAAACGGATTTCTGAAGTTCTCCGAGCTCGGCGGCGTGGATGCCCGTATGCTGCCGGCGCGCGAGGTGAAGGTTCTGACCGAACCGCCGCTGTTCGGCGTGATCGACACCATGCCGCCTCACGCGCTGAAAAAAGAGGAGATGGAACAGGCTGTCGAGGCCGACAAGCTCTGTATTGACGTGGGCCTGCCGCAGGAGGAGGCGGAGCGGCTTGTCCGTCCCGGCACGCCGGTCGTGTACGCGGCGGGCTGCGAGGAGCTGGGGGAGAAGCAGCTCTGCGGCAAAGCGCTCGACGACCGCGCCTGCGCGGCAATCCTGATGAAGGCGTTCGAGGAGCTGTCCGCGAGGGAGCTTTCCGTGGATGTCGTCCTGCTCATCAGCACGCAGGAGGAGGTCGGGCTTCGCGGCGCGGCGGTGGGTGCGTATAACGTCATGCCGGACTATGCCATCGTTGTGGACGTGACCCATGCCAAGACCCCGGACGCCCCGGAGGTCACGATGGAACTCGGAAAGGGCGCCGCGATCGGCATCGGCCCGAATATGAACCGCGCGATGACAAAGCGGCTTTTCGAGCTGGCGGCAGACATGAATATCCCCTGCCAGACGGAGGTATGCCCCGGCGGCAGCAGCGGCACGAACGCCGCCGTCATACAGGTCTCCCGGGAGGGCGTCGCAACGGCGCTTGTCTCGCTGCCCATCAAATATATGCACACGCCGATTGAAACAGCGTGCTGTGAGGATATGGAGAGCGTCCGCCGGCTTGTGACAGCGTACGCCGCGGAGGCGGAGGTGTGATATGCTGCTGGATACATTGGAAACTCTGTGCTGCCTGAGCGGCGTCTCCGGAAATGAGAACGAGGTGAGGGACTATATTCTCGAACGCGTCATGCCGTTTGCGGATGAGATACGCACGGACGCCATGGGAAACCTCATGGTCTTCAAAAAAGGCGCGGTGCGCCCTGCGCGGAACGTGATGCTTGTCGCGCATATGGACGAGGTTGGCCTGATTATTACCGACATCACGGCGGAGGGGTATCTCCGCTTTGACAGCGTCGGCGGCATTGACCGGCGGGTTCTTCCGGGCAAACGCGTCTATGTCGGGGAGAGCCGTGTTCTGGGCGTGATCGGCTCCAAGGCGATTCACCTGACGACGGCGGAACAGCGCAGGAGCCTGCCCGAGATGAAGGATATGTATATCGACATCGGTGCGGCCGATAAGGCCGATGCCGAATCCAAGGTTTCTCTGGGCGATACGGCGGTCTTTGACGACGCCGTGATCCGCTTCGGCGACGGCTTCATCAAGGCGAAGGCGATCGATGACCGCGTCGGCTGCGCGGCCATGCTGGAGCTCATCGAAAGCCGTCTGCCATGTGACGCGTGGTTTGCCTTCACGGTGCAGGAGGAGGTTGGCTGCCGTGGTGCGCGGACGGCCGCGCAGAGCATTCAGCCGGATATCTGCCTGGTTCTCGAAGGGACGACGGCGGCGGATATCCCCGGCGTGAGCGGCGCGGCGCGTATCTGCTGCCTCGGCGGCGGGATCGTGCTCCCGTTCATGGATGGCGGCACGATCTATGACCGGGAGCTTTACGCGCTCCTCGGCCGTCTCGCGGAGGAAAACAATATCCCCTGGCAGACCAAGACCCGCGTAGCGGGCGGCACGGATGCCTCTGTCATCCAGCGCTCTGGCGCAGGGACAAGGGTCGCGGCGGTGTCCGTAGCGGTTCGGAATATTCATTCACCTGCCTGTGTCGCCAAAATCGACGAGTGCGAGGCGCAGCTGACCCTTGCGCGGCTGTTTTTGACGGAAATGGCGCGGGAAACGGCATAAATCTCCGCTCCGCCGCATATTCTGCGGTGGGGGTGAGTCTATGCTGCTGCACAGGCGGAACAGACGGCCGGTGGATACCGCCAGGCGTGTATTCCTGATCCTGGTTCTTCTCATGCTGCTGACAGGCGGTGTCGTCGTCGCCCTGATTTTTCGCAGCCTGACGACGACGATGGCGGTCTCGTCGGCAAACGACGCGGTCGTCCTCGCGGTGAACCGGATTGTGGAGGATATGATGAGCGATCCCTCATTCCGCCCGGAGGAGCTGGTGACGCTGGAAAAAAACGCCGACGGTGCGATCAGCGCCGTGAAAACAAACGTCGCCGCGGTGAACATACTCGCGGCCAATGTGCTGGAACGGGCGGTGGCACAGACGGCGGAAAATGTGATCGAGGTTGGTGTGCCCGTCGGAAACCTGACGGGAAGCACACTGCTTTTGGGCAAAGGCCCGACCATTCCCGTGGAGGTCGTGATGCTCTCTTCAAGCGTCGCGGCGTTTCGCAGCGAGCTGACCTCGGCGGGGATCAACCAGACGCGGCATCAGATCCTGCTGGAGCTGCACGTGGACATTTCGCTTTTTATGCCGTGGCGCACGATCAGCTCGGCGGTGGATACCGAAATTCTGGTGTCCGAGACCGTCATTGTCGGCGATGTGCCGCAGAGCTATATGAACTGGGTGGATGAAAACTGACGACCGGGAGACGGAAAATGGACTTTACGATAAACGATTATAACGCGCTGGTGGAGAAGCTTCTCGCCCTGTCGGTGGCGTATTACGATCAGGACGCGCCGGAGGTGTCGGATTTTGAGTACGACGCCATGAACAACGAGCTCAAGCGCATGGAGGCGGAGCATCCGGAGTGGATCCGGCCCGATTCGCCGACGCAGCACATCGGCGGACACGTCAGCGCGGCGTTTTCTCCGGTCGCCCATGAGGTGCCGCTTGAAAGCCTGCAGGATGTCTTTTCCTTTGAGGAGGTCGAGAGCTTTGCGGCCCGCATGGATGAGTCGGTGGACGCGGCACACGACTATGTGACGGAGCCGAAAATCGACGGGCTTTCCGTGGCGGTGGAATACCGGAACGGACTCTTTCTGCGCGGGGCCACACGCGGAAACGGGGAGGTCGGCGAGGATGTAACAGACAACCTCCGCACCATCCGAAGTCTGCCCAAAACGCTTCAAAATCCCCCGGAACGGCTGATCGTGCGGGGCGAGGTGTATATGTCCCATGAGGTGTTTGCCGAGTTGAACGCCGAGCGGGAAATCGCCGGAGAGCCGCTTATGGCTAATCCCCGCAACGCCGCGGCGGGCTCGCTCCGCCAGCTTGACCCGGCCGTTTGTGCACGGCGGAAGCTGGATGTGATCTTCTTTAACATCCAGCTCTCGGAGGGCCGTAGCTTCACAAGCCACTATGAAACGCTCGAGGCGATGGAGGCGATGGGCCTTCCGGTCGTGCCGCATACGCGTTGCGCGTCCGCGGCGGATTGTACGTCGGCGATTGAGCGCATCGGCGAGGAGAGGGACACGTTCCCGTACGACATCGACGGCGCGGTGGTAAAGCTCAACGACCTCGCGCAGCGGACAGCTCTCGGCAGCACCGCCAAATACCCCCGCTGGGCGGTCGCCTATAAATACCCGCCCGAGAAGAAGCCGAGCCGCGTGACCGATATCGTGGTGCAGGTCGGCCGCACCGGTGTTTTGACGCCGAAGGCCGTCGTGGAGCCGATCCGTCTGGCGGGAACGACGGTCACGAACGCGACGCTGCACAATCAGGATTTCATCGAGAGCCTGAATGTGAATATCGGCGACACGGTGCTGGTGCAGAAGGCGGGCGAGATCATTCCCGAGGTGCTGCAGGTCGTGAAAAAGGAGAGCGAGGGATATTTCCGGCTTCCCTCCGTGTGCCCGGCCTGCGGCGCGCCCGTGGAGCGGGATGAGGACGGCGCGGCGCTTCGCTGCACGGGCCTCGAATGTCCGGCTCAGCGGCTTCGCAATATCGTGCATTTCGCCTCCAAGGAGGCGATGGATATTGACGGCCTCGGCCCGGCCGTGGTGGAGGCGCTCGATAAAATCGGCCTTATCCGCAGCCCGGCGGAGCTTTACAGCCTCGATGCCCAGAGCGTCGAAACGGCGGATCGCATGGGCCGGAAATCCGCGGAGAATCTGATCGCGGCGATCGAACGCAGCAAGACGCAGGGCCTTGCGAGGCTTCTCTGCGCGTTCGGCATCCGGCAGGTCGGGGCCAAGGCGGGTAAAGTGTTGGCACGGCGGTTTGCCGACCTTGACGCCCTCATGGCGGCCTCGGAGGAGGAACTGACCGCCATTGACGACATCGGCCCGGTGACGGCGAGGTATATCACCGAGTGGTTTGCGGCTGAACAGAACCGGCATCAAATCGAGCTGCTGCGTCAGGCGGGCGTGTCCTTCGCCAGCACGGAGGAGGTCGGAGATAACCGCTTTGCGGGCAAGACCTTCGTGCTCACCGGCACGCTGGAGACGTTCACCCGTGCCGAGGCGGAGGCGATCATTGAACGCTTCGGCGGCAAGACCTCCGGCTCGGTGTCGAAGAAAACCGGCTATGTCCTTGCCGGCGCGAACCCCGGGTCAAAGCTTACCAAAGCGCAATCGCTGGGCATTGAGATTCTGACGGAAGAGCAATTCCGCGCCTTGATCGAAGAGTAAGACCGGTAACAATACAGAACCCCCTTTGCATAGAATGTCATGCAAAGGGGGAATTTCTTTGGAAATGCAAGAATCTTGCACGTATAAACAGGGGCCGCTCCCGGCCTGTGCACCGCTGGCTGTGAGCATGGTCCCTATGCAGCAGAGCGCCAAGCCGTCGTTTGACAGCGGTGAGGCACTGGTCAAGGGCACTCTCTTTCCGGGGCTTGACCTCCCGTTTATGGACTATGTCGCGAACGGCGAGCTGACATCCACGCCGCTGCATGAACTCATGGCGCTGGATTTTGTCACGCAGGAGCTGGCGTTATATCTCAATACACACGCGGACGACCAGGAGGCCTTTGAGACATGGAAATGCTTCACGGAGCTTGCCGAGGAAGGGCGGCGCCGCTATGTCGAGCAATACGGCCCGATCACCCGCAATGAAACGGCCATGTTCTCCTCCTGGGATTGGGTCAACGACCCTTGGCCCTGGGAGTATATGGGAAAAGGAGGTAACGGCTGATGTTTGTGTATGAGAAAAAGCTTCAGTATCCGGTGCGGATCAAAAACCCCAATCCCGCGCTCGCAAAGTTTATTATCAGCCAGTACGGAGGGCCGGACGGCGAGCTCGGCGCCTCCATGCGTTACCTCAGCCAGCGGTACGCCATGCCGTATCCCGAGCTCAAAGCGACGCTTACGGACATAGGCGTTGAGGAATTGGGGCATTGTAATTATCGGTGAATGGACGAAGGAAAAGGGAGTTTTGGGAAAAGATCAAGGGACATATCGGAGCCGTTGCCCCAGCGCTCACGGGAAGTTTTGGAATACTCCACATGATCGAGGACGCTGCGAAGAAGATCATTCCTCTCGTGGGCAGGAAGATCGGGGGAATAGGTGTCCAGGACATGGGCAAGCCGAGGAAGCTGTTCAGCTTGGTTCTGGATGGTCAGCTGCAGACGGGTTTGTTCCTGCTCTTCCCGAACGATCGAGCGTTCGGCCTCTTCAATCTGCGCGGAGAGGGCGCGGGAGCGGGAGAGGAACACTTCGGAAGTATAGACGCCCTGCTCGACGAGGTCGTATGCGCGGGAAAGCTGCTTGTGCAGGCGGTCGAGCTCATCTCGAAGTGAGGAAAGATGTGCATTGACAAGTGCCAGGTCATCAGCAAAGCCGGAGGGAGCGGGAGCGCCTGCGCTGAGCTCGGCATACCATAGAAGGAGCGTGTCAAGAAGTGCATTCTCCACGGTCGTGAGCGTACTCGATACTGTGTCGCAGGAAGTGTACGGACAGATCAACCCATCCGGGTATCCGTTGCCATAAGGGCGGCGCACCATCGTGCGGCCGCACTTGGAGCAGCGCACGAGGCCGGAGAGAGGATTTTTCATCGAGAGCTGCTTCGGGCCCGGGCGGGACTTGTTTCGGGCAAGATATTCTTGTGCTCGGTCGAACATATCCTGGGAGATCAAAGCAGGGTGAATGCCTTTGGCAATCGTGATGTTTTCTTCGGAGGCGCGAGCTGTTGTAATCTGTACCTGGCCGTCTATGATCTTTTTGACTGCGGGACGATAGCCCCAGCGAACCCAGCCGGCATAAACCGGGTTTCTCAGCAGATCACGTACCGTGGCAGGGAGCCAATCGCGGCCGGTGCGGGAGAGGATACCGGATTCATTCAGCCGTCGGACGATCAGGGAGACGCCGATGCGCTGCGTGGTTCCGTCTGCGGAGGTGTAGCCGTCCGTATACCAGCGGAATATATTGCGAACGACCTCGGCTTCTGCCGGGTTCTCTTCCAGCGTCCAGCCTTTTTGGTTTGCGAGCTTCACGCGGTTATACCCGTAAGGAGCTTTGTTATACGGCCATTTGCCCTCCATGACAGATGCGACGCGGCCGCGCTGCTGACGGCGGGTGATTGTCTTCAGCTCGCGACGGGACATGAATAGTCCGAACTCGAAATACTCCTCGTCATACTCGTTGTTCGGATCATAGATCTTCAGAGGCGTGATGATCTTGGTGTCAGAGTATTTGAAGGCGCGGGCGACGAGGCCCTGATCCAAGCTGTCGCCGCGGGCCAGACGCTCGACCTCCATCACATGGACGGCCTCAAACCGGCCGGCTTCGACATCCTTCATGAGACGCTGCATCTCCGGGCGCGCGGCAATACTGTCGCCGGTGACGACTTCGGCGTAGATCTCCGTGATCGTCCGGCCGAGGCGCTGGGCATTCGCGAGCAGCGCGGCCTTATGCCGGGCAAGCGTTTCGCCGTCGCCATGGGATTCGGCTTCCAGATCGCGCCGGGATTTTCGCAGGTAGATCGCGTCAGACATGAGACGCCTCCTTTCATGTGTATAATTGCGCAAAAAATGTGTAAAAATTATTAAAAGTAGTTGACATATACACAAAAAGTGTGTATAATATTAAGCGTAAGGAGGGTTGCCGATGAAGCGAAGAGATCTAATCAAGCTCCTCGAACAAAACGGCTGGACGCTCATGAGAACCACGGGAGGCCATGACATATACGCCAAAGGGGCAGAGCGAGAGCCGATACCGCGGCATCGGGAAGTCGCGGAAAGCCTTGCAAAAGCAATCATCCGGCGGAGGGGGCTGAAATAAGCCCCCGATCCCGCCGCATATCATAGAATCAAACAGGAGGTAATCACAATGAAAGCAGCCTATCCCATTGTTATGACACAGGACGGGGATTTTACAGTTGTTTACGTACCGGATTTCGACTGCAATACAGAAGGACACGGTACGGCAGACGCCATGGAGATGGCCCGCGATGTGATCGGGCTCATGGGAATTGACCGGGAGGACGACAAACAGGAGCTGCCCGAGCCGTCTGAGTTGGCCAGGGTGGCGGCGGAGTATCCGGAGGGACTTGTGACGCTGGTGGACGTGGATTTCACGGAGTACCGCCGGAAAAATGATATGCGCACGGTGCGGCGGAATGTATCGCTGCCCTCATGGCTGAATGCCGCAGCGGATAAGGCAGGGCTGAATGTCTCCGCTGTTCTTCAGAATGCGCTGAAGGAAGAATTGAATTTGACCTGATCCTGTTATTAACCGCCCTCGGTTCGCCGGGGGCGGTTTTTGTGTATAATTGCGAAAATGTTGGTAATTGAGTTGAGCTCTTTCACCATGGGGTTACAGCACTGGGGCAGTTTTGTTCTTCTTTCGATATGTAGGATTATACTGCGTACAGGCAGTTTCAAGCTTTTTGAAATCACAGCATATTTGCTGCAGGAAGTTGTTGTTGCCCTTTACGGCGTTGTAATATGTTTTTGTCGCATGACTCATAACATCGGCCTTGTTGCGGTTGATAAATGTGACCTGCCGCCGCAGCAGATCGGCATATTTTGCGTCCGGCTCTGCATTTATATCAAAGAGAATGATGGCGTCTTCATGAACTGGGATCATGTTATTGAATCCCAAAAGCCCCAGTCTGCCGCCGTCAAGCTTCATAATGTGTCGGCTGGGCTTGATATTGGCATGGTTTGGTTTTGGTGACTCCATGGGGACGAAGTATTTATACTCCCCGACATACAGGACAACGCCAACATATGGGCGCCGACGGTTCTTGTTGTCTTGTACCCGGCTATCACGACTTTTGAGGAAGCGGATGTAGTGGTCTGATATACGGTACAGCTTTAAGTTCTCCATTTTTTCCTCCAATCAAAAAAGAAAGAGATAGACAAACATTGCCTATCTCCCTCTTTTTTGAGTCCCTACTTAACGGCAAGGGATTTCCGCTTTTTTAAGGTCTGACTTGCGGCACAGACTTTCCGCTTTTTCCAGTCCCGACTTGTCGGCTCGGGCTCTCCGCTTGGGTGGGTGGTGAAAATTGAGTTGATGATGCAGTAATTTTCACACGTTGCGGACTTCTCCGCATCATTATTATATGCAAGTTGGGAAAAAATTTCAACCGCAAGATATAGGCAGAGTATTCAGTTTTTACAAGATGTAGTATGGATTCGTGAGATATGATAGGGTGTATATGCGATGAGGTTATCTTATCGCCCTCGGTTCGCCGGGGGCGGTTTTTGTGTTATTATGAGTGCGGGCTTGAGTAGTGAATCTCGTCTGTGTTAATTTTGGATGCAGGATTTTTCCATCTAATTAGGCATACAATAGCCAGAGTGCCGATCAAAATAATCCACCAGCACCAAATGATCAGGTCTGTAAAATTTCCGGCTCCGCTAAATCCAACAAAAACAGTCAATAAGGACAGAACAATCAGAGCAATGTTACCACCGCGGTTTTTTCTGGTTGCAATAGAGACAATGCCAATGACAAGCATCATAATAGCAACCAAAATACCTGTGCTGGCACTGTATTCGGTGTTCTCAGCAAAAACGCTGGCAACACCTAGAGCACATGACTGAAAAAGCAGAACCATAGAGAAGGCAATAGAAATGATTCCGGAAACGAGTTTCCATGTAACCATGTTTTTAGATGATGGGTCTTCGACGGTTTCAATATCCGGGCTGGGAGGCGATAAGGGGATTTGGCCTGACTGTGTCGGCTGAGACATATTGAAAACCGGTTCCCCGCAGTTGGCGCAGAATTTTACGCCATCTTGAATCTGAGATCCACAGTGTTGGCAATACATAGCTATTCCTCCTCAAATATATTCCATCTGCCATTCGGCTTGCGGGGGTGTTTGGTTATCAGTTTTTGTGTATAAGGCTGTCTTCCGGAGCCTCATTATAGAGTTTCTTTTTTATTTTCTCCACATCGTTTACCAATGTGCCAAATGCGTACATAGTTATGCTGGCCAGCCACCCGACCAAAAAGCCGAGCGCGGTAAATACAATCCCATAACCGATAGAGAATCCAATAACAATGAAGGCGATTAGAATAATCGCAAATGATACGGCGGCAAGGGCTTGCAGCTTGCTTCCCGGATGTTTGAACATAATATGTCCCTCCTAAAATATATTCCGTGCGGCTCTCGAGTACTTTGCCAATCACCAAATTAGAATTTTATAGACATACCGACGATGCAGTCGGGGCAAAAACCACCATCACGAGAAAACTCAATAGGTAGCTTTGGATATTTCCGGGAACGCCCGCTGATAGAGTATATTTTCCCGTCATAAGGAGAACATATCGGGCATTTTTTCTGTGTGGAAACATAAACCAAATCTTCATGGAAATCATTTGCTTCTTGAATTGTTTTTTTGATGCGGCGAAGATTGGAAATGCGCTTGTCACAGAACTCGGGATGGCGCCGTCTGATAGCGTCCATCTCGGCCTCAGCTCCGGCGGAATCCACGGCAGACCTTAGGTATTTTACCAGACGCATATATTCTTTTTCAGACAAAAGCGGATGATCTTCATAGTCGGACAGAGCGTTCGATTTCCGCAGGCAAGCAATGGCCAAATCCATTCGGCCGTTTTTCTTATGCTCTGTGGCCTTGCGCTGAAGAAGATAATAAATCAGGTCGTTTGTCCAATCTCCCGTATTATAATTTTGTGCTGGAACAGGAATTGAGTTGATTCCTTCCAATGTATCCATGTCATAACGCGGTGAGGTGGATTTTGCCTTGAAGATACAGAAAAGGCCCATGGTACGAATCCTCAAATATATTCTGTGCGGCTCTCGACAACCTTGCCAATCACCTTGATGGTGTGCTCCTTCAGATCGTACATCTGCGGCGTATTCTCGGGGTTCGTGGACTGCGGGTTCAGGATCACAAGAGAACCCTTCCGCTGCATTCGCTTGATCGTTGCGCCGTCATCAACAAGGATAACGCCGATCTCGTTCGGCTGCAGCTCCTCCTGCTTGCGGACAACAACAATATCGCCGTCCTTGATGCCGGCGGCGTTCATACTGTCACCAGCAACGCGCAGGCCGAAGTATTCGGCGCCGTGGTTTTTATCCGTCCAGATATAGCCCTCGATATTCTCCTCGGCATAGAGGGGGAGACCAGCCGCAATGCGTCCAAGGAGCGGAATGCGCTTAGTTGCCGGAACCTCAAAAGCGCCGGGTATATTCTCAGTGGGGACAGTAAGGTCTTTTTTTGTAAGGTCATCAATATCAACATGAAAGAGGTCTGCTATGGCGTGAGCAATTTTTAGCGGAGGTTCAGAGACGCCAGATTCCCACTTTTGAATTGTGGTATAGGATTTATAACCAAGAGCATCGGAAAGCTGATCTTGGGACATTCCGTGAGATTTGCGAAGATAACGAATATTGTTTCCTAGGTGCATTTTCAATCACATCCTTATGGTCGTAGTGTACTATAACTTAGAATGTAATTCAAGTATATTTGAAGAAAAAACCAGTAAAATTGAAAAAATTTCAAGTTCTATATTGACACATGAATTGCATTCATGTAGAATGAGCGTGAAAGGGGGTGTTATTGTTGGCATCATGTGATATGTACACTCTGAAAGAACTGCGGGCAAGAAAGAACCTTACGCAGAGAAAAGTGGCAGGAGATCTGGGGGTTTCGTGCCAAACTTATAATGCTTGGGAAAAGGATATTTCAAAGGTTGCAGTCGGGAAGGTACAGGCTGTTGCCGATTATTTTGGTGTGGCCCTTGGCCAGATTATTTTTTCACCTAGAACATGAAAATGATTCATGTTCAGAGCGGGAAAGGGGGTGAGGGAATGGACTGGCACAAACTGATTTCCATTGCAATCATATGGGCTGTATCTCTTTGGGGAATTGTAGCTATGAAAAAAATAGAGCCCGATGACTGGTTATATCCAATCTGGGCTCTAGGAGTTGCAGCGGTTTTCACGGCTTTTGTTACTCGGGCGCTTTGGAAAAATACACTTTAAGGTCTTCGGATTCGCAAACGAGGTTTCCGCAATTCATCGCAAGTATAGTTTCCAAATTCATAATTGTTCTCCTTTCGACGCGATTTTACCACATCGAAGACGGAGGGACAAGCCAGAGCGGGAAAGGGGGTGAGGGAATGAAACGCAGCAGAGAATTGGAGATCATGATGAATGCGCTGAAGGACGCCGATGTTCCATGTACGCCACAGATTCACGATGCGGTTGCGCGTGGTCTGCGGAATATCCGGGTGGAGAAATTCAAAGAGCGGGATAAACAAAAAAAGAATTGCCAAGCTGCAAGGACGGGCGGGGTTATACGGTTTTTGAAAAACGGTCAGATCGCTTCGCTGGACAGATCATCCGGGTCAATGAGCGTCATGAGCTTCGCCGCAGCGGCACGGGCAATGGAAATATCCGACGTTACGGACGGGAGATCAGATTCTGAAACGTCACCGGCCTCTATGGACCATTCAAGCTCCTCGATATGAGAGAGAAGGGCGATGTAAGTCACCATGATTTCGTCTTTAGTCAAATCGAGCAAATTCAACACCTCCTTTCGACGGTATTTTACCACGCCGAAGACGGAGGGACAAGCCTGAGCGGGAAGGAGGGGGTGAGGGAATGCTGACGCTTTGCATCGGATGCCTGCTGCTGACGGCTGCGCTGATGATCTACGGAGAAGTTCAAGTCAGGCGCCATCAGGATTATGACACAGCCATTGAGATTGGGCGATTTTGCAAGTGGCTAAACATCGGACTCTGCGTTGTCGCGCTGATTGCGGCCCTCGTTGATCACGCGGGTTAAGGCGGCGTCGGCGGCATCGAAGCTGCAGGGGCGCATACTCAGTACATAGTACAGACTATCCAGCGCTTCGGCCATAGGACCGGCTTCCTTTGAGCGCGCGGAAGCAACCTTGGAAAGTGCCTGCTCGCGATAACCTTCGGAACCGCGGCTGATGAAGGACGAGACGGCGGATGCCATGTTTGCGAGTTCATCCTCTGCGGAGAGATGATCTTCACGCTCCCATTCCAGTCTCATCTTCTTTATCTCTTTTTTCGCCGTGATGTAGGAAACGATCAGAGCTACGGCGGCGGAGATCAAAGCGCTTATAATTTCGGAACTCATAAAAACACATCCTTTCGACGACATCATATCACGCCGGAGCGGGAGGGACAAGGAGAAACAAATGAGAGAATACGCCATATCCGCCGCGCTGGCGTTTGGCGGGATCGTCTGCATGGGCGACGATCTGCGCGGCATTGCCGTCGGAATCATGCTGATCGCCGTGGCGGGCCTGGTGATTTCCAAAGCCGGGCGGGATCGGTCGGAATAGGACAGGCCGGACGCAGAATACACTCGAAAGGAGGCGATGCAAATGCTGGTGAAGGAATACGTTACGCAGAACGGAATAACGGTTCGCATCCACGACGACGCCTATGCCGGCTGCTCCGAGGAGGAGCTGCAGCGCCGCCGGGAGGAGATACAAAGGACGGCGTGGCGATGCTGGCAAAAGCTGGCCGAGATCCGCGCCGGGAAAGGAGAAACAAATGAAACCATATCCATGTCGGCGGTGCCGGACTGAGGCATACGTCGAGGCGACAGGATACGGCTGGATCGTAAAATGCGAGAACAAGCCGTGGGAGCATCAGGTCGGGCCGTACAAGAGCCGGGACAAGGCGATCCGGCTATGGAACGAGGAGCAGACCGACCATGAGAAATAAAAATGCGCTGCGATGGCTGCTGTTTATAACCGGCTTGCTCATGATGCTGGCGGCGTTCTGCATCCCGGACAAGCCGCCGGAAAAGGCGGCGGACAAGCCCGGGGAGACGATCGCGATTCAGACGGCGCCGCCGGAACCGATGTCGGAGCCGGTCACATGGGTACGTTATCCCGTGCCGCTGGAGGACGATTTGCAGCAATACATAAACGGCCTCTGCGCGGACAAGGGAATTGACCCCGCGATCATATACGCCGTCATTTCCATGGAGAGCGATTTTGACGCGGACAAGCTGGGGGACGGTGGTCAGAGCTACGGCCTGATGCAGATATGGCAGGCCGAGCACACGGAGCGCTGCCTCCGGCTGGGGGCTTATAACCTCTATGCGCCGATGGACAATGTCCGCGTCGGCGTTGATTACCTCGCGGAGCTGATCGGCTGGGGTTATGGACTTGACTTTGCACTGAGCTTCTACAATGGCCACGGCGGAGATCTTCCGTGGTGGTATGTGGACGAGATCCATGCCAGGGCGGAGCAGTACGCCGAGGGCGCCATGATTGTCACGGAATGAAAACGCGCCCGCGGATGCCAGTAACATCCACGAGCGCACACAATAATATTGCGTTGCCCTCATTATAGCAGGGCAGGAAGGGAAATTCAAATGGAAAAACCACAGGAAATCGGTGATGTCATGTACACCGTGTGTAAAGCAAGGGATGTCAAGAATGAACAGTTCGTGAGCCTGCATCGGAACGGGGATGAATATACCGTCTTTATCTCAAACACTTCGGATGGAGATTTCAAATCCGCAAGAGCGATTCTCGATCAGAAAACGGCGCAGAAGCTCTATTTGAAGATCGCACGGGCCTTTGCAACGGAGAAGTATTCCTGGGCGACCCGCAGCGGCTGGGTGAAAAAGGCAGGAAGGAAGGTGGCCGCATGAGCCAGGAGCGGGACGCGCTGAGAACAACTATTTCCAAAGAGGAAACGGACGGGAACGATAAAGAACTTAGAGTTTATGTGAAATACAGCTTCGGACGGGAATATCGATTCTGCTGCCTGATATGCAATCGGGTTGAGCAGGAGGGTAATTCCTTCGTGCTGTATAAAGATGGGGCCGTCATCGGTCAGTTCGACCGCGGAGAGCTGGATATCTTCTACTACACACAGGCTGAAAAACAAGAGGTGAACCAGAGATGACCTATACTGACTTCCTTCGGGAGAAGATCGTAACAGCGCCGGTCAGTGGATTCTCAGTTTCTCCGGAAGATGTTAGCCAAGCGCTCAAACCGCACCAGAGAGACGCGGTTATATGGGCCTGTGCCGGTGGACGGAGGGCACTGTTTGAGAGCTTCGGATTGGGGAAAACGGTGCAGGAACTGGAATATGCCCGGCTGGTTCTGCGACACGAGGGCGGAAAGGCGATCATCGTTATGCCGATGGGTGTCCGGCAGGAGTTTTATCACGATGCTACCGAGCTGCTCGGGATGGATAAGCCAAGGTACATAGTCTCAACGGATGAGGCCGCGCAGGATGGAATCTACATAACGAACTACGAGCGTATTCGTGACGGAGGCGTTGATCCGCAGGCATTTCAATGTGCCGTGCTTGATGAGGCGGCGGTGCTGCGGTCGTTCGGGAGCAAGACATATCAGACGTTTCTTCCGATGTTCCGAGGCGTGAAATATAAGCTGGTGGCCACAGCTACCCCGTCACCGAACCGGCTCAAGGAACTGATCCACTATGCAGGGTTCCTGGAAGTCATGGACACCGGGCAAGCGCTGACACGGTTTTTCCAGAGAGATTCCACCAAGGCAAATAACCTGACACTGTATCCGCACAAGGAAGAAGAATTCTGGCTGTGGGTGTCGAGTTGGGCTCTCTATATCGGATCACCGTCCGATTTGGGATACGACGACACAGGGTATGATTTACCACCGATAAAGGTAAATCTTCACATCGTAGAAGATGAATATGGTTCGGCGGAAGATCGTGACGGCCAGATGAAGCTCATGAACGACGTAGCAGAAGGTCTTGCCGAAGCGTCACGGGAGAAAAAATCAAGCATTACAGCTCGTGTAGCAAAAGCGAAAGAGATCGTTGACAGCGATCCTGATTCCCATTTCATTCTATGGCATGACCTGGAAGCGGAACGAAAAGAGATTCTGCAGCAGATTCCTGGTACCGTCGACATATACGGATCCATGGACTATGACGAACGTGAGCGCCGGTTGATCGACTTCTCTTTCGGCAGGTGCCGCCTGTTCGCCACGAAAAAGAGCCTTTCCGGCTGCGGATGCAATTTCCAGAGGTTTTGCCACAGGGCTATCTTCGTCGGAATCGACTATCAGTTTCATGATTTTATTCAGGCCATCCATCGAATTTATCGGTTTCTGCAGTCGGCGCCGGTCATCATCGATATCATTTTTACAGAAGCAGAACAACCCATTTGGGATGCGCTTTTGGAGAAGTGGAGGATTCATGACCGGATGCAGGAAAAGATGGGAGAGATCGTCCGCAAATATGGACTGCATCAGAGAGATGCCATCGACCGAATAGCCAGAAGCATAGGAGTAAAAAGGGTGGAAATCAAAGGGAAAAATTTCACGGCGGTAAATAACGACTGCGTGGAGGAAACGGGGCGAATGGATGAAAACTCCATCGATCTGATCGTCACAAGTATTCCGTTCTCCAACCATTACGAGTACACGCCGAGCTATAACGATTTCGGACATAACGAAGATAATACGAAATTCTTCGAGCAAATGGATTACCTGACGCCGAATCTTTTGCGTGTCCTGAAACCGGGCCGCATGGCCTGCATCCACGTAAAGGATCGCATCCTTTTCGGGAACGCAACGGGTACCGGGATGCCGACGGTGGATCCGTTCTCCGATATGTGTGTCATGCACTATATCCGGCATGGATTCCAGTACATGGGGAGAATCGTCGTGCTGACAGATGTCGTTCGCGAAAATAACCAGACATATCGGCTTGGGTGGTCGGAACAATGCAAGGACGGTTCCAAGATGGGCGTCGGCTGTCCGGAGTACATACTGCTGTTTCGGAAGCTGCCATCTGATACCTCCAAGGCTTATGCGGACGAGCCTGTGTCGAAGAGTAAGGATGAATATACGCGAGCGCAATGGCAGATTGACGCCCATGCGTTCTACCGTTCCAGTGGTGACCGGTTGCCGACGAAGCAGGAGGTAATGGCAGCGCCGGTGAGCAGACTGCAGCAGATCTATCGTGAATATAGCAGGGGAACGGTCTATGACTACGCGGAGCATATTGCCATGGCTCAGAAACTGGACGACGACGGACATCTGCCGGCCACCTTCATGGTCGTGGCTCCCGGGAGCTGGAGCGATCGGGTATGGGATGATGTGAACCGCATGAGAACGCTGAACACAACACAGAGCCGCCGCCGTCAAACAATGCACGTTTGCCCGCTGCAGCTGGACATTGTTGACCGACTTATCAACCGGTATTCCAATCCGGGTGACTTGGTCATGGATCCTTTTGGAGGATTGGGAACCGTAGCGCTGGAAGCTATCAAAAGTGGACGGCGCGGATATACCATCGAGCTCAATGACGGTTACTTCCGGGATGCGGTCGGATATCTGGAAGCCGCTGAAGAAGAGATGGACACGCCGACGCTGTTTGATCTGATGGAGGTGGCGAGATGAAAGGGCAAATAAACATATTCGATGAAATCATCGTTGACAATTTTGCAGGGGGAGGAGGTGCGTCGACCGGGATCGAGTTGGCGCTCGGCAAGCCCGTCACCATCGCCATCAACCATGATCCCGCCGCGATCCTCATGCACAAGACAAATCATCCGCACACCATCCATTTTCAGGCGTCTGTGTGGGATGTTGACCCGATGGAAGTGTGCGGTGGTCGTCCAGTCGGCTTGGCATGGTTTTCGCCGGACTGCAAGCATTTCAGCAAAGCAAAGGGCTCCGCGCTCGTCGACCGCAATATCCGGGGTCTGGCGTGGATTGTCCTGCGGTGGGCCGGAACCGTGCGGCCGCGCGTCATCATACTGGAGAACGTCGAGGAGTTCCAGACCTGGGGGCCGGTTCGCAAGGGGAAGCCCATCAAGCGCAAAAGCGGGCAGACTTTCCAGCGCTGGCTTTTCCAGATCCGCGATTTGGGGTATGCGGTGGAATACCGGGAACTGGTGGCCGCCGATTACGGCGCACCCACTACCCGGAAACGCTTTGTTCTGATCGCCCGGTGCGACGGTCAGCCCATCCGCTGGCCGGAGCGGACACACGCCCCGCGTGACAGCGAGGAGGTCAAGGACGGGAAGCTCCTGCCTTGGCGCTCCGCTGCGGAGATTATCGACTGGTCTTTGCCTATGTACTCCATCTTTGAGACAAAAGAGGAGATCAAGGAGAGATACGGCGTCAACGCCGTCCGGCCTCTCGCGGACAACACAATGCGCCGGATCATCCGAGGCGTGGACAAGCACACGATCAAGAGCGGATCACCGTTCCTTGTAGAGTGCAATCACTCCGGAGCCGGTCATATATACGACGCGAAGGAGCCGATAAAGACCATCACGCAGAAATGCACGATGGGGCTGGCAAGCGTCAATCTGATCCAGTACCACACCGAGCAGACGGAAGGAGCCCGCACAAACAGCCTGAGCGAGCCGATGCCGACGGTGGACGCCTCCAACCGCTACGGTCTGGTGACGGCCCACATGACAGAGTATTACGGCAACGGTGAGCCAATCGATATACGGGATCCCCTGCATACCGTGACGAGCCACGACCGGGAGGCGCTTACATCCGTCGTACTCCATCCCGTACACGCGGGAGGGTATCACGGAAAGGGTAATACACCGGACAATCCGCTGAATACGATCACCGCTGCCGGAGGTCTGATGCTCGCGGCTCACCATATCACCGAGTTCAAGGGACAGGATATTGGACAGAACATAGACCGGCCGCTTCGGACGATCACGGCGAGCGCGGGTGAGTTTGCCTTGACGAGTACGATTATTCGCAAATACAAGCCGGGGCAGGATATGGGCTACTGGCCGAAGGTACGGGCGCTGCTGAATAAGTATTGCGGTTACAATCTGGCGGACGACGAGGTTTTGCTTATCCGCATCGGCGGGGCTTGGTGGTTCGTATCGGACATCAAGATTCGGATGCTGGCTCCGAAGGAGCTTTACGCGGCGATGGGCTTTCCGCTGGATTACATCATTGACAGAGACTATACCGGCAAGGCGTACCCAAAGAGCCAGCAGGTGGCCCGGTGTGGAAATGCGGTATGCCCGCCGATGGCGCGGGCTGTGGTGGCCGCCAATATGCCGGAATACTACGTCGTCGGAATCGACACGATGGCGGCGCTGGAAAGGACGGTTGCAGTATGATTATCCGCGATATTGCCAAAGTGACTTGGACGATCACCCGGATGGAAATGTGCATTGATGCGCTGGACGCTGATAACGAGGAGATAGAACATGAACAGACTGACAACTGATACCCCGAATGGAAATACCGAAAACGCGCTGAACCTGTTCTACATCAAAGACATGGAAACATGGGTTCGCGGCGGTGGCGATGCTCCGAACCACCCGGACGTGCGCTTGGTCGAGTACATCCGGGATATTGCCCGGAAGCACAGCCTTAATATCTCGCTTGACACAAGCGACGAGGATTTGTGCGACGAGCTTTTTGCCATCCTGCTCGATGGCACGGATACCATCGAGGGCATCGTCGCCACACTCAACACAGCGGCATGGGCATTTTCCGCTCTACGTGAGAAGTTGAAGAAATACGAGGACACAGGGCTTACGCCGGAGATGTGCGCGGAACTCGTGAAGTTGAAGGGCGAGGGACGATTGCACTCCACGCAGTGCGGGGTCGGTGATATGGTGTATCGGCCGATTGTGGATGACGTGACGGGAGATCGATATGTCTCGTGGCAACAAATTATTGAGGTAGGAACCAAGGGATTTTGGCTTGCTTCTACGGTGGGCGGTTTTGGGAGCTTCAGCGATTATACCCCGTGGAGTGAGCTTGGGAAAAGCGTGTTCCTAAGCTATGAGGAAGCGGAGGCGGCGCTGAAGGGGGGAACATGAAACCAATTCTATTTAATACCGAAATGGTCAGGGCGATCCTTGATGGGCTGAAGTTATACGCTGCGGTTGTATGCGACAGTGATGCTCAATGCTTGCAAACAGTATTATAAAAATCTACAATTCCCGTTTCCAAATCACTACCAGTATCTCCGTTGTTTATGTATAGATTCTTGTTTATATAAATCACGGCAACACACAAAATGACTGAAAGTATTAGTTCAACCACCAGCTCTGACGGTAACTTCAAAAAGCTATATTGCTGTAAGGAAGTAGTCAGTAAAACTAAAAATGAGATTATAGCCAGTATGGAAGCCCCGTGGTTTTCGATATACTGACCAATTGTTCTGACGGATGGCAAGTATTTACTTAAAAAAAGTTCGTTCTTGTGTAGCGTTTCCCAATGAATGTCCATGTCTTTCTCAAAGAAAATCCTTATGTATGTTGAAGCTTTCTCAACAGCTACTGCCTCCTCGTTAATCAGACTCTGAAAAACAATGAGAACCAGGTAAGAAACTAATATTGCCCAAGTGTGGTCATAACCCAATGTCAATAAAGTGAAATAGACGATATACATATAGATTTTTTCGTTGACCATCCGATTTTCACAACTGATGATACTATCCCTCAGAGTATCATAGACAGCGAGCTTCTCTTGGACAGATTTTGAGTCTTTGGGATCCATAATTTATATCTCCTTTCTCAGTATGGCCTGTAACTATGAAACTTCAATAAAGTTTGCTTCTGACGTTGTTAGCGTATCATATTCTTTCATCCGTTACAAGTTGTGACTATCAGCTTTATACTATAGATTTTTAGATTTAAAACTGGAGGAAAGTAATCATGGCGAAGAAAATACCGATACCGCGGGGGTTTAAGACCGCGGCGGGGCAGTACTCCATCCGGCAGTTGGCCATAAGGTATCATGTCAGCACCGAGACAGTACGGCGATGGATGCAGGAGGCTGGCGTCGAGAAAACAGGGAAGGCTGTCAAAGCATGGACACCGGAAGAGGATGAGCAGCTGCGGAAGCTGGTCATGGATGACGGGTTATATATCAGCGAAGCGGCGCCGCTGCTGGGACGCACGACAGACGCGGCGGAAGCCCGCGCCAGGAGGCTCGGCCTGTGGTGTCAACGGTACAGGAACTGGTCGGAAGAGGAAGAGCGGGAGCTGCGGCAGCTCGCGGAAGCGGGAGAGACCGTGCGGAGCGCCGCTAGGCTGCTGGGGAGGACGGAAAACGCGGTACGTCAGATGGCGTGCAAACTGTGTGTTCGCTTCCGGAGACCCACGCGGGCAGAAGAGGAGAGGGAAGAATACCGGGAACGGGAGGAGGACACAAGCCCCGCCGCCGCGAGCGGGACGCTCTGCTGGCAATGCGAAAACGCGGTGCCGGATCCGGAGCGCGGGAAAGGCTGTCCCTGGTCGAAAAGCGGAAAGCCCGTTGACGGATGGGATGCGATACGCACATCCAAAGCCGTGGATGGGGAGAGCTATTTTGTTCGAGCTTGTCCGAGCTTTGAACCGGACAAGCCGCGGGAGGAAGCCAGACTGTCCTACGAGGCGTACAGGCGGCTGATGGAGGAATTGTAAAAGGCTGAGTCGGGAGCGTCCGGCAGCGGGCGCTTCTGGCTGAACCTTTTCAAAAGTATGTACCTTGACAACCTCATATCGAGATAGCGGGAAAAATTTTTGAAAACCCTCTTGACTTGTTACTTGCAACATGGTATATTGTTGCAAGTAACAAGGAGGTGAAGAGTTTGTCCTCAGAGAGTAGGGCTGGGTATTTCAAAGCGCGCCGCGAAAAATTCAAGTATTTTACCGCAGAAGTTGAGCGGGGAAAGATGGAAAGATTTGAAAAGCGGTTGGTTGAGAAAAAAGAAACAAAAACAGAATGGCTCAACCAAAAGATTGACGAAGAACTCAGCGAATAAAATAGAAACAGCCTGGCTCCCTCGACAAGAATCAGACTGTTCCTATAGCACCAAACCAAGGAGGTTTGATAAATCCATTCTATCAGACCTCCCGGGGAATTTCAAGGAGGTTTTTCAAGATGGAACCGAAAACAATGCAAATCGGAGACAAGGAATATCCCATTACAAATTACGTGATCACGAAAGAGGCCGGCACTGTTCCGCTGGTAGACATCCCTATGATTGATGATTACAAGTGGCACCTGTCTTGCCTGAACAGCAGGCTGAAAAATCCGGAGATGTACCGCACGATTTTAGGCGAGGATGTGGAAGCGGTTATCGCTGAACTACGTAAGACGTTGGCGCGATATGATGCGTGTGGGGAGGTTGTCGCATGAACGAACTGCAAAAGCGGCAAGTAAGAAATGAACGGGGTCAACAAACCCGGCATTTACGCTCTTGTGCTTGGGAGCAGAAAACAGGTGGCGAAAGCATTCAATATGAAAAGAGATGAATACAAACATATGAATGATCTTTTTAAGAAAGGCAAGTGCATAGAGTATTGCGAATACTATGAGAAACCTTTGAAGGTACTTACGGAAGACGATGTAAATCATTGTAGAACATACGGGGAATTGTGCAGTACCTGTGACGGTGTAAGCTATGTTGTTAAAGGTTATGAACCACTGGATTGGGAAGATGACTGGAACCGACTTTGGGAGGAGTTAAACAAATAATTATTTACGCTGGGGCGTGAAGTTAAAAGGAAATATAGTACTTACAATCCCGCTATCTCGATATGAGGTGGCGGGATTTTGCTGTAGAGACAACTATTTAATATGTATAGCAGTCGATAACAGGTTGCCGGGCGGCAGCCTGTGAGCTGGTAATGGGTATTAACTTCTCAACGAAACCATAGGGGGAACACAAAGGATATGCATCGATCGACTACGTTTATCCGGGAGCAACGGACATATTGCGGAGCGCAGTATATGACCGTTGATCTCTTCCAATACACGGAGGCGGCCCAGATGGCCACAAGAAAGCACCGGCGCCGGAGGGAGAAGGTGAGTCCGCCGAAGCAGAGAAATCTGAACAGCAAGAGGGCGCGCCGGTATTTCATCCAACTGGTCAACGCAAACTTTGGCCCGGAAGATATCCATTTCACGGCAACATATGATCGGGATCATCTTCCCGAAACGGAGGAAGACGCAAAGCGGGAGGTAAGAAATTATCTCCGGCGTGTGGAATATCGACGGCGGAAGCTAGGGCTTCCGCCGATGAAATACATCGTGGTGACAGAGTATGGCGCAAACGGAAAGAGAATACATCACCACATCATTATGTCCGGGGGCATAAGCCGGGACGATCTGGAGCTGATGTGGACACAGGAGCGGATCAACTGGAAAAAGGCGGAGCAGGATCCGGCCTACCGGAGGTCACTGCGGCGGATAGGATATGCAAACGCCGACAGGCTGCAGTTTGGCGAGAACGGTCTGGAGGCTTTGGCGCGGTATCTCATGAAGTATCCGGCGGGGAAGAAGCGCTGGAGCGGAAGCCAAAACCTTGAAAAACCAGTACGGGCAACGAATGACACAAAATATTCGGTTCGGATGCTGGAGCGTTTTGCGGAATCCGGGATGATCTGGGAGCGGGAGTTTTGGGAAAAGCGGTATCCGGGCTATACGCTGGCAGGGGCGCCGGACATAGCGGTGGAGGCGACGCCGCCGGATGAAATGAATAACTGGATCATATTCGCAAAATTGAGGAAATGCGATTGTCAGACGCCGATGGTGAGGAGGAGGGAGTGATAACATGAGCCGTCCGAAATACTGGTGGTATGGCACCGTCGTGAGAACGATCCGGGAATACCCTCGTCTGGTCGGGCTGAAGAGGGATAAGCAGGCGCAGGCCGTGGTGGCAAACTACGGCACAAGGACTACGCTCCGGAGCGGGAAAGAGGTAAACGTCATCCTGCCGCGCAGCTCCGCGGGGACGCGCACAACGGAGGATGTGGCCATGCGGACGATGTCCAGCCGGGAGGAAGCGGATATTGACGCCGTCGAGCTTACGATCGAAAGGATCCGTCTCGAAAAGGACGGGGAGAACATTCTGCGCGCCGTGATGCTTGTGGACTGGGAAGGGGCAAGCATCGAGGAGGCCGCGGACATCCTGCACGCGGATGAATCCAGCGTCAAACGATGGCGGCGGAAATTCATCTACAAAGCGGCAAAAAACATGGGGTATTATCCAAATTGACCTAACAGAGCCTAAATTCTGTGATAATATGTTATCGGGATACCTGTAAGGCATCACGATTATCTCCTCTCTCAGAACGGCTGTGGATAGTGTCCACGGCCGTTTTATATGCCGGGGCGCAGGTGCGCGGAACGTCTTACCGCCGCGAGCGGGGCAGACACCTCACACTCCATATCCGGGCGGTTCGAGTCCGCCCTCCGGCTCCACGGGGCCAGGCATTCGGGTCTCTTCCTTTCTGTTCATAAGATCACATCCCGGTAAGGGTCTCGCGGCCGCGCTGATACCGCGCTTGCCGTGCTTCCGTGCAATTCGGATGAGCCGGGGCAAAAAACGAAAGAAAACGCAAGACAGACCGTGCAGGCGGGTGCGGGCGCGTGCGTACAGAATAAAAACGCGATAGGACTTCCGATCGTTTTGATCGGGAGCTTTTTTGCTGCCGCAGGGAGGTGCTTACGATGGCGGCGATGACGGTCAAGATGGATCGCTTTTGTCAGGAATATGTGATCGATTACAACGGCACCGAGGCGGCGATCCGGGCAGGATACAGCGATAAGCGCGCCGCCGCGCAGGCCTCGACGCTGCTCAAACGGGAGGACGTCATGGAGCGCATCGCGGAGCTGCAGAAAGAACAGGCACAGCGCCTGGGTCTGTCGGCCGACCGCGTGGTTATGGAGCTGTGGGAGATATACAAGCGCTGTATGCAGGCCGAGCCGGTGATGGAGTGGGATGCGGAGGCACACTCGTATGTGCCGTCCGAGGCCGAATATACCTTCGACGCAAACGGTGCGGTCAAGGCGCTCAAGCTCATCGGCGAGCATATCGGTATGTGGAACCGGAAAGAGCTGAAGCTGACCGATGAAACCGCGCAGTCGAAGCTGACACAGCTGATCGAAAGGCTTGAGCTGACATGAGCGGGCTGATCCTCTCGCCGAAATACAGGGCATTTCTGCACTGCCGGGCCGACATGGAAGTGCTGGAGGGTACGACGGCCGCCGGAAAGACGACAGTGGGGCTGCTCAAATTCATGCTGAAGGTGGCCGCGTCGCCCAAACGGCAGCACGTACTCGCCGCCGAAGACACCGGGGCCGCCGAGAAAAATATCATCACAAAGGAACTCGGGATTCTGGATGATTTCGGCTCACTTGTTGAGTACAACGGGAACGGATCCCGGGACAACAAAATGCCGCACCTGCTGCTGCACGCGGAGGATGGCGACCGGGTGATCTACGTCGCGGGCTATCGCGACCGGAAGCGCTGGAAGGACGTGCTCGGCGGCCAGTACGGCTGCGTATACATCGACGAGATCAACACCGCCGACATGGATTTTGTCCGGGAGGCGGCCATGCGCTGCGATTATCTCATGGCCACGCTGAACCCGGACGATCCCGATCTGCCGGTATACGGCGAATACATAAACCGCTGCCGACCGCTGCCTGAATGGGAGAGCGGGACGCCGGCAGAAATACGAAATGCCTTATCGGAACCGGAGCACCCCGGATGGGTGCACTGGTTCTTTTCTTTTGACGACAATGCCGCGCTGACGCCGGAGAAGAAGGCGAAGATCATCGGCAGAGTGCCGAAAGGGACAAAGCAGTACAAAAACAAGATCGAGGGCCTGCGCGGACGGGCGGAGGGGCTTGTATTCCCGAATTTCCGCGAGGATCGGCATACGGCAAGCCGCGAATGGCTGCGCGGTCAGCTGACGATCCGGGAGATCACCTGGGCGCAGCTGTCGGCCGGGCTTGACACCTCGTACAGCGCGAAAAGCCATGACACGGTTGCGATGACCATGCAGGGCATCACGACGAGCGGGCGGCTGTTCATTCTGGAGGAAAAGGTTATAAACAACGCCGGTAGGGGCGTGCCGTTCGCGCCGTCCGATATAGCGGCGCAGTTTGTTGATTTTCTGGATATGTGCGCCCGGACATGGGGGATGTTCCGCAACGTGTTCGTGGACAGCGCCGATCAGGCGACGATCACGGAGCTGCAGAAATACAAGCGGGCGCATCCATGCCCGTACATCTTCAACCCGTCCTATAAGACGCCGGTCATTGACCGCATCAACCTGCAGGGCGGCTGGCTGGAGACCGGGCATTACACCGTGCTGACAAACTGCACGGAGCACATCCGGGAGCTGAACCGATACAGCTACAACGATAAGGGCGTGCCCGAGGACGGGAACGACCACACGATAAACTCCTGTCAGTACGGCTGGATCCCGTATCAGAACGCGATCGGAGTGAATAAGGGAGGGAGCGTATGAGCTTTATGGACAAGGTGAGAGAAAAAGCGCGGAGCTTTCTGCGGATCGAGGAGGCGGGCGCAAAACAGATCAGCATCCGTGAAACGCTTGATTTTCAGGGGAACGCGATCAAAAACCGCATCTGGTACCGGGGCGATTCGACCGAGCTTGCACAGCTTTATCAGCATATCGCCGAGGGCGAGGACAGGCGTATGTTCTGGGCGGCGCGGCCGACTCCGGGCATGGAGATCCGTAAGATTCACACCGGCCTTCCGGCGACGATCGTGAACACGCTGGCGGGGATCGTTGTGACGAACCTCAATGATTTTGCCTTTGCGGATAAGGCCCAGGAGGAGCTGTGGAAAAAGATCGCCGAAGAAAACGACGTCAAGGCGCTGATCCAGAGAGCGGTCACGGAGACGCTGTACATCGGAGACGGGGCGTTCAAGGTCAGTCTGGACAGCGAAATATCCGCATATCCGATCCTTGAATTCTTCCCCGGCGACCGCGTGGAGTACACCTACAGGAGAGGGCGGCTCACAGAGATCATTTTCCGCAGCGAGCTTCGGACGGAGACGGGCAGGCGGTGTGAGCTGCGCGAGATCTACGGCATGAACTATGTGCGGTATAAGGTGACTATGAACGGACAGCCGGTCGACATGACGGCCGTGCCGGGCCTTGCCGGCTTGCAGGATGTGACCTTCGGGACGGAGGATAAGCGGTACATGATGGCCGTTCCGGTTTGCTTCTCCCGATCCGACCGCTGGGAGGGCCGCGGCCAGAGCATTTTCGACACCAAAATCGACGCCTTTGACGCATACGACGAGGCGTGGAGCCAGTGGATGGACGCACTGAGAGCGGGACGGGCGAAGACCTATATTCCCGATAACCTCATTCCCCGTGACCCGAAGACCGGCACGCTCAAACACCCGAATGCCTTCGATGACCGCTTTATCCGCACCGAATCGAACATGACGCAGGGAGTGGAGAGCAAGATCACCACCGAGCAGCCGCAGATTCCGCACGACAGCTACGCGGCCACCTACGCCACCGCGCTGGATATGTGCCTGCAGGGCCTGATCTCCCCGAGCACCCTCGGCATCGACGTGAAAAAGCTCGACAATGCCGAGGCGCAGCGCGAGAAAGAGAAAGTGACGCTTTACACCCGCGACCGCCTTGTCGAGACGCTGCAGGCCGATCTGAAGCAGCTGGTGGAGGTCGCGATCCTTGCCTATCACGAGGAGGCGGGAATGACCATGACCGGGGAGATCAAGGTGGACGTCACCTTCGGCGATTATGCGAACCCGTCTTTTGAAAGCCAGGTCGAAACACTCTCCAAGGCCCGCACCGGCGGCCTGATGAGCACGGAGGCGGCCGTGGACGAGCTTTACGGCGATACGCAGAGCGAGGAGTGGAAGGCCGAGGAGGTCAAACGCATCAAACAGGAGAGCGGCGTGGAGCTGATGCCGGAGCCTGCGGTGAATCTCGACCGCATGAACGGTTATGGAGTATGACGCGGGAGCGGCCTTTGGGCGCATCGAGGATATACTCATCGACAGCATGATGCGTAACCTGCGGAGGCATCTGAACGAAGAATCCGATCTCGGCTTCGATTGGAGCCAGTGGCAGGTCGAGCAGCTGAAGTATCTGGACGAGTACCGCAAAAACAACCCGGAACAGTTTGACAGGCAGTTCCGCGAGATCAACAGCCGCATCACGGAGGCGCTGGAACACGCCTACGAAAACGGCCAGAAGGAGGAGGAACTGCGCATC
The DNA here is from genome assembly GCA_051867595.1 of Oscillospiraceae bacterium. GTDB lineage: Bacteria > Bacillota > Clostridia > Oscillospirales > Oscillospiraceae > CAJOIG01. The sequence continues at coordinate 92,228 of JBJDYS010000086.1, forward strand.
CTGGAGGCGCTTGCGAACAATAAGCGCATACAGCGGCAAGCGGCACAGGCGGCCATTCAGGGAGCGGGAGATGCGTTCTTCCGGGTCAATGAGGACAAGCTCGGCGCGCTGATTAAGGCCGCGCACAGCGACATGGAGCGGGCGGAAGCGGCGGTGCTGCGCCGGGCAAACGACCAATACCGCAAGATCATCTTCGACGCGCAGGTGTACGCAAACACCGGCGCCGGGACGATCGAGCAGGCCGTGGACATGGCCACCAAGGATTTTCTCATGCGCGGCATCGACTGCATCGAGTACAAAAACGGCGCACGGCACACGATCGCCGACTATGCCGATATGTACATAAAAACGGCGGAGCGCCGGGCATACCTCGCCGGAGAGGGAAAGAAGCGGCAGGAGTG
>JBJDYS010000087.1:0-32133 GCA_051867595.1 Oscillospiraceae bacterium
TCCGGCGCACTGCTGAAGAACGCATGGCTGAAGTCCGGCGGATACTGGTACTGGTTCAAGTCGAACGGCGTGATGGCGGCGAGCGAAACGCTCACGATTAATGGCACGAAATACAAATTCAACAGCAGCGGCCGCTGGGTCGGCTGACACATAACACAAAGCGCCGGGATCAAACCGATCCCGGCGTTTTTGGTATGGGGTCTTACATACTCACCGCGACGCGGAGGGCAAGCTCCATCATGTCGGTGAAGGTCGTCTGACGCTCCTGCGCGGTGGTCTCCTCGCCGGTGACGATGTGGTCGGAGACGGTGCAGATGGCGAGGGCGCGTTTCCCGGCACGGGCGGCGTTCATATAGAGCGCGGCGGCCTCCATCTCGATGGCCATGACGCCCATCTTCTGCCAGCGGGCCGTGGGCGACTGCTCCGGCGTGAGACCGGCCAGGTCGTTATAGAACACGTCCGAGGACAGCAGGTTGCCGACGTGATACGTCAGCCCCATCTCGTCCGCGAGCGATACGGCGGTTTTGAGGAGCGTCCAGTCCGCGATCGGGGCGAAATCCCCGGGCAGGTTGAACTGGTGGGCATAGCGCGAGGTGGTGCAGGCGCCCTGACCGAGCAGGATCTCGCGGACATGGATGTCCTCGCGGATGGCTCCGGCGGAGCCGACGCGCAGGATGTTTTCCACGCCGAAGAAGTTGAACAGCTCATGGCTGTATATGCCGATGGAGGGCATTCCCATGCCGCTCGCCATGACCGAGACGGGAACGCCGCGGTACGTCCCGGTATAGCCCTGCACGCCGCGGACATTGTTGACAAGGCGCGGTTCAGTGAGGAAATTCTCCGCGATAAACCGGGAGCGGAGCGGATCGCCGGGCATCAGAACGGTTTTGGCAAAATCGCCGGGTACGGCGTCGATATGAGGCGTGGCATGAGGATTCATGGGTGCATCTCCTTCGTGGTTTTTTCTTTATTGTAAATCGGAACGCGGCGGGCTGTCAATAAAATTGACAAAACGACAGAGGGTGGATATACTATGGTTGTTTGTATTTTTATGATTCGGAGGATAGCGTATATATGAGCGAAGAATGTACCCCCAGCGCGTGCGAGAGCTGCAGCGCCGATTGCGGCAGCCGTATGGCGCCGGAGAGTTTTCTCGAAAAGCTGAATGAAAAGTCCCGCGTCGGCAAGGTGATCGCGGTCATGAGCGGCAAGGGCGGCGTCGGCAAGTCCATGGTGACGTCCATGCTCGCGGTCAGCGCGGCAAAGGCCGGCAAAAAGGTGGCCGTTCTGGATGCGGACATCACCGGCCCGTCCATCCCGATGGCGTTCGGCGTCCACAACCGCCCGGTCGCGGACGACGGCGGTATTCTGGCCTGTGAGACGGCCGGCGGCATCAAGGTGATGAGCATCAACCTCCTGCTGGAGAACGAGACCGACCCCGTCGTATGGCGCGGCCCCATCCTGGCCGGTACGGTCAAGCAGTTCTGGACCGACGTTGTCTGGGGCGATGTGGACTATATGTTCGTGGATATGCCGCCCGGAACGGGCGATGTGCCCCTGACCGTGTTCCAGAGCCTGCCTGTGGACGGTGTTGTCGTCGTCACCACGCCGCAGGATCTGGTGTCCATGATCGTGGAGAAGGCGGTCAACATGGCGAAGATGCTGAATCTTCCCGTCGTCGGCCTCGTCGAGAACATGAGCTGGTACGAATGCCCCTGCTGCGGGCAGAAGCTGCCCATCTTCGGCGACAGCCATGCCGAGGAGGAAGCGGCCCGCTATGGCATCGAGAACGTGGCAAAGCTGCCCCTCAACCCGACGCTCGCCGCCGCCTGCGACCATGGCCTGGTCGAGGACGCGGATGTGTCCGCCGTCTGGGATTTTGCTCAGAAGCTGTAATTTACGGCGACAATTGAAACATTTCTGCCGTCTCGTGCGTCTATATAGCAGAACGCGCGAGGCGGCATTTTTGTCGGTTAATGAATTCTTAAAGAGAACTTAATGCCGGCTCTATGGCGTGACAGGCCGCCATCCGCTATAATGGTTACAAAAAATGACAAAGGATGTGTCGATATGCGGCGGCTGATGATTGACGGAAACGCCATAGCGGACAACCTGCGGGTGATTCGGATGGCGGCAGGGAATGCGGCGATATACGGTGTGCTGAAAGCAAATGGCTATGGCCTGGGGCTTGCGCCGATGGCGCGGATTCTGGCACGGCAGGGCATCGACCGCTTCGCGGTGACGGAGCCGTCTGAAGCCGCGGTGCTTGCCGGTATGGGACTGAATGAGCGGGAAATCCTGCTGCTGCGTCCGGTGACGGAAGCGGAGGCCGAAACGCTTTTGCGGAAGCCGGTCACGTTTTCGATCGGCTCGACGGAGGAAGCGGTCACACTGGCGCAGGCGGCGATCCGGATGGGCGTGCGGCCGCGGGTGCAGGTGCAGATCGACACCGGGCTTGGCCGGTACGGGTTTCCGTGGGACGAGCCGGGCCGCCTGCGGTTTCTGTATGAGAGCTTCACGGTGCTGCGCTTCACCGGGATCTATACGCATTTTGCAAGCCCGTGCCGGAGTCGCGCCGCCCGGAGGCAGTTTGAGCGCTTTTGCACCGTTCTCGGCGCGCTGGAGGAGGCGGGCATTGACCCCGGCATACGCCACTGCTGCGAGTCGTCAGCGCTGCTTCGGTATCCTGAAATGGCGCTGGATGCGGTGCGCGTGGGGTCGGGCTTTCTGGGACGTGTGCCGGGCGCGGAGAGCTTCGGGCTGCGGGATGTATGCCGCTGCGAGGCAACGCTCGAAACGGTGCGGACGCTTCGTCCGGGGGATACGGTCGGCTATGGTTCGCGCTATCGGGCAAGGCGGGAAATGCGCGTCGCCGTGGCGGATATCGGCTCCCTCCACGGCTTGGGCGCGGCGACTGAGGGCGGTCGGAAAAGCCCGCTTCTCCGGTTCTGTGACTGGCTGCGTCAGGGCCTCGCGCTGCTCCGCGGAGCGGGCCTGTGCGCGGAGGCGGACGGACGGCGGATACCGGTGCTCGGACGGCTCTGCTCGGAGTGCTGCGTGCTGGATGTAACCGCTATGAACGGCGAGCCGGGCGATCTGGTGGCGTTTTCGATCAATCCGATGTTTGCCCGTCATATGGAGCGCGTCTGGCTGGACGCCTCGGCGGGCGTGGATATGCGCCCGGTGGCGTAATCAAACGAGCCTCTTCCGATCGGGAAGAGGCTCGTTTTTAGTCCATATAGCCGAACAGGCCGCGCACGGAGACCTCGCCAGTGGTGACGGTCTCACGCCGTCCGTCCGGATGGCGGACGATGAGGCCGAGGTCGTCGTCCAGATCCTCGGCGAACGCCTCTTCGACCCGGCCGCCGCGCAGAAGCCGCACAGATTTTCCGAGCGTCAGGCAGTTATCGCGGTAGCGCTGCGGATAATCGCCGCCGCCGGCAAGCCATGCCGCGTACATCGCATCGAGCGCATTAATCAGGCAGGCACAGAGCTTTCCCCGGTCGGCGGGATGGCCGAGCTCCCGCGCAAGGCTCGTCGCCATGCCGCGCAGCTCGGGCGGAAATTCGGTCTGGTTTGCGTTTACGCCGATGCCGGTGAGGAGGTATTGCAGCGCTCCGGTCTCGCCCTCGACGGCCATTTCGGTGAGGATGCCGCAGAGCTTTTTCTGTCCGAGCACGATGTCGTTCGTCCACTTGATGCCGGGACGCACACCGCAGGCGGCCTCGATGCCGTCGCAGACGGCCACGGCGACATAGGCGGTGAAGTTGACGGCCCGGGCCGGTTCGCGGTTCGGCTTCCACAGAAGCGTCAGATAAACGCCCTCGCCCTTGGGCGAGAGGAAACTGCGGCCCAGCCGTCCGCGGCCGCCGGTCTGCTCATCGGCGGCGATGGCCGTGCCGTCGGCAAAACCGCCGCCGGATATGGCGAGCGTCTTGGCGTAGTTGTTGGTGGAATCCACCGTGGGCAGCACGATCAGCGGAGCGCTTCGGCCGGCGGACAGATGCGGGCAGATCGTCCCCTCGGTCAGAAGGTCGGGGCCGCCCGTGAGACGGTATCCGCGGCGCGTGGCGGCTTCGATCGAGAACCCCTCCCGGCGCAGCGCGTCAATGGCTTTCCAGATCGCGGCGCGGCTGACATGGAGCTGCTCGCTCATCGCTTCGCCGGAAATATATCGGCCCTCCTGGGCCGTCAAAAGGGATAACACCCGGTCTTTCATGCGATCACCTCGGGTTCAGTGTACCGCGGTTTGATTTGATTGTAAACTATTTTCTGTTATTTGTTGACAATTCGGAGAGATATGCTATACTATTGTAAACCGATATGGTGAAATTAGTTTACAATAGGTGGTTAAAATGACAAAGCATTTACCGATAAAAGAGTTGATACTGGCGGCGCTGTTTGCGGCGCTGACGGCTGTGGGTGCGTTTCTTCGCATACCGACGCCGTGGTCGGCGTTCACGCTGCAGGTGTTTTTTGTGTTCATGGCGGGGGCCCTGCTCGGGCCGAAATACGGCGCGCTGTCGCAGGCGGTGTATGTTGGACTGGGACTTCTCGGCATCCCGGTATTTGTCAGCGGCGGCGGGCCGGCCTATGTACTGCAGCCGACCTGCGGATTTCTGCTGAGCTATATCCCGGCCGCGGCGGTGGTGGGCTGGCTGTGCGGCCGCGCGGAAAAGCCCGGGTTTGGCCGGATCGTGCTGGCGTGTCTGGCCGGGCTTGTGGTGATCTATGCTGTCGGCCTGCCGTATATGGGACTGATTCTGAATGTCTATCTCGGCAAGGGGATGACGGTGCGGCAGATCCTGTGGAGCGGCATGATCCTGTTTCTGCCGTATGATGCGCTGAAAATTGTGCTGACCGGTGTTCTGGCCAAGGTGCTGATTCCGGCGCTGCGTAAGCTGCAAAAACGCTGATCGCGCACGGTTTCCAGGGGGGTGCCCTCTGGTTGTGTCATTTTTGACAATCAGAGGGCTTTATATTTGGAAAAATTCACTATTGCGAAACTTTTAACAGTATGGTACTATATAGCCAGAGATAAGAAGTGAACAACGAAGTCCAAGGATCAGACGGGGAGACCGACGGCGCTGGGCTGACCTCACAGAGAGGTAGAAAGGAAACGAATTTTGCGCCGGAATGAAGAGTCCGGGAAGCTGATCTTGGCAAATTGAATGAAAGAGAGGTAACCATGGATGTTAGATACTAAGAATTCCGAGAAATGACCCCTGACTGAATGGAAAGAAACCGAAACAGTCAGGGGTCATTTCGTATATATAAGCTGTTGATGCCCGCCATGGCGGGTGTTTTTTTTATGCCCGAAAACGGGTGCGGGGCTGGAAATGCGGCTGTATTTGGGTTATGATATAGCGGTATATGAGCAAAGGAGGCGCGTTTATGAGCCGGGAGCTGGAAACATGGCAGCGGGCGGAGCAGAGCATCCAGAAAAAATACCGCAGAACCATCTGGGCGCCGTTTATCACGGCGGTGAAGCAGTATGAGCTGATTCAGGCCGGCGACCGGATCGCGGTCTGCATTTCCGGCGGCAAGGACTCCATGCTGCTCGCAAAGCTCATGCAGATGCTGCAGCGTCACTCCGAGGTGCCGTTCGAGCTGACCTTTCTCGTTATGGATCCGGGCTATAACGAGCGGAACCGCCGGAAGATCGAGGCGAATGCGGCGCTTTTGCAGGTGCCGGTCACGGTGTTTGAGACGAATATTTTCGATGTGGCGAACAGCGTCTGCAAGTCGCCGTGCTACCTCTGTGCGCGGATGCGCCGCGGGTATTTATACAGCAAGGCGCAGTCCCTCGGCTGCAACAAAATCGCGCTGGGGCATCATTTCAGCGACGTGATCGAGACGACGGTCATGGGGATGTTTTACGGCGGACAGCTGCAAGCGATGATCCCGAAGCTGCACAGCACGAATTTTGAGGGCATGGAACTCATACGCCCGCTGTACTGCGTCCATGAGGACGATATCCGCGCCTGGGCGCGGTATAACGGGCTGGAATTTATCCAGTGCGCCTGCCGGTTTACCGAGGCCATCGGCGCAAGCGGGGACGGCATCGGCGAATCAAAGCGGCAGGAGATCAAAGAGCTCATCCGTACCCTGAAAGAGAAGAATCCCAATATTGAAAAGAGCATTTTCAAGAGCCTTCACAATCTCTCGCTCGACACCTTCCCAGGCTATAAGACCGGCGGCGTGGAGCACAGCTTCCTTGAACGCTTTCATGAGCCTTCGGAGGAATGAAGGCGGTCGGATTATTCATCCTCCTCCGGCAGGCCGTTTTTGACGGCTTTGGCGTGCTGGAGATGAATGCCGATATGGCCGATCGCGAAAACCAGGTCGGAAAAGCCGAGCAGCGGATTCCGCCCGTAGACCGCGAGCAGGGCAAAGGCAATCACCGGCAGCGTCGCACCCGCGACGGGGAGGCCGAGAAGGCCCGCATAGAAATTTTCCATCGTGTGTTCGCCGCGGAAGTAGCGAATCCAGAATACCTCATACAGAACCATGAAGAGAATCGAGGCGAGAAGCCAGAGCGACCACGCCGAGACAAGCGGAGGAAGCTCGCTCATGAGCAGGAGCACCGTGCAGGAGACCATGGTCTCGCCGGTGCGTTCGAGCGCGCGCAGGACGGTGTTTTCGCGGCGGACGTATTTTTCGTAGTTCTGGGGCTTGTTTCGGGTCCAGATGAGGTTCGGCCCGATCAGAGCCGCGAGGTAAATAAGGCCAAGCCAGGACAGTCGGAGCTGCATTTTGTTTCCTCCCGGGATCATACTGAAGCCTATTATAATACGCCCGGCGCCGGGATGCAAAGGAAACGGCGCGGAATCTTGCGAAGAGATGGGAAATGTACTAATATATTCAGCGATGTAAACAGAAAAAGAGTGGCGGAAGCAAATGAACGATAAAACCTTTCGATATGCCCTCAAACGGGCGATGCCGGTCATTACCGGGTACATCGTGCTGGGAATGGGCTTTGGCATTTTATTGCAGGACAAGGGCTATTCGGCCTGGTGGTCGCTTGCCATGGCGGCGCTCATCTATGCCGGCTCGCTGCAGTATGTCGGCATCGACCTCATGGCAAGCGGGGCAAGCCTCATCTCGGCGGCGCTCCTGAGCGCGATGATCTGCGCGCGGCAGCTGTTTTACGCGCTTGCGATGGTGGATCGGTATCGCGATATGGGCAAGGCGAAGCCGTACGCGATCTTTGCGCTGACGGACGAGACCTACTCCCTGGTCTGCGATGTGGATTTCCCGGAGGGCGTGGAGGAAAAGCGGTTTTACTTCCTCGTATCGGTCATCAACCAGTGCGCGTGGATATTGGGCTGCGTGGTCGGCGCGATCGGAGGGACATTCCTGCACTTTAACACGACGGGCATTGATTTCGTGATGACGGCGCTGTTCGTGGTCATTTTCACGGAACAGTGGGAGAAAACGAAGGAACACGCGCCGGCGCTGCTCGGCCTTGGCGTGTCGATCGTCTGCCGCCTGCTGTTCGGCGTGGACGGTTTTCTCATTCCCGCGATGATCGGCATCACGGTTGGCCTGTTCGCGATGAAAAAGCGCCTCGACCCCGAGACGGCGGAAGAGAAAGGGGCGGCGGAAGAATGAATCTCGCGCACAGTCTGGCGCTTGTGGCGGTCATGGTGGTCGTGAACGCGCTGAGCCGCTTTCTGCCGTTCTGGGTGTTCTCGAAGGGCGTGCCGAAACCCGTCGTGTATCTCGGTAAAGTCCTGCCCCCGGCGATCATGGCGATGCTCGTTGTCTACTGCCTCCGGAACATGACCTTCCTCGAAGCGCCCTATGGCGCGGCGGAGGTCATCGCGGTCGCTGTCGTGGTGCTCATCCACAAATGGCGGCACAGCACGATGCTGAGCCTCATCGGCGGCACGGCCTGCTATATGCTGCTCGTGCAGGTCGTATTTGCGTAAAACAACTGAAATGCTCCGTAGCCGAAAGGGCCTGCTGTCTGCACAGCGCAGACGGCAAGCCCTTTTATCTTGATTCACATTTCTGGCAGTTATAGAAGCGCGCCATGGTTTGCGGACGTACAAACGGGAAGTTACAGGGTTATCCAGTATCGCTGAATGATCCCACATTCACTTAACCCAACTTCATCTTTTACTTCATTTTCCAATTTGCCGCCATTTCTCATAATGGTCAGTCGTGAAGCATCATTGGTTTTATCACAGGTAAGAAGAACCTTTTTTTCACCGCATTCTCTGCAAATTGACAACAACAGCTTTAACATTTCACTGGCGTATCCTTTTCGACGCTCTAATGGCAAAATGCTGTAACCAATGTTCCCTCCGTATTGCAATAAAAAAGGTGACAAAGGGTGCCTGTAATCAATGATACCCACAACTTTTTCATCTTCAATCCGAACCCCCAAAAACACCTCTGATGGAACATACTCTTCGCCATATTTCCGTTTTAATCGATTTTCAAAGTCAATCCACTCGGTAAAAGAGTTGACATCTTCAAGCCCTGCACAGCCATCAAAACGGTCGTTATTCGCGAGCATATCTTCCTTGTATTGCATGACTTGCTCTGCATATTCACAGGTTGGTCTAACTAATTTCAAATACATTCACCTGTCCTCCAAACCCCGATTGGCCGAACCAATTCTATCATGCCGGATAAAAGCGCGAGTCAGATAACCCCGAACAGGGCTGTTTTTATTCGATGCCGATAAGCCGGTATTTCCACATCGCGGCGGCCTCGCGGAGGAAATAATTCAGCCGCAGGGTGATGTGCCGGGTTTTCGCCGCGACGCATACCGGCGTGAGGCCGAGCTCTTCCGCGATGTACGCGAGACGGTGGAGGTGGTATTCGCTGGAACAGATGGCAATGCGCCCGGTCGTGTCGCCGCCGTGCGCTTCAATTACGCGAAGGGAAAAGAGGAGATTTTCGTAGCTCGTCATGGCCTCAGGCTCCTGCAGGATCCTCGCCGGGTCGGCGCCGTGCGCCGTGAGATAGTCAGCCATCGCCTGCGCCTCGGTGATGTCCTCGCCGTCGCCCTGTCCGCCGGATACGACGGCGATGCCGTCCGGGTGCTCGTCGAGCCACGCCAGGGCGGCGTCGGCGCGCTCGACCATCGAGAGGGAGGGCGTCATGCCGTGGACGGCGGCACCGGCCACGATGAGATAGGCGGCATCCGTGTCCGCGTCCGTGCGGGCATCGCGCACAATGGGAACTTCCGTGAGGATAAGGAGCACAGCGCCCGCGGCCAGCACGACCGCCGCGAGAACGCTCAGGATCACGCTGGTTTTGGTGCGCCGGCGGAGCATGAGGCCGTAAAAGGCCAGCACGGCGGCGAGGCCGAGAAAGCACAGCGCGGTCATGCCGTAGCCGACGAGGACAAAGCGGGTGAAGGCCGCGAGCAGGACGCAGACCCAGGCGGCGAGGAAAAGGCCGGACTTCATTCCGCGAGCTCCTCCCAGCGTTCATAGAGCGCGTCGAGCTCCTCCTGCAGGGCGGCCTTATCGGCGCCGAGCTCCATCAGCTTCTGGTAGTCGGTGGCGTTTTCCTCCTCCTGCGCGGTCAGCGCGGCCAGACGCTCCTCGAGCTTTGCGATTTCCCGCTCGACCTTCTGCAGCTCCTTGGCCGTGTTTTTCGGCTTGGGCGGCTTTTGGGGTGCGGGGGCTTTTTTGACCTCCTGCTTCTTGGCCGTCCGCTGCAGCTCCGCCTGCCGGGTCTTGTAGGCCTGGTATTCGGGGTAGCCGCCCCGGAAATCGGTCAGCGTCCCGGCCTTGAGCTCCCATACGCGCGTGGCGAATGCGTCCACGAACCAGCGGTCATGGCTGACGAACAGCAGCGTGCCGTTGTAGTCGGAGAGCGCGGCCTCGATCCACTCGCGGCTGGCGATGTCGAGGTGGTTCGTCGGCTCGTCGAGGATGAGAAGGTTGATGTCGGATTTCATGAGCATACAAAGCCGCAGACGGCTCTGCTCGCCACCGGAGAGGGAGCCGACGCTTTTTAGCACGTCCTCGCCGGTGAAGTTGAAGGCCGCGAGACGGTCGCGGGCCTCCTGCGGCGACGCCTTGGCGTCATAGATGAGCGTGTCGAGCGCGGAACGCTCCGGGTGGGAGAAAACCACGTGCTGCGGCAGATACGCCGCCTTGACGGCCGGGCCGAGGCGGACATAGCCCGCGTCGGGGATCTCCTCGCCGAGAATGAGCTTGACGAGGGTGGATTTGCCGGAACCGTTATCGCCCATGACGGCGACGTGTTCGCCCGGCTCGATGAGAAGCTCGAGGCCGGAAAAGAGCGTTTTCTCGCCGTAGGCCTTGGCGAGATCCTCCATGACGAGGACTTCGTCGCCGCGAAATTCCTGCTCCTTGAAGCGGGCCTTGAGCTTGCGCTCGGTTTTGGGTTTTGCAGCGGTCTGCAGCCTGGCAATGCGCTTTTCCATGGAGAAGGCGCGCTTGTGCAGCTTGTCCTGCCCCATGAACGCCCAGAGGTGCAGCTTGTCCGCAGCGGCCTCGAGGTGGGCGATCTCCTTCTGATTTTTCTCGTACTGGGCCAGCATTTCCTCGTACCGGCGCTGTTTCTCGATGACGAAGAAGCTGTAATTGCCGGCGTAGAACTCGCATTGGCCGTCCACAAGCTCGATGGTGCGCTGGGCGATGGTATCGAGAAACCAGCGGTCATGGCTGACGGTCAGGACAGTGCCCTTGAAATGCCGCAGAAAGTCCTCGAGCCACTCCGTGCTTTTGAGGTCGAGATGGTTCGTCGGCTCGTCGAGCAGCAGAATATCGGTGTCCTCGAGCAACAGGCGCGCCAGATTCACGCGGGTCTTTTCGCCGCCGGACAGGGTGTCGAAGAGCTGACCGCGCATCCGTGCGGTGATGTCAAGGCCGTTTGCGACGCGCTCGCGCTCGTAATCGGCGGAGTAGCCGCCGAGGCGCTCGTATTCGGCGGTGAGCCGGTCATAGGAGCGCAGGACGGCGTCGGAGGCGTCGGTCTCCATCGTCTGCTCGAGCGCGGTCATGCTGGCGCGGAGGGCATCGAGATGCCGGAACGCGCTGTTCAGGACGTCCTCGGTCGTGAAGCCCTCGGGGTATACAGGGATCTGTGAGATGAGGCCGACGCGCTTGGAGGCGGGCAGGACGATCTCGCCCTCGTCCGGCTCAAGCTGTCCCGTGAGGAGCTTCAAAAGCGTGGTCTTGCCCGCGCCGTTTGCGCCGAGCAGGGCCACCCGCTCGCCCTCGTTCACATCGAAGGTGACGCCTTTGAGGATGTCGTTGCCGCCGAAGCTTTTTTTGACGTTTTTGAGTGAAATGTCGATCATATCTCTGTCTTATCCGTACACGGCCTTTTGCAGCACGGCGTTCGCGATCGGGGAGGCAACGCTGTAGCCGCCGCCGCCGTGCTCCACGAGGACGACGAAGGCCAGCGGCGCGTCCGGGTTCGTGATAAACCCGGTGAACCACGCATGGCTCGTGCCGTCGCCGAATTCCGCCGTGCCGGTCTTGGCGTGCATATTGAGGCCGGGATAGGTCCCGGAGCCGTAGTTGTATTCCACGTTATAGCTCATCATGGAGGAGATGCGGTTCGCGGTGGAGGCGTTCATGAGCCGGGTGCTGCCGTTCGACGTGCCGTAGAGCAGGGACGGCTCGACGACCGTGCCGCCGTTTGCGATGGCGCCGACGAAGCGGAGCAGGGCATAGGGCGTGATGAGGTCGTTGTATTGACCGATGCCCTCCCAGGCCACGTTGGGGCGGTCATGGCCCGCGCTGTCCACGCTTCCGGCAGCGGTTTCGATGCCGTTTAGGTCGTGGGTCTCGGTGAAACCGTATTGTTCGGCGTATTCCGCGATGACATCGCCGCCGAGCTGGAGCGAGATCTGGGCGAAGGCGCAGTTGCAGGAGTGGGCGAGCGCCTCCTCCACGGTCTGGTCGCCGTGTGTGCCAGTGCAGTTGATGGTCACGCCGTCCACGTTGTAAGAGCCCTCGCAGGTGAAGGTCTGCTGGAAGAGGTCGGGGATGTTCTCGATGGCGGCGGCCAGGGTGACGAGCTTGAAGACCGAACCCGGCACAAAGCTCGCGCTGATGCCGCGGTTGATGTAGACACCGTCATAGTCGCTGTCGCTCTCGTCAAAGCCATAATTCGGGTCATACGAGAGCGAGGAGGCCATGCAGAGGATCTCGCCGGTCTCGTAGTTGTAGACGAGCACCGCGCCGCTGCGCCCGTCGAGGGCGTTGTAGGCGGTGACGTTGAGGTCGGCGTCGATGTTGAGCTTCACCGTGCCGCCGTTGCCGGTGGTGCCGGTGATGAGCGAGTAGCCGATGAGCTTGGAGCGGAACGCCGTCAGTGCGCCGGTGCCGATGTTGCCGTTCATATCGCCGACGACGTGCAGGCAGGCGGTTCGCACATCGGAGGAGTCCGCGTAGCCGAACGCCTCCGTGCCCGTGAAGGCGAGGAGCGTGCCGTCCCGGTCAAGCACCGTGCCGCGGCAGAGTGCGCCGTCGGAGTATACGCTGTCGTTGGCGTAGAAGGAGGCCCATTCTCCGCCGTCCCGGACGAGCCGGAAGAGATAAACGCCTATGCCCAGCACGATGAGGCCGACAAGCAGAAGTGCCGCGAAGGCGCGGTTCGTAACTTTTTTCATGTGTCCGCGCCTCCTTACGCCTGCGCGGGGGGATCATCCCGCTGCCAGTCGATGCCGCCGCCGGGAGGCTCGGCGGAGAGATCGTCATATCCCGGCTGGTCATCCTCGACGCCGGCGCCGCCGGAGAAGCGCTCCGGGCGCTTGACGGCGAAGCTGGCGTTGGCGCGCATATCCGAGCCTTTGATGAACGCGATCATGGCCCAGCAGGAGATAAGGCTCGTGCCGCCCTGCGAGACGAAGGGGAAGGTGACGCCCGTGAAGGGCAGAATATCCATCGCGCCGAACACATTCAGGCCCATCTGCACGAGCATCATGCTGATCGCGCCGGAGGCGGCGATGACAAAATAGCTCGACCGGCCGGAGGCTGCGTTGCGAACCACAAAGACCGCCAGTGCCAGAAGCGAGGCCACGCAGCACAGACCGGTGATGAGGCCGAGTTCTTCGCACACACCGCCGAAAACGAGGTCGGAGCCGGCGGCGTCGATGCCGCTCGACAGGAACCAGCCGTTGCCCGCGCCCTGTCCGAAGAAACCGCCGCTGGCGGCGGCGCTCATGGCGCGAACCTGCTGATAGCCGTTGCCGTAAACATCCTCCCAGGCATGGCCCCAGGTTTCAAAGCGGGCCAGTACATAGGGCTTTACGGTGAGCACCAGGAATACGCCCAGCACGGCGGCCGCCAGAGCGAGAAACAGCGTGGCGAAGCTGCCGGAGCGCATAAAGGAGATGATGAGGAAGGTCACAAAGAAGATGAGCGCCGTACCGAAGTCGCCCATGAGAGCGAGCGCGCCCACGCAAATGGCCGAGAAGCCGATGAAGAAGATCAGGTTTCGGTTCACGAACAGCCGGTCGAGCGTGGCGGCTCCCGCGTAGATATAGAGGAGCTTGACAAGCTCGGAGGGCTGAAAGCGGATGCCCGCGATCTCGAGCCAGTTGCGCGAGCCGTGGCTCACCGTGCCGATGGCGAGGTTCAGCGCCAGAAAGAGCAGTGCCGCAGCCAGCGCGGCCAGACGGGTCTTTTGCAGGCGCTTCAGGTCGCGCAGCCAGATGCCGAGAAACAGGAACAGACCGATGCCGGCCGCCAGCAGGAGAAGCTGCTTGATGACGGCGGATTCGGTGGGCGAGACGGAGATCACGACGCTCAGTCCCACCGTGGACAGAAGAAAGGCGAGAAACTCCGGCTCAAAGCCGCGCTGCCCGGAGGCGCGCAGAACGATGAAATACAGCCAGCTCATGACGAGAAGGACGCCAAAAGCCATGGCGCAGATCGGGCCGGCGTCCGGATTGTAGACCATCTGCTGCAGGGCGAGCAGGATCTGATACGCGCTCAGAAGCAGCAGTGTTCCTGCCGGGCGCACGCTGCGTCCGGGCTTGCGGCGGTATTGCAGGAGCGAGGCGCGCTCCTCCTCGGTAAGGTCGACGAAGCGCGCAGGGACATCCCCGAGCGTCAGCACATCCGCGTCCGCGATCGGAAGACCGCCGGCGCGAACGGTTTGGCCGTTTACCTGCGTTTCGCCCCGGCCGAGGTTATAGACCGTCCACGCGCCACCGGCGTCGCGGATCAGGCAGGCGTGCAGACTGTCGATGCTCGCGTGCTCGATGCTGGCGTCCGCGCTTTTGGCCCGGCCGAGAATACATTCCCAGTGGCGCAGCGGCACCATGACCTCCCCGGGCAGATAGAGATAGGCCCAGGTCTCCGGCTCGTACCGCTCCCGCAGCATACTGCGTACGCAGCGGATCACAATGAACAGCGCCAGAATCGGCGCGATAAACCGTGACAGGTTCGCCAGCGCCTCGCCGGCCGTTCCGAAAATGAGTTCCGTTATATCCAAAGAGACATAGCTCCTTTCCTGGTTAGTGTGGAAATTTATTATACTATTTTGTAATTAAAATGTAAACCTTTGTCCGCGAAAACGGTATAACGCAGCAAAATATCCCGTCTGAGACCAGACGGGATATTTTGACGATTCGGTTTGCGTGATTACGCGGCCGGAGCGGCAGGCGGCTCGGCGCTGGCTCCGCTGGGTTCGCCGGAAGCACCGGCGTTGGCGGCAGCGGGCTGGGCGGCATTGGCCGCCGGAGTTGCCTGTGCGGCGGGCTGCGCGGTGGACTGTGCGGCGGGCTGTGCCGCAGGCTGGGCGGTGGACTGCGCCGCGGACTGGGCCGCCGGCGTGGCAGCCGGCTTTGTCGTGGCTGTCGGCTTCGTCGTGGACGTTGAGACGACCCCCACAAAGGATACGGCATCCTGCTCAATGTCGCGGTGCGTTGATGCGTCGCACGCGGCCAGAGCCAGAATCAGGACAAGCGCTATTACAAGCGCCAGCGTTTTACGCATTTTAGTTCCCCCTTGCTTTCGTATGGCACCATTGTAACAATGCGCTGTTAAAATGTCAACGAATTTCAGGCGAAAACAAAAAGCCTGCCGGGCCGATGCCCGACAGGCCTTATGGGACGGGAAGATCAGCCGCCGAGAGCGGTCAGAAGATCGCCCAGCAGCAGGAAGATGTTGCCCTCGTCGTCGGTGGCGGTCGTCACAAGGGAGCTGGGCTCGATGACGATCTCGCCCTCGTAGGTGCCGGCCGTGATCGCGGTGGGTTCGCCGTCCACGGTCATGACGCCGTCGATCACAGAGGCGTCGTCGATCGTGAGCTTCGTCAGATAGCTGGCCTCGGTGACGTTCCAGGTGGAAGCGGTCATGTTGAGCTCGAGACCGTGCTCGCCGTCGGTGTAGAAGCCGAGGGTCGTCGCGGAGGCGAACTGGAAGTCGTTCACGCCGCCGGAGACGGTGACGAGGTCATTGGAATCCCACTCGTCCTCGCCGAGGGAGATGGCGCCGGTGACGGTGGTATCGGTGAGATTGACCTCCAGCGAGCGGGAGGGACGGTCACGCGTGACCTCGTTGCCCATCATGAAGGTCGTGACGGTCAGAACATCGGCGCAGGTGTTCAGGAAGTTGCCGGTCAGGTCGGAGTTTGCGACGTTCACGACCACGGTGGACTGCTCGGCGTCAGAGCCGGAGCCCGCGTCGGCGTTGTGCTGAACCTTCACGATATTCGTCGCGGTCAGGTCGTTATACAGGGCGCGGTCATAGGTCTCGTAGTCGAAGATGGGGTCGTCGAGGTCGATGCCGTAAGCCTCGGCCAGGGTCGGGTCAAATTCGGCGGTGCCGTCGAAGAAGAAGTGGGAGTTGTCGATGTTCACGGTCATCATGGAGTCCTTGATGAGGAAGGCCGTGCCGCCGACGCGGAAGAGGGAGTTTGTGGCGTTGATGGTGCCGCCGCCGCCTGCGTGAACCATGACGGCGTTGGCGCCGGCGTTCACATAGGTGTTCTCGAAGGTGGCCTCGCCGGTGCCGGTCATGATGACGGCGATGTCCGCCACGTCAAAGCAGCTGTCATAGAAACGGTCGATGGCGCCGCCGTCGGCATACGCGCCGTAGCCGGAGTAGAGGGTCGCGATATAGGTGTTGCGGGTCGTGAGGTTCACGCTGCCGCCGTTGTGGCTGCCCGCGTCGTAGGACGAGCCGAGGGAGTCGGTGGACAGGGCGCCCCAGTCATACGCAATGACGGTGGAGTCCGTCCAGGTCGTCGCGGTGCCGCCGAGCGCGTTCGTCGCACGGCAGGTGCCGATGAGGCCGAGCATCCAGGGAACCTCCATGTTGTTCAGGTCGCCGGTGCCTTCGGGCAGCTCGCCGGAATAGGTGAAGACGTGGACATTGTTCAGGTTCACGGTGCTGTCGCCGCCGGTGAAGACTGCGGTGCGCGTTGCGCCGTAGGTGCGGACGGTGGTGTCGGAGATGTTCGCGGTGAGGCCGTCGCCCACGGCATACAGGCCGGCGCCGACGCCGCCCATGTCGTTTTCGCCCCAGCCGGAAAACTCGATGGAGTAGCCGCCGACGCTCGTCTCGCCCTCGCCGGTAATCATGACGCCGTTGAAGTTCGTGCCGACGGATTTGATCTCACCGCTCGCGGAGACCGCATCGGTGACGGACTTGCTCTCCACAAGCTCGCCGTTTTCATAGTACTCCGCGGCGCGCAGCCAGTAGGCATACGCGCTGCCCATGTTGGGGCCGAGCAGGGTGGCCTCGTCGGTCAGCGTGAGGTAGATGTTGCCGGTATAGGTCTCGCCCTCGACCACGTCGGTCTGTACGCCGTCGATGGTCATGGTGACGATCTCACCGTTCGGGCCGCGCAGCTCCTCGCCCTCGGCGATGGAAACGCTGTCCACGGGGCCGGATTTCTCGACGATGACGGGCGTCTTTTCCGCCGGCTCCACGACGGAAGTGCTGCCGGACGCCTCGCCGGAGCCGCCGGTGGTGATGCCGGCGTTGGCAAGCTCTGTGCCGAGTCCGCCGCCGAGGTCTGCCTCCGCCGAGGCAAACGCGCCGGTGACGCCGATGCTCAGCATCAGGGCCGCCGCCAGAAGAACGGACAGGACTTTTTTCATGTGCATGATGTCTCCTCCTTGATAAATGATTTACATAATCAATGTAGCATAAGCGGAATGAAAAGGCAAGAATGGAAGCTCGATCCAAAAAAGTTTTATGCGGCTCTTGACAACTATATCGGCGGACGATATAATGCAATTACGTTATATCGAGAGACGATATACCAACCGGCGATAAAGGAGGGATTGGTATGACGGAAAACATGGCGCTGACCGAGGCGACATACTACATTCTATTATCGCTCTGCCGTCCGCAGCACGGCTATGGGATCATGCAGCAGGCCGAGCGCCTGTCGAATGGCCGTGTGCGGCTGGCGGCCGGTACGCTGTATGGGGCGCTGAATACGATGTGCGAAAAACGCTGGATCGTCCAGCTCCCAGTGGAGCAGGGCAGCCGGAAAAAGGAATACCGGCTGACCGAACTAGGGCTGAAGGTGCTGAAAAACGAGCTCGAACGGCTGAGGGAGCTTGTTCGCAACGGGGATGAGATTTTGGGAGGATACGCCGATGGCTGAGAGAACGACGATCTGGAAATGGTTCTGGGTCTGGAATTTTGAGAAAGAGGAACGCTGGCTCAATGAGATGGCGATGAACGGGTGGAAGCTGGTCGATGTCGGCTTTTGCCGCTACACCTTCGAGGCGTGCGAGCCGGGGGAATACACCGTCCGGATGGAGATGCACGAATTCGATGACGCGTACCTGTCGTTCATGGAGGAGACCGGCGCGGAGTACGTCGGGCGCATGGTGCATTGGATCTATTTCCGACGCCGAACCGAGCTGGGGCCGTTTGATATTTTCTCCGACATGGATTCGAGGATAAGCCACCTGAGTCGGATCGGCAAAATGCTGCTCGCGGCCGGACTTCTGAATCTGGGCATCGGGCTTGCCAATTCGTTCAACGGGATGAATCTCGGATGGATCAACCTGCTCTGCGCGACCCTGCTTATGTATGCGCTGGGCCGGATCCACGGGAAAAAGGAAGCACTGGAGAAAGACCGGATGCTGCATGAGTAATATAAAACGGGGTATGACGCTTGCGTCACACCCCGTAAAATTTTATCGTTTGGCGAGAAGATTTATGGCGTTCATGAGCAGCTCCGCGGCCTGCGCGCGGGTGAGGGGCGCATCGAGATCATAGTCCCGGGAGAGCATCACGCCCGCGGCGGTCAGGTTTGCGACAGCCTGCGCCTCGGGAGCATCGATCTCGCCGTAGTAGTTCGCGACGCTGACGACATCCGTCACGCCGAGGACGGCGTTCAGCAGGACGCAGGCGTCGCGTACGGTGATGGCTTCATCCGGCAGGAATACCGCGCCGGTCTCGACGGCCTCGCCGCGGATATAGCCGTTCATCAGCGCCGTGGCGACATAGGGCTTGAGCCAGGGGCCGATGGCGTCATCGTCCTGGAAGCCCGTGGACTGAACGCCCTGCAGCAGATCGCAGTCGGCCGCCAGCATACACATCGTCAGAAATTCGCCGCGGCTCAGCTCGGCGTCCGGATTGAACATACTGGTTGTGCCGACGGTCTCGCCGGTGAATAGGCCCTGCTCCGTCAGTACCACGGCGGCATATTCCGCGCCGTTTCCGGCCATGTCGGCGTAGGTGGTTTTGGTGCTCTGCTTGATGAGCTTGATGATGACGGTGGCCTCCTGCGAGGTGTTGCCCGCGGGATCCACGGCGCGGTAGCTGAAGTAATCCCGGCCGCGCTTGCCCTCCATGGGCGTGTATACAAAATAGCCGTCGGCGGCGATCTCGACGGAGCCCTTGACCGGCTCGGTCACGAGCTCGAAGGTGAGCTCGTCGCCATCGGCATCATATGCCTTCAGGCTGCCGCCCACGGACACACCGCGATATGTTTCAAACTCCAGATTTTCCGCGACGGGTGCAGCATTGGACGCGGCCCCGGTGAGAGGGACGGCAGGCTCCGTGTCGTCCGTAGCCAGTGCCGGGACAGCGAGAAGAAGCAGGGCGAGCAGAAGCGCCGCCGCTTTTCGGATGTTTTTCATAAAAAGACCTCCATCGGTTGTAGTGCTGTTATTTTGCACCGATGGAGGCGGATTTATGCAGTTTTAAGCGCGCATCTTTCCGATGCCGGTGAAGAGAAGGAAGGCCAGCAGATCGATGACGACGATCGTGGAGCCGACGGGCGTTCCCGCGAGGATGGAGATGAGGATGCCGCTCAGCGCGCAGATCACGGACAATACCGCCGAGCAGATCGTGACGGAGCGGAAGCTGCGGTAGACGCGCATGGCGGAAAGGGCGGGGAAGATCACGAGCGCGGAGATGAGCAGCGAACCGACGAGGTTCATCGCGAGGACGATGATGACCGCGATGACTACGGCGATCAGCAGGTTGTAGACGCCGACCGGCGTGCCGGCGGCATGGGCGAAGGCCTCGTCAAAGGTCACGGCGAAAATCTTGTTGTAGAACAGCACGAATACCGCGACGACCACGAGGGACAGAACCGCGCAGAGCCAGACATCGGTTTTGGTCAGCGTCAGAATGGAGGTCGAGCCGAAGAGCGTCGAGCATACGTCGCCCGAGAGATTCGTGGACGTGGAGAAAAGGCTCATCAGCAGATAGCCGATGGCCAGCGCGCCCACCGAGAGCATCGCGACGGCGGCATCGCCCTTGATGGCGGTGTTCTGTCCGGTCCGCAGAAGCAGGATCGCGCACAGCACGGTCAGCGGCAGGACGAGCAGCATATTGTTCGAGAGGTTCAGGATCGAGGCAATGGCCAGCGCGCCGAAGGCGACATGGGACAGGCCGTCGCCGATGAAGGAAAAGCGCTTGAGCACGAGCGTCACGCCGAGAAGCGAGGAGCAGAGCGCGATCAGCACGCCGACGATCAGGGCATAGCGCACGAAAGGGAACGAGAGGTACAGCGCAAGGGTTTCAAGCATGGTCGGCACCTCCCATGGTATCGGCAAAATGCCGTCCGGCGTCGCTTTGCAGAAAATCGCCCTTCGGCCCATAGAACACCTCATCGCCGAGGTAGAGGATGTGGCTTGCGTACCGCAGGGCGGCGGCGAGGTCATGCGAGATCATGACGATCGCGATGCCGTCCTCGCGGTTGAGGCGCTCGATGAGCTCATACATATCCGCCGTCACGCGAGGGTCGAGGCCGGAGACGGGTTCGTCCAGCAGGAGGATCTTGCCCGCAGCGCAGAGCGCCCGTGCCAGAAGCACACGCTGCTGCTGTCCGCCGGACAGCTCGCGATAGCAGCGTCGGGCGAGGTCGGTTATGCCCATTTTCTCCATGCTTTCCGCGGCGAGGCGCTTGTCCTCCTTCGTGTAGAACGGGTGAAGCCCACGGCGGCCCTGACAGCCGGAGAGCACGATCTCCGTGACCGAGGCGGGGAAATCCCTCTGCACGATCGTCTGCTGCGGCAGGTAGCCAATCTCCGTGGGCAAAAGCCCGTCACCGGTGGTGATGCTGCCCGCCATGGGCGGCTGGAGATGCAGGAGCGTGCGCATGAGCGTGGATTTGCCCGTGCCGTTTTCGCCGACGATGCAGAGATAGTCCCCGGCGTTTACCGAGAAATTCAGGTTCTGCACCAGCGGGATGTTTTCGTAACCGAGGGTCACGCCCTCGCAGGAAATGAGTGCCATGAAGTGAGGTCTCCTTTTCAGTTCAGCGCCGCGGAGAGAATTTCGAGATTGTGCTCCATGATGGAGAGATACGTTTTTCCGGCGTCGATGTCGGCAGCGGTCGTGCCCTGCATGGAATCAAGGCTCAGGATCTGCTGATCCTTGTTCGCGGTGTTTTCGATGATGGTTTCCGCGATGCGCCGGTCGGAGCCCTCGATGGTTAGCACGACGGGAAGCGCAAGCTCGTCCACCTTGGCGGACAGGAAGGCGATCGTCTCAAAGCTCGCCTCCGTCTCCGCAGAGCAGCCGGGGAACGCGGCATAGCAGGACAGACCGTAATCGTCAGCCAGATAGCGGAAGGGGAAACGGTCGGCAAACAGCAGCGTGTTCCGTGCGGCGGCATCGACCGTCGCCTGATACTCCGCGTCGAGCGCGGCAAGGGATTTTATATAGGCGGCGCTGTTTTCGGCGTAGACGGCGGCGTTTTCGGGGTCAAGCTCCGCGAGCGTGTCCGCGATGGCGGTGCAGAGCGTCTGCGCGTTTTTCAGCGAGAGCCAGATATGCTCGTCGTAAGCGTCCTCCTCCTCTTCTTCGGCCTCCATGCCCTCCAGGAGGGCTTCTTCCTTGGCGGCGGCGCCGAGGACGTCCAACAGGTTCAGAACGACCATGTCGGGGTTCACGGTCTCCTTGAGCGCGTCCTCCACCCATGTGTCGGACTCGCCGCCGACATAGATGAAGAGGTCGCAGGAGGCGATTTTGATGATGTCATCGGCGCTCGGCTGGAAGCTGTGCATATCCACGCCGCTGTCCATGAGGAGCGTGAGGCCGGTGTCTGCGGCGCGGTCGCCGAGGATGTTCCGCACCCAGTCGTATTCGGGGTAGATCGTGGCGACAACGGAGAGAGAATCACCGGCAGAGGAGGCCGGAGCGCCGCAGGCCGTGAGACAGAGGCTCAGAAGCAGGGCCGCTATGAGTGCGGCGAATTTGCGTTTTGCGTTCATTCGGAATCCTCCTGACAGGCGTCGCACACGCCGTAAAAAACCGTTCGCATGGGGTTGATGGCAAAGCCGTGATGCGCGGCGAGGTGGGCGCCGATGCCGGCGAGCTCGTCGCAGTGCAGGTGGATGAGCTTCCCGCATTTTTCGCATTTGCAGTGGAAGCAGATCTCGTCGCCGCCGTGGGGATGCTCCGCGCCGAGATATTCAAAGCAGGCCGGGCTGGCCCCGTCGATGATGTATTTGCCGACCAGTCCCTCGTCCACGAGGCTCTCGAGATGACGGTAGACGGTCGCGGTACCGATGGACGCGCCCCGCTCGCGGAAGTGCGTGCAGACATCCGCCGCCGTGATATGCTCGCCGGGGACGGTCATGAGATAGGATAAAAGCGCCTCGCGCTGTTTGGTCTTGTACTGGCTCATAAGGACCTCACAAATAAAAAATGAAAACCATTTTCATATTATAGACGCATTTTCGCCAAAGTCAATATGAAAACGGTTTTCATTTTTATATTCGGCCCGATTATTTCGTCAGCCGGGCAGAGCAAACGATACAGGGTTTGCCCTGTATAGAAGTGCGCCCTTAGTAAACTAAGGGTTTTGAACCGCCAATCACAGTTACTTGTTCTACCTCTATGTATTCGTCCTCCTTAGTAGAAAAATTCATACTCATATGCTATAGTGATAAAATCGAAAATAACTTTATCACGAGGTTTTTATGAAAACAATCGCAATCATAGATGATGATATTCATATTGGAGATATGCTGACGGAAGTGCTGACACAGGAGGGATATTCTGTCCTTCGTGCGTATTCGGGTACAGAGGCGTTATATCTCCTTTCACAAAATAAAACGGACTTGGTTCTGCTGGATCTGATGCTGCCTGGTTTGTCCGGTGAAGAAGTCCTTCCGCACATTGGAAACATTCCGGTTATTGTTCTCAGTGCAAAGGTGGATGTGCAGGACAAAGTAAATCTTCTGTTGAGTGGCGCAGCCGATTATATGACGAAACCCTTTGATACGAAAGAATTACTTGCCCGCATTACCGTTCAGCTCCGCAAGGCAGAACTGCATGAACAGAGAAATTCTCTTTCCGTTGGCGATTTGGTTCTTGATACCATGTCCCTTGCTCTGACCGTTCATGGACAGGCAGTAAAGCTGACCAGAACGGAGTATGCTATCCTGAAACTGCTGATGGAAAATCCGAAACAGGTCATAGCAAAGAGTGTTTTGTTAGATCGCATCAGCATGGACACGCCTGACTGTACTGAGCGCTCTTTGAAGCAGCATATCAGCAACCTGCGTAAAAAGATGCAGGATGTCAGTGGTGTGGATTACATTGAAACTGTGTGGGGCATTGGTTTCAAACTGGCAGAACAAAAATCTTGACCAAATCTTGACGTTTTTCTTGACCACTTTCTTGACTTTTGTTTTATACACTAAAGTCATCAAAGGAGGTAACCCACCATGAACTATATTTTGCAAACAAACAGCCTGACGAAAAAATATAAAAATTTTCAGGCATTGAACGGCCTTACCATGAATGTTCCCAAAGGCTCCATCTATGGCTTTGTGGGAAAGAACGGCGCAGGTAAGACAACTCTGATCCGCCTGATCTGCGGATTGCAGGAGCCGACTTCCGGTGTCTTTACTCTGTACGGCCTTCGCAATGACAGCAAGGATATTATCAAGTCCCGCCGCCGTATGGGCGCTGTTGTAGAAACTCCATCTATCTACATGGATATGACTGCGGAGGAAAATCTGAAACAGCAGTATCTCGTTCTTGGCCTGCCGTCCTATGATGGCATTCCCGAACTGCTGAAACTGGTCGGTCTTGAAAACACTGGAAAGAAAAAAGCGAAGAACTTTTCTCTCGGTATGAAGCAGCGTTTGGGTATCGCCATCGCGCTTGCCGGTGATCCTGATTTCCTTGTTCTCGACGAGCCTGTGAACGGTCTTGACCCCCAGGGCATCGTGGAAATGCGTGAACTGATTTTGAAGCTGAACCGTGAAAGACAAATCACCGTTCTGATTTCCAGCCACATTCTGGATGAGCTTTCCCGTCTGGCTACCCATTACGGCATCATTGACAACGGGCGCATGGTAAAAGAACTGAGTGCCGAGGAACTGGCCGCTGCCTGCCGCAAGTGTGTCCGTATGGAAGTCAGTGACACCGCTGCGCTGGCCCGTGTTCTGGATTCTATGAATCTGGAATACAAGATCATCTCCGCAACCACTGCCGATGTATTCGCTAAGATTAACGTGACCCAACTGACCGTTGCCTTGGCAAAGGAAAACTGCGAAGTTAAATCCTTGCAGGAGAAGGATGAAAGTCTGGAGAGCTACTATATCTCCTTAGTGGGAGGTGGCAGCAATGCGTAAACTGATAACGGCAAGTTTTTCTCGCCTTTGGAAAGAGAAAATATTCTGGTTTGTCTTTTTGATTATGAGCATTGGCTCTGTTTGCTATAACTGGGTTGGTTATAATGAAGCTATCAAAGGCCAGATTTATGTTGAAGATATGATTTTTTGTATGCTTCCCATGAGTGGCTTTGTGTTTGCGCTTTTTATCAGTATGTATCTGGGAACGGAATTTGAGGAACATACCATCCGAAACAAATTTATAGTAGGCTACAGTCGTACACAGGTGTATTTTGCCGAGTATATCACCTGTATGGTAGCATCCATGATTCTGCTGGGAATAATGTTACTGGTCTCAACATCATTTGGACTTTTGCTTTCCCTTGAATTTCAGTCCAGTTGGGATGAATTAGTCCTCTTGATTTTCTGCTGTGTGTTGATTGCTTCTGTTTTCTCAGCTGTTTTTACAGCTATCAGCATGAATGTTGACTCCAAGGCTACTTCTATTATTGTTTCCATTGTTTATTTATTTGCAATTTTGCTGTTGGCATCTTTCTGTATCAATGCACTGGCAGAAGAACCCATGACCTACTCGAACATCGTCATTACGGCGGAGAACGGTGTTCAATTTGGCGATTTAATTGAGAATCCCACCTATGTTGACGGTACTCAGCGAATCGTTTATGAACTAATTGCTGATATTTTGCCCACAGGACAAACCATTCAGCTAAACAATTTGGATTTTGAAAGAGCCGCCCGCTGGCCTGTTTTTTCTCTGATTATGCTGATAATTGCCACGGTTGCAGGTTATCTCCCATTCCGCAAAAAAGATATAAAATAAGAGGACTGTTATGGAAAACCTGCTGTTAATCATCATCGGAATATTGCTTCTGATTATCTTTGTGCTTCTCGCAAAGGTTTATTCCCTGTGCAAGTCGGCGCAGGAAATCGCAGAAGCGTTCCGTGACCGATTGACAGCAGATACCAACACTCTCCTTGATATTTCTACTCGTGACCCTTATATGAGAAAACTGGCTGCTGAGATAAATGTGCAGCTTCGTTTGCTCCGCAAAGAACGCCATCGTTACCAACAGGGCGATCTGGAACTGAAAGAAGCTGTCACCAACATTTCCCATGACCTGAGAACACCGCTGACAGCGATAAACGGTTATCTGGACTTGTTGGAGCGTGAGGAAAAGAGCGAGAATGTTCAGCGTTATCTTTCTCAAATCAAAAACCGAACGGAAGTCTTAATCAATCTCACCGAGGAACTCTTCCGATACAGTATCGTGACTTCCTCGCAAAGTTTGAACTATGAATCCGTGGATTTGGTTCGGACATTGGAGGAAAGTCTGCTGTCTTTCTATGCAGTCATGCAGGAAAAAGGCATCCAACCGGAAATCGAATTGCCGGAGGAACCTATTTTCCGTGAACTGGATGCAGGTGCGGTCAATCGTATTTTTTCTAACATTATCAGTAATGCGCTGAAATACTCTGACGGAGATTTATCTGTTATTATGAGAAAAGATGGCTGTATCACCTTTACCAATACAGCGCAGAATCTGAATGCTGTCACGGTTGGCAGATTGTTTGACCGATTCTATACAGTAGAAGCAAGCCGCAACTCAACAGGTCTGGGATTGTCCATTGCAAAGGTCTTGATTGAGCGAATGGGCGGCAGTATTGAAGCGAGCTATAACGAGGGAAAGCTAAATCTTACAATCAGGTTTTTATCAGCAGCCGATACATAAATGTGTCGACACGCTGAAGCCGGAAGTCGTTGAGACTTCCGGCTTTTTTTGTATTATCAAGAATTTCTGGTTCTTTGCGCTTTGTCGCCGTTTGCGCCCTCCGGCAAGTTTGAAACAGGCTTGTCAGGGGGGCGCTTTGGCTTTGTCGTCTCACACGCCGGTGAGAAGAATCCTTCTCGGCGTAATGAAACATATCCGTTTTTCAGGATTAGGTTTTTACTTTCCGCCGGACTTGGCGGAGGACGGTGGACACAAGCCGAGTTGAATGCAGCAGGAGCCTTGCCGCATTCCGTTTCAGGACTTTTTCAGCATATGTATGCGATGATTCCATGTAGATTTATGGTATAGTATATCCGGGGAGGTGACACAGGTGAATGTTCTGATCGTGGAGGACGAACCCGCCCTCGCGGATGCACTCAGCAAAATCCTGACGACCACCGGATACTATACCGATACCGTTCACAACGGCAATGACGCACTGAGTTATGCGGCGTCTTTACAGTATGACCTCATCATTCTCGACGTGATGATGTCCGGGATGGACGGCTTTTCCGTCGCCCGGGAACTGCGCCGTCAAAAGTGTGATACGCCGATCCTGATGCTGACGGCTCTGAGATCCACGGACGATAAGGTCTCAGGGCTGGAAGCCGGGGCAGACGATTATATGACGAAGCCCTTTGAGACGGCGGAGCTTCTTGCCCGTGTGAAGGCGCTGACACGGAGAAAAGGCACGGTCATCATGGACGAGATCGCGTATGGCGGACTGATTCTTGAGCTTACGAGCGGCGTTCTGCGGTGCGGTGACCGAAGCGTCCAGCTCAGCCGCCGTGAGCTGGATGTTGCGCGGATGCTTTTCGAGCGGGGCGGCAAAACGGTAACAAAAAACGCACTTCTTTACGGCGTGTGGGGAGGCTCGGCAGAGACGTCGGAAAACAGTGTCGAGGCGTATATTTCTTTTCTCCGCAAGAAACTGCGGTTCCTTCAGGCCGACGCATCCATCCGAAACATACAGCGTATTGGCTATCGCCTGGAGGCAGGGGAATGCTGAGAGAATATCGCCGCCGTTTCATCCGGCTCAATATGTCGCTCATAGGCGGGGTACTGCTTCTGGCACTGCTTCTGGTCGGCCTGTATGTCTACCGGGACTACAACGAGACGCTGAAAACATCCATGATCCGGCTTTTGGAGCCCATGCGTATAAACGAAGGCCCGGCGGATGTGCAGATCCGGCAAAGCTTCCCGAACGGAGAATTCATTGCCGCCTTCTATCGAAAGGACACCGGACACATCTCCCTCCTGTCCCGTGATACGGCGGCAGCGCCGGAGATGGTGGAGGCCGCCGTAGCGGATGCCTGCAGCAGAGAGCGCGAATACGGTGTTTTGAAAGAGCTGGGTCTGATCTACTGTTGTCAGAACGCGGACGATGACTTCAAGGTTGCGCTCATAAGCGCAGACGCGCTGCGGCAACCCATGCAGAAGCTGATTATGATCCTCTGCGCGGTCTATCTTTTCGCCATGGGCGCGTTTTATTCCATCAGCCGCTATACTGCACGTCTGGCAGCCCAGCCGCTGGAGGAGGCGTGGATCCGTGAACGGCAGTTTATCGCGGACGCGTCCCACGAGCTGAAAACACCGCTGACTGTGATCCTCGCCAACACCAGCATCCTGAAGCTGGATCCGGATGCACCCCGGGAAGAACAGCTTCGCTGGATCGACAGCACCGAAAATACGGCCATCGGTATGCGGAGCCTGGTGGAGGATATGCTCTCTCTTTCGGAGCTGGACGCCCGGCAGACAGCGCCCGATCTCTCACCGGTCAGCGTTTCGGATATTGTCGAGGGCGCCGCGCTTCATTTGGAGGCCGTGGCCTTTGAGCGGAAGATACTTTTGAATACCGATCTCGAGCCCGGCATCATCCTGCACAGCAACGCCGACTACCTCACTCGCATTGCGGAAAACCTCATTTCCAATGCCCTGAAATATGAACCGGCGGGCGGAGCCGTGCTGGTATCGCTGCACTGCCGCAACGGCGAGACCGTTTTCTCCGTCCATAACAAGCTATCCCGCATTGCTCCGGATGACCTTCCCCATATATTTGAGCGTTTCTATAAAGTGGAGCCATCCGGGGAAACCAGCAGTCACGGTCTGGGACTGTCCATCGCCCAGGGAATGACGGAAACACTGGGAGGCAGGATCACTGCCGAAAGCTCCGAGGAAAAAGGGACGATCTTTCATGTCGTCTTTAAAACATAACCGAGAGGAGAGCCCATGAAAAAGACTATCAAGATCCTGTCACTGCTTCTCATCGCCGCGTTGTGCCTCGGCGGCGGCACGGCTTTCGCAGACGCCGGCACGACCGTCACCGCCATCGACGGCGGCTGGACGTACACCTATGTGAAACATGACGACGGCAGCGTGTCCGATGTGACCATCACCTCCGCGCCGGATTCCACCAAGCAGGCCGCGGCCATTATCGTGCCGGGGTATCTGGGCGGGCATCCCGTTGACTCCTTTGGCGGCGGCGGAAGCAAGGTCATGTCGAACAACACCACCCGGAGCAGCTATGTTCTTTTCCCGGAGGAGCTGAAAAAGCTGGCCGATACCTCGGTGTATGACTTCAACTACACCGACGGCTGGGTTATCCCCGGATACGATACCTGGTGCGAGCAGCCCTTTTCCTCCTGCGATGGGTCGGTCTATGCTTTCGCGGGCTCTAAGGGCAACACGCTGGCGGACAAATACGGTATGCCCTTCGTGGACATCGAGGAGAACGCCTGTAAGTGGACTGTGTCCGCCGGGGAGGGCGGTGCGGTAAATCCGGGCGGCACCTATTATATCCCCGCGGCGATGCAGAGCGCGCAGTATACCGCCTCCGTCAGCGTTACGGCGGACGAGGGATACAAGATTGTCTCAGTCACCGTGGACGGAGAGACGACCGTCTTTGACGGATTCACCCAGACGTACCGCCTGAACTACAGCTTTGCGGGAATGCCCACAGACGGAACCGCGGGGATCACGGCGGAATTTACCCCGCTGGCCTCCGGAGAGGTCGAGACCCGCACTTTCATCGACTACGGGGCGTCCGAACGGGACGGCGTAACGATTCTCGACGGCGCGGTGGCCGAGGGCTGGGCCGTGCCGGACAGCTGGTACGACGCGGTGACTTATTCCGGTCTGGACAGCGATTACAAGATCTCCATGGATACCTCCACGGGTCTGTTCTACTATTTTGAGGGCAAGCTGTATCAGGAGGTGTTCTCTTCCCGCAGCCGGGGGGACGTGTTCTGCACCTCCAAGGCCGATGCGGTGAACGTGCTGTTCTCCGATTATGATCTGGTCTATGGCCGGGACTATCAGCTGCTGCGGGTGTATAACGGCGGAGGCTACGGCTTCTGTGTGTTTGCCTACGCCCTGGTGGACGACGACTCCTCCGACGGCAGCGCCATCGACGGCATCACGGTCTACACGGGCTCGGATTACTACGAGCTTGCAGATACCAACACCGCAGGGCTTTTCGCCCAGGGCGCGGGAGACAACTTCACGGTGTCCGATGTGACCGTCTGGGGCTTTGCCCGTGGTTCCGGCCCCTCTGAGGCAGCGAACTTCTATGGCATCGGCAGCCAGGTCCATGTGGACGGCGGCGTGAATACACGAATCACCAAGTCGGATATTCTGACGGATACGGTGGACTTTACGATCAACAACTGCCATATCCTAGGCGGCACCAACGCCATCTATGCCACGGCGCAGGGCATCCTTCGCATCGACGGCGGCGAAATTTTCTCCTGCTCCAGCCTGGGGCATGGCCCCTACTGCTCCCTGGGCGGTCAGATCCTCATGAACGTCGGCGGCACGAACATCATCGGAGCAGAGGGCGTTATCAATACGGATAGAGAGACGCTGGAAGCCGGAGCCCGTCCGGACGCCCGTCTGGCGGGCATCGAGAGAAATGATGACGTGGCAAGCTACCATCAGGGCGTTTTCCAAGACCACGACGACGATGTGACCCTGGTTGTCACGGCGGCGGACGCAGGCACAGCTCTTGCCACCGACACCGGCGGCGGCGTCATCGTGGCGAACAATACCCTTACAAAGACCTACGGCCTGCGCTCGGCAGGGGTCTATTCCATCGGCGCACAGGAGAGCTGGGTGTATCTATACAATTCCAACTGCACCAGCTTCCAGGATGCGGCGCTGTGCTCAGCGGCATCCGGTTACATCTATGCTTTCAACTGCGAGCTGCAGGGTGTCATGGGACTGAAGGCCCGCTCCAGCGGCACCTCCAGTCTCGAGGACGCCGGCATCCACGTCTACAACAGCCGCATCGCGGCGGTATACGACGAGGAAGACATGGCGGAGGCTTATGACTTTGCCGAGCCCAGGGAGTTCTTCGACTACTACGCTGATCTGGCCGGCACTACGGAGGTGGAGGACGTTCTCACCTACGTCACGAACAACATCTCCATGGAGACGAAGGTTCTGAATATGTTCGCCGATCCAGCAAACCGGCCCTCCGTCACGAGTCAGTGCCTGTCGTGGTGGTTTGTGGACCGCAGTCTGACTCCCGGCTTCTCCGGGGGCAACAAGCTCACCTGTATTTATGTCACCGGCGCACAGGCCCCCATCGAGGTAGACTCCACCAAGCTCGTGAACGATAACTACACCCTTTACGGTCCGGAAAGCGCCTGGTGGGCCGAACACGCGGGACAGACCGACGAGCTCTCCGGCGTGGACTACGCCCCGGCGGAAAATCTCCTCATCTCCGTGGAGAACGGCTCTGTCACCGGCTCGGACGGCCCCGGCAGCGCCAATGTGTATTTCTATCATGAAAACAGCATGACAAAGTGGGATATCACCGGCGAATCCGATGAGACCTGCGAGCTCACGGGCGATTTCTTTCTGGGTCAGGCCGAAGGCAGCGAGGTAAACTCCCTGAACGTCCGCTTCGTGGACTCCGAGTGGACGGGCCGGGTTACCTTCGGCGACGAGGAACGCTC
Source organism: Oscillospiraceae bacterium (assembly GCA_051867595.1). Taxonomy (GTDB): domain Bacteria; phylum Bacillota; class Clostridia; order Oscillospirales; family Oscillospiraceae; genus CAJOIG01. The sequence continues at coordinate 30,753 of JBJDYS010000087.1, forward strand.
CGGCGTGGCAAACCTCTCGCTGGACGGCGATTCCACCTGGATCGTGACCGGCTCCACCAAGCTGGATGCGCTGTCTCTGGCGCAGGGCGCGACGGTTGCGGCCCCGGAGGGATATACGATCTCCGTCACAGTGAACGGCCAGGTTACCGAGCTCACGGCAGGGGAGTATCAGGGTGAGATCCTGCTCACTGTCGCGGCAGCCGACGGGAGCAATACCGATCCCACTTACGGTGTAAACGTCAGTGCCAACGGCGCCGGTGCCGCCTCCGGAGGTTCCGGAGAGATGGGCGGCGCGTCCGGCGTCATGGGCGGAGGCTCCGGCGAGGCACGCAGCACCGTCACCGTCACGGAGGAGCATACCCGGAGCGGCAAATTCTCCGACGACGAATACGACGAGTTCGAGGAGTACATCGCCTCCGCCACGGCGGGGATGCCCTCGGACGTGCCCGGCTACGCGGAGCTCATGACCGCCTCCCTTGACGACTACGACAGCCTGGACGCGGCGAAGGCCGCCATCGACAGCCGGAAGAACCCCGGCATGGGCGGAGGCTCCGGTGAGGCCAGCGGCGGCGTCACCGGCACCGGGGGCAACGGCAGCTTTGTGGCGGGCGTCTTGGATTGGAGCAAAACAAATTCCTTCCCGGTCAGCACAACCTATTGAAAACACAGCAGAACCCCGGAAGCACTGGACACTTCCGGGGTTCGGTTTTTTGCACACCAAGCCAATATAATCCGAACCTTTTTCCGATAGGAGACGGATTTGGAATATCGTCCCGGTATGGATTGTGAATGGCATAATCGCAGATCATACCGTAATCTGCAAATTGCTCTCGGATGAAACGCTTCGTCAGCTCGATGTTTTCCTCTATCGTAAATTCGTTTTGCAGGAAAATCAAAATTGTATGCGAGCTGAGCGACGGGATGCTTTTCGATTTTTCTCGGCCTCGTTCCACAGCGTTTCCCGATTCTGCAATCGGGGCGGTGCGTGAATGGGAATGAAGATGCCGGATTTCACCACAGCCTTTTTTCGAGTAATGATAAATATATGAAACCGTTAGGAATCAAAGATATGACTGGTAAGGATATATCTTCTTACAAAACTCTCGAAGCTGGAAAGGCTATTTTAGTATTTGAATAAAACGTGCATAAGCAAAAACAGCGCCCATCGGTCATCATGATCGATGGGCGCTGCGCTTCCGGCAGGGCTGAATTGGGCAGAAAATAGTCCCCGACAAGGGTGTATTCCAAGACGTTTTCAATGATAGTTTTTCGCTCCTTTTACGACAAATTCCATCATAGCCCGGCTTTTGCGTCGTAAAAGTGTCGTAAAATCAGGCGGTCAAAATCGAAAAAAGCTTGATATATCAAGGGCTTGCTGGCT
>JBJDYS010000088.1:0-7420 GCA_051867595.1 Oscillospiraceae bacterium
AAGGTCGACCGCTCCAACGGCAAGGAGGGCGCCGAGCGCGACCTGGCCGACTGGATCGTCGGCGGCACCTATGTCATGAAGCAGTGCTATGACACCGCGAATGACCCCCGCTATGCGGACGTCTGCCTTGCCGAGTCCAAGATCCCCGGCATGGAGGGCGCGATCGTCAACCGCTGCACCCACATCCACGGCAGCAAGGAAGACCTGCTGAAGAAGCAGCTCATGACCCGCCTGATCTGCCACCGCGTCGGCGGCTGTATGCAGCGCTGCATGGGTTCCGACGCCCTGAACGCCCTGTATTCCGTCACCTACGACTGCGACGAGGCCTGCGGCACCGAGTATCATCAGCGCCTGCTGAAGTACATCGCCTACTGCCAGAAGAACGACCTCATCTGCAACTGCGCGCAGACCGACGTCAAGGGTTCCCGCAACCCCAAGTATAAGCGCGCTCATATGCAGCCCGACCCCGACCAGTTCGTCCATGTCGTGGAGACTGACGTTGACGGCATCGGCATCGATGGTCAGCCCTGCAAGGGCATCATCGTCCGCGGCGCGAAGATCTGCAACTCCAACGCTCCCTATGTCGATGAGATCATCGTGAACCCCACGAAGTTCATGAGCCCGGACGACTCCGACTACGCGGTCGCGTTCGCCCTGCCCGCCGACTGGCCCGGCCTGAAGCTGATGGCTCTTCCCGGCCAGCATCACAAGCGCAAGCACCTCGACGCCCCCTGGGCGAAGATCGGCGACGTCGAGTCCCTGACCGTGTTCGACGACGTGTTCGTTCCCTATGAGCGCGTGTTCATGTGCGGCCGCGATCACGAGGGCGTCTGCCGTTACGCCGGTTACCTCGCTCTGATGTTCGCGCACTATCACCGTCACTCCTACACCGGCTGCAAGACCGCTGTCTCCGAGGTCATTGCCTCCCAGGCCGCTCTGGTCGCCGATGTGAACGACATCGCGAAGGAAGCGCACGTCCGCTCCAAGCTCTGCGACATCATCCAGACCGCCGAGCTGGTGTTCGCCGCCGGTCAGCAGTCCGCTCACCGCGCCGTGGAGTTCCCCTCCGGTCAGTGGGTTCCCGACGAAATCCTCACGAACGCCGGCCGCCGTATCGCCGGTCACAACATCTATCACGAGTATGAGATCCTGGCCGACCTCACCGGCGGTGTCTGCGCCTCTCTGCCCACCGAGGAGAACTTCTTCATGGAAGAGGACAATGTCGGTGCGCTGTGCAACAAGTACATCGTCCGCAACCCGGCCTACTCCGCCGAGGATACCCACCGCGTCATGCGTATGATGGAAGACAAGCTCTGCGACGCCTTCGAGGGCGCGCAGGCAGTCGCCGGCGTCCATGGCGGCGGCTCCCCGCTGATGGAGGAGATCACGCTCATGAGCCGCTACGACCTCGAGGAGCTGAAGAAGATCGCGAAGTACCTCGCCGGTCTGCCCGGCTATGAGGAGTGCCCGCGCTACGAGCGCGCCTCCAACACGCCGCGTGCCATGCTCGCGAAGTTCGACGCTGCCAAGGCCGCGAAGAAGTAATTGATCGACCGTATGTTAAGCGGCGGGGACATTTTCCATGTCCCCGCCCATAAATGGTATAAAGGAGAAATTTATCCATGGCACATATGAACCGTAAAATGGGTATTCCCTCGTTCGACCTGACCGGCAAGACCGCCATCATCACCGGCGGCACGCAGGGTCTGGGCTTCGGCATGGCGTGCGCTCTGGCCGCCTATGGCTGCAACGTGGTCATCACCGCCCGCACCGCCGCGAAGGTGGAGGACGCCGTTGCCGACCTGAATGAGAACTACTGCAAGGGCGGCCGCGCTCTCGGCATCCCCGCGGACTCCTCTCAGATGGATCAGGTGCAGATGGTCATCGACGAGACCGTCAAGGAGTTCGGCGAGCTGAACATCCTCATCAACAACGCCGGTATCGCCGGCCCCACCGCGCTGATCGTCGAGACCCGTGAGGGCCGCCCCGAGTACAGCGTGGCCGACTTCGAGAAGGTCATCGCCACGAACCTGACCGGCACCTTCATGTTCTGCCAGGCCGCTGCCCGCCAGATGATCAAGCAGAACGCCACGAACGGCAAGAAGGGCGGCCGCATCATCATCACCGCCTCCGTCGGCGGTCTGATCGGCGGCAAGGGCGTTGTCGCCTACGGCGCCTCCAAGGCTGCCTGCCTGAGCCTTGCGCGCACCATGGCGAACAACTTCGGCCGCGAGAACATCACATGCAACTGCATCTGCCCGGGCTATGTCGTCACCCCGCTCAATGAGAAGTTCTTCATCGACGAGAACGGCAACGAGACCGACTACTACAAGCAGCAGTCCAAGGCCACCTCGGTTCGCCGTCTCGGCACCATCGAGGAGATCGCCGGTCCCGTTCTGGCCATGTGCTCCGATTCCTTCGGCTACATGACGGGCACCTATATCCTCTGCGACGGCGGTCAGAGCATCCCCGCCGAATAAGAAGGGGAGGATAAATCAAATGCACATCGAATACGAAAATGCCATCCTCGACGTGACCGAGGACGGGATTGCTACCATCACCCTCCACCGTCCCCAGGCGCTGAACGCGCTCTGCGGCGAGATCAACCGCGACATGATGTCGGCCATCCAGGAGATCCGCAAGGATCCCGCTGTCCGCGTCCTCATCATGACCGGCTCCGAGCGCGCATTCGCCGCCGGTGCCGACCTGAAGGAGATGCTGGAGGTCAACCCCCGCGAAGCGCGTGACATCTGCCAGCTGGCCAAGGACATCAACGAGTTGCTCGAGTCCATGCCCATTCCGACCATCGCGGCGGTGGGCGGCTTCGCCTTCGGCGGCGGCTTCGAGCTGGCGCTGGCCTGCGATTTCCGCGTGGGCGGCCCCCGCACGACCGTTTCCTTCCCGGAAGCCGGTCTCGGCATCATCCCCGGCGCGAACGGCATGATCCGTGCCGCTCACATTGTCGGCCCCGCCAAGGCGAAGGAGCTGTCCATGCTGAACACCATGGTGTCCGGCGAGGAGGCCTATCGTCTGGGTCTTCTGAACTGGTTTGCCAAGGGTGACACCGAGCTGGAGGCGGCTGCGGCCGAGGCCAAGCAGGCGGTGAAGTCCGCGAAGGTGTCCGGCGATGAGGCGGCGCTGGCCGCGGCGAAGAAGGCTTCCAAGGAGGCGGAGGCGGCGGCGTCCAAGTCGGAGTATGACGCCATCTACGGCAAGGCTGTGGCGATCGCCAAGCAGCTCTGCCAGAAGCCGGCCCGCGCTCTTGAGAGCGTGAAGAAGGTCATCTATGATGCCGTGAACGTCAATGCCCAGCAGGGCAAGCTGATGGAGACGGCCGAGTTCTCGCTGCTGTTCGACACCCATGACCAGCGCGAGGGTATGACCGCCTTCGGCGAGAAGCGTCCCCCGGTCTACACCAACAACTAAGTTCGCACTATCTAAAAATAAAAATTTTTAATAGGAGGAATCCACCAATGATTCAGAAAGTTGCTATCCTTGGCCAGGGCTCTATGGGCTCCAGCATCACCCAGCACGCTGCCGCTTGCGGCTTTGACGTCGTCCTGTGGGGCCGCAACGCCGAGAAGGTTGCTGCTGCCGTCGCGAAGATCGGCGCCGCTTATGACAAGCAGGTCGCCAAGGGCAAGCTGGAAGAGGCTGCTGCCGCCGCTGCCAAGGCTCACATCACCGGCACCGCCAACTGGGACGACATCGCTGACGCCGACATCGTCATCGAGGCCATCTCCGAGGATCCCGAGCTGAAGAAGGACACCTTCAAGAAGCTCGTCGCCACCTGCAAGCCCGAGGCTATTCTGGCTTCCAACACCAGCTCCATCTCCATCACCGAGATCGCGAACGCGGTGGACTGCCCCGAGCGCGTCATCGGTATGCACTTCTTCAACCCGGTGCCCCTGATGAAGCTCGTTGAGATCATCAACGGCGAAAAGACCTCCGAGGCCACCTATGAGGCGGTCAAGGACTTCTGCGACAACGGCCTGAAGAAGATCTCCGTCAAGGTCAAGGACGCTCCCGGCTTCATCGTCAACCGCGTTCTGTTTGCCTACTTCCTGGAGTGCATCCACATCTACGAGGACGGCATCGCTTCCAAGGAGGACATCGACAACGCCATCAAGTATGGTCTGAACCACCCCGTGGCTCCCTTCCAGATGATGGATATGGGCGGTCTCGACACCTTCCCCCATGTCTGCGAGTCCCTGCAGACCCTGGACAGCAAGGGCGCTGCCGAGCGTTTCGAGTGCCCGAAGAGTATGCTCGAGCTGCACGCCGCCGGCAAGTATGGCCGCAAGACCGGCGAGGGCTGGTACAAGTACTAATCGGTCGATCTTGCCGATTTATTAACGGTTGACATACGACAGTTAATAAGCTAAACTAACAGTGTAAACCGTTAACTCCACATTTTTACTATTTTGAAAGGATTGATTCCAATGGAAGCAAAAGATGTAGTTATTGTCGCTTACGGCCGCAGCCCGCTGGCCCGCGATCGTAAGGGTTCCCTCGCCGCTATGCACCCCGTGGAGTATGCCTCCCAGGTCCTCAACGGCGTTCTCGCCCGCGTCAAGGACAAGGACGGCAATCCCTGCCTGAAGGCAGAAGAAGTGGAAGACGTCATCTCCGGCTGCGCTATGCAGATGCGTGAGGGCGCCATGAACATTTCCCAGCTGGTCGTGAACCGCGCCGGCTGGCCCGACTGTGTGTCCGGCATGAGCATCAACCGCTTCTGCTCCTCCGGCCTGCAGTCCATCGCGCTGGCGGCCAACGCCATTGCCATGGGCCAGGGCGAGTGCTACTTCGCCGGCGGCGTGGAGGACATGACCCTCACCTTCCGTGAGTGGCCCTCCTACAACCATGCCTGCGAGGACGGCTGGCTGCAGAAGAACTATCCCGGCGCTTATATGTCCATGGGCGAGACCGCTGAGAATGTTGCCCACGACTACAACCTGACCCGTGAGCAGATGGATGCTTTCGCGGTGGAGTCCCAGCGCAAGGCTGCCAAGGCTCAGGCGGAAGGCAAGCTCGCTCCCTCCATCATCCCCATCCTGATCACCGACAACGAGGGCAACCCCGTTCTCGATGAGAATGGCAAGGAGCAGTACTGCACCCAGGACGAGAGCCTTCGTCCCAACACCACCATGGAGAGCCTGGCCGCTCTGAAGACCTGCTTCATCCCCGAGGATAAGGGTGGTCTTCTCACCGCCGGTACCTCCTCCACCACCAACGACTGCGCGGCTTATGTCTGCCTGATGAGCGCTGAGATGGCTGCCCGCAAGAACATCAAGCCCATCGCCCGTCTGAAGAGCTTTGCTGTCGCCGGCTGCGACGCTACCCGTATGGGTCTCGGCCCCATCTTCGCCACCCCGAAGGCTATGGAGCGTGCCGGTCTGACGGTTGCCGATATGGACACCATCGAGATCAACGAGGCCTTTGCTTCTCAGTCCATGGTGTGCATCGACAAGCTGGGCTTCCCCATGGAGAAGGTCAACCCCTACGGCGGCGCGCTGGCCATGGGTCACCCCCTCGGCTGCACCGGCGCTGTTCTGGTCGGCAAGGCCATCGACCGTCTGCGTGAGATCGGCGGCAAGTATGCCCTCGTGACCATGTGCATCGGCGGCGGTATGGGTGCTGCCGGCATCCTGGAGCGCTGCGAAGAGGATATGTAATCCGATCGCTTCCAGCTAACCTTTTACAAAACGCGGTATCCCTTGCGGATACCGCGTTTTTCTGCTTTTCGACAGCAAAACTGTGAAAAATTTACTTACCTTTTCTTTTTTTATATGTTATAATATGAATACATGGAGGAGTATACCTTGCGTTGGAGACGGGGAGGAAAAGGTGTTGTATCAGATAGGCGAGCTCATTGTTTACGGAGCTACCGGCGTGTGCCGTGTGACGGAAATCGTCGCGAAAAAATTCAGCCGGACGGATCCGGAAAAGATCTACTATATCCTTACGCCGCTCTATCAGGCCGGCACAATCACAACGCCGATCGAAAACGGAAAGGTCTTTACCCGGCCGGTCATCAGCCGGGATGAGGCGATTTCGCTGATCGATGAGATCCCCCATATTCAGGCGGAGGCTTACCACAATCCCAATTTGCAGCAGCTTGAGAACCACTATAAGGAGGCGCTCGAGAGCCATGACTGCCTGGATCTTCTGCGCCTGACCATGTCCACCTATCAGAAGAAACGGGAGCGCGAAGAGGCAAAGCTCAAATTCGGCGCCGTGGACCGGCGGTATATGGAGCGGGCGGAGAATCTTCTCTTCGGTGAATTGGCGGTCGCGCTTGACATCGAGAGGGAGAACGTGCAGGCCTTCATCGAGAGCCGTCTGCAAAGGAGAACCAATTCCGCGACAACGTAGTATAAAAAATTTGTAATAAATATTAATATTACGAAATAAATATATGAATATATAGTTATAAAATAACCGCATTTTTTGATGCGGTTATTTTGTTTAATGCTTGACGAAGCGGCTCTGAGAGAGTATACTACATTTAGGTTCGTCCTAACATTCATTAGATTTGAAATGGAGGAAAAAATGAAAACTTCTAAGATCTTTGCGCTCATTCTTGCGCTGTGCATGGTTCTGTCCATGGGTGCGTTTGCCTCTGCCGAGCCCTCGGCTGAGGCTTCTGCGGAGCCCGCTGCCGCGGTTTCTGTTGAGGACGCTTTCATTGACTACATCCACGAGTGGCTGCTGAACGAGCTTGCCAACAACAGCTCCATGACCATCGAGCAGGTTGAGGATGAGTTCATGCCTCTGGTTCGCGAGATGAACTTCGTCGACTTCCCCGCTGAGATGATCTATAACGGTATGCTGAACACGGGTGTGCCCATGACCTTCGAGGAATTCTCCGCTCAGTATGTTCCCGCTGCTGCCGAGGTCTCCGTTGAGGACGCTTTCATCGAGTACATCCACGAGTGGCTGCTGGCCGAGGATGCGGCGAACGACAATATGGATGAGTCGATCGTCGAGAACGAGTTCATGCCCCTGGTTCGCGAGATGAACTTCGTTGACTTCCCTGCCGATATGCTCTACAACGGTATGCTGAACACGGGCACGCCGATGACCTTTGAGGAGTTCGCTGCTCAGTATGTTCCCGCTGCTCCCGCTGCGGGCGGCTACACCGCTGACGAGGCCGGTTACAAGGCCTATCTGAAGGACTGGGTCGCTGCCAACCCCGCCGTCCAGGCCAACATTGACGAGTTCAATGCCGCCATCGACGCCGGTGCGTATGCTGACTTCCCCCTGGAGATGTGCTTCACCGACCAGTGGTTCGGCTTTGCCGCGCTGTCTCTCGATGAGTTCATCGCGGCCGGCGGCGTCGCGGAGATCCCCGCGTTCGATCCGAACCTGACCGCCGACTGATTTCAAAACCATATTTAAAAACCCGGCGTCCTTCATG
>JBJDYS010000089.1:0-31969 GCA_051867595.1 Oscillospiraceae bacterium
GGCGTGATCGATCCCGACCGTTCCTATAAGGAGGTATTTCCCGAGCTGCTGTAATATTTTCACACCATGATGCCGATGCTCTGTGGCGGGGTCCCGGCCTCATGATGTCACACAACCACATCGGATGCAAAGCCCTGTGGCGGGGTCTTCGATGCGAACAGACAAACACACCTTGCTGAGGAGAAAGGGGTCATACTATGAACTTAATGGACGAAAACATCTGCGGATATTACGTCTCTGCCAAGCAGAAGCGGGCAAACGCCGTCTATCTCGATCTGATGACCGAGTTCGGGCGTCTCTGCAAAGAAGCGGGGATTACCTGGTGGCTGTTTTACGGCGGTCTGATCGGCGCCGTGCGGCATGGCGGCTTCATCCCCTGGGATGACGACATCGACATCCTGATGCCGCGGGCGGATTTTGACCGTCTGCGCGCCATGACGAACGAGGAGTTCGGCGCGGAGGAGCCGTATTTCCTCCAGAACTTCAAGACGGAACCCGCCTGCGTGAACGCGCTCATCCGCTTCCGCCGGAGCGACACCACCGACATCCGGCCGGAGAATCTCGCCGACCTTCGGCGTCATTCCAATCAGCCGCGTTATAATCTCGGCATGAGTCTCGCGATCTTCCCGCTCGATGCCGTGCCGCAGAGCGAGCTGCTCTGCACGTTTCAGAGAAGTATTCTCTATCTGCTCTGGGGCATTTTCTACCGCGCAAACCATCCCGACGAAAACCGCCCCATGCAGCACAGACTCTGCCGGCTGGCCTATTCCATCATCGGCGGCCGGAATATCATGAAGCTCACCCATTGGCTCTATCACATTCCCTGCAAGGTGCGTCCGGATGAGGTGCAGAACTACGACGGCCTGTATACCGGCGGCCATCGCTGGCCAAAGCGGGATTTTGACGAAACCATTCTGCTCCGCTTTGAGGATATTGAGGTTCCCGCACCCATCGGCTATCACAATCTTCTGACCTTGATCTACGGCGACTATATGCAGTTACCGCCCGAGAACAAGCGCGTGTCCCCCCACGGCGGCGTGATCGATCCCGACCGCCCCTTTACGGAGGTCGCCGCCGAGCTTCTGGCGCAGAAGTAACTGCCATCCCGTTCAGGAGGATCCCATGAGAAGTTCCCGACAAAAGCTATACGACGACTTCTATTACGGCTTTGAGCGCTGGCTGGTCGTGCTTTTTGAAGATTTCCGCGCCCGTAAGCGCGTGCGGAAAATCCAGTTCAGCCCCGAGTTCTATACGAATTTCAAAAACGTCGTCCGCCCTTACTGGGCACAGTTCGGCGTCCGGCCGAAGCTCTGCCGCATAAAAGATAATTACCTCCTGCACCACAGCCTCGACCCGCGCTACATCCCCGGCGACCTCTATCTGCGGAAGATCATCCCGCATTTCAACCCGCTCGACTCCGTAAACACGCTGACGGACAAGAATCTGAACAGCCTGCTCTATCCCGCCGCGCCGCGTCCTGCGACGGCCTTCAAGCATATGTCGGGGCAGTACTGCCTTGACGACTTCACCCCGGTCACCCGCGCGGAGGCCATCGCCCGCATCGCGCCGGGACAGGGCTATGTCATCAAGCCCTCCCGCGACTCCAGCGAGGGCATGGACGTCCGGTTCTTCACGGCGGAGGATGACCTTGACGAGCTTCTCAACCGCTTTCGCGGTGCCGATTACATTGTGCAGGAGGCCGTCCGCCAGCATCCCGTGCTGGCCTCGCTGAACGACAGCTCCGTGAACACGCTCCGCTTTGTCACGCTGCTGTTTCAGGGCAAAGCGCATCTTCTCTCCGCCATCCTGCGCGTCGGCGCGCCCGGCAGCCGCGTGGATAACATCGGCGCGGGCGGCTATCAGCTCACGTTCCGTCCCGACGGCACGCTGACGGACGTCGCCTACACCATTGTGCACGGAAAGCCCGTTTTCCTGCGGGAGCAGATCGGCGATATCCGCTTTGCCGGCATGGCGATCCCGGGCTTTCACGAGGCACGGGAGCTGGTTCTGTCCCTCGCCGCCCAAACCCCGCACCTCAAGCTCATCGCCTGGGACATCGCCATCGACGAACAGGCCCGGCCCGTCCTCATCGAATTCAACGCCTCCATGCCCGGTCAGAATCAGGAGACCTGCGGCCCCACCTTCGGCGATCTCACCGACGATGTGCTGGCGGAAGTTTTTGGAAAGAAGGGAGCGCCATGACGCCTCTTGAATACCTGAAAACCATCTGGAAAACCTTTCCCGAGATATCCCGCAGCTCCGGGTACTCCGTGCCCTACCTCGCATGGACGTTCGCGACCCGCTACGTCACGCGCCATATGTGGCTGGGCGAGTTCCGCTCCCTGCGGCTGTATGAGTGCTCCGGCCCGCGCTTTCGGGAATACCTCGTCTACAAGGAGAGCGAGCGCATCAGCGACCGGCTGAACGCCGGCTCAACGAAGGAGCAGACCGACCTTTTCGAGGACAAGCACCTCTTTAACCGCACCTTCCGCGGCGATGTCCGCCGGAAATGGCTGTATCTGCCCGAGAGCAGCGCGGAGGATATTCGCTCCCTGCTTGCGGAGAACGACTATGTTTTCCTCAAGGCCTGCGTAAGCTCCCGCGGCAGCAATATCGAGAGGCTTTCCAGCGCCGACATCGACCCGGACGCGCTGTACGCCGAATACCACGGGCAGAAATACCTTCTCGAGGCCCCGATCCGGCAGCACCCCGCCATGGCCGCGCTGAACCCAGCCTCCGTCAACACCGTGCGCTTCATCGCCGCACGGCACGGCGACCGGGTGCAGCCCGTGGGCGTCGGTCTGCGCTGCGGCGGCGGCGGCGGACAGGTCGTGGACAACTTCCACCACGGCGGCACCGCGTATCCCCTCGACCTTGAGACCGGCATCGTCACCGGCCCGGGCATCGACCTGAACGGAAACGCCATCCTGCGCCACCCCGTCACCGGGCATATCATGCCGGGCTTTCAGGTGCCGCATTGGGACGAGGTACTCGAGCTGATCCGCCGCGCCGCCGTCACCGTGCCGCATATCGGCTATGTCGGCTGGGACGTCGCCGTCACGGAGGACGGCCCGGAGCTTGTCGAGGGCAATATCAACTACCCCGGCAACACCATCATCCAGCTCGACGGCCCCGGCGCGAGAAAGCGCCTTGTGGATTTCTGCGCCGCCGAGGGCATTTCCGTGCGCTGAGCCATGCGCCTTTCAGGAGGATATACGCTGTGAACATGAACGACGAAGTCATCTGCGGCTATCTTGTGACCGCGGAACAGAAAAAGAAAAATGCCGTCTACCTTGATCTGCTGGCGGAATTCGGCCGCCTTTGCGAGAAGGCCGGTATTCAATGGTGGATGCATTTCGGTAACCTCATCGGCGCCGTGCGGCATAAAGGGTTTATCCCCTGGGATGACGACATTGACCTCGCGCTGCCCCGGCAGGACTTCGACCGCCTCGCCGCCATGACGAACGAGGAGTTCGGCGCGGAGGAGCCGTATTTTCTCCAGAATCCCGTCACCGACCCCGGCTATGTCGAGGCGCTTCTGCGCTTCCGGCGCAGCGACACGACCTATATTGTTCCCTGGAACTGGCGGGAAACCAAAGCGCAGGCAGACGACTGCCCCTATAACATGGGTATGTGCCTGGCCCTCTTCCCGGTGGACAACGTACCGAAACACCCCGCCATGCGCCGCCTGCAGTCCGCCGCCGTCGGTTCCATCAACTCCCTGATGTACCGCGCCTACGCGCCCCGGGGCGAACGCCCTGTGCGCCGCTTTGTCGGCCGGTGCTTCGCTGCGGTTCTGGGTCGGGATGGTTTTTCCCGCTTTTCCTCGCTGCCCTACCGCCTTGTGCGTAAAAACCGCAGCGGCAAGCTGCAGACCCTCGGCGGACGGCTGCCCGAGAACACCTACTATGACGAGGCGGATTTTGCCGGAACGCTCATGGTTCCCTTTGAGGATCTGATGGTTCCCATTCCCGTCGGCTACGATGACATTCTTCGCACGTCCTACGGCGAATATATGGAGTTCCCGCCGGTGGAAAAACGCTGCCCGCCGCACGAGGGCATCATGGATCCGGAGACGCCTTATCGCGAGACCGTGCGCCGGCTTCGGGCCGGGGAGCTCTCTTTCCCAGAGGACGGCAATACCTAAAAGGAGATCGCCATTAATGGATATTGGTATGCTCATCCGGCGCATTTGTGCAAAATGCCATCCGGCAGCGTATCTGTTTGTGCCGGTCATCCGGCTCAAGGATCGTCTGGAGGGCGGCCGGATGCACCGCTCGCTGGAAGAAAATCTGGAAATCTACTGCTCCGAGGCGCAGAAACATGACCCCGCCGCGCTGCGCCGCCTCAAGCGGGATATGTGGTACAGCTTTATCCTGTATCACGCGAGCTTCAGCGAGTATTTTGTCTACCGTTTCCCCCGGCTCTCCCATGAGGGCCGGCGCGAATTCGTCACGGAGGCCGAAAAGAACGCGCTCTGCGAGAAGCTCAGCCCGCCGGAGGTTTGGCGCGTCATCTGGGACAAATGGTCGGCCTATACCCTGTTCCGGGACTTCTACCGCCGCGACGCAATCAAGGTCGATGCGGAGAGCGACTTGGCGGAATTTGAGGCCTTTATCGGCGCGCATCCGCGCTTTATCGCAAAGCCCCGGCTCGAATCCTGCGGCATGGGCGTCACGATCTACGACGCCGCCGCGCCGGACTTTGACATGGCCGCGGTGTTTGCCGCGCTGCAGGGCATCGGCGTCATCTGCGAAGAGCTGATCGTCGAGACCGGGGCGCTGGCCGCCCTGCATCCCAGCTCCGTCAACACCGTCCGCATCGCGACGCTCATGAAGGACGGCGAACCCGTCGTCCTCTTCACCTTTCTGCGGGTCGGCCGCGGGGACAGCATCGTGGATAACGGCGGCGCCGGCGGCTTCGTCGCTCTCATCGACACCGAAACCGGCATCGTCACGACCCCCGGCGTCACCGAACGCCTGCTGGAAGCCGTCATCCACCCCGACACCGGCCTGCCGATCCTCGGCATACAGATCCCCCGCTGGCCGGAGGCGCTCGACCTCGCCCGCAAGGCGGCAGCCGTCTATCCCGACCACCCCTATATCAGCTGGGATCTCGCCTACACGGAAAACGGCTGGATCATCGTAGAAGCCAACTGCATGGGCCAGTTTATCGGCCCGCAATTTACCACCGGCCGCGGCTGCCGCGCCTATCTGAGCCGGTATTTCGACCTGTAACCCCTTCCCATTCCCGCCCGGAGGCTGCCAACGCATGACGCGCACACAAAACTCCTTTTTCAACCTCATAACGAATTTCGGCGCATCCCTGCTGATCGTCATCCTGAGCTTTGTCACCCGCTCGGTTTTCATCAGCACGCTGGGACGCACCTTCCTCGGTCTGGAGGGGCTGTTCACGAACATCCTCTCCATGCTCTCCCTCGCCGAGCTCGGCTTCGGCTCCGCGATCGTCTTTAAGCTCTACAAGCCCATCGAGGAACACGACCAGCGCCGGATCCAGATCCTGATGAAGCTCTACCGGCAGGTATACCGGATCATCGGCGTCGTGATTCTGGCGCTGGGCCTTTTGCTGATCCCGTTTCTGCCGGTTCTCGTCCGCGACTACGGCTCACTCGCGGAGCGCGGCCTGAACGCCGTCGTCGTCTTTCTCATTTACCTCTTCAACAGCACCTCGTCCTACTGGTTCTTCGCCTACAAGACCGAGTTCATGAAGGCGACGCAGAAGAGCTATGTGCTGAACATCGTCGGCTACGCCGTATCCGTTGCCTCCAGCATCGCACAGATTCTCGCGCTCGTTCTGACCCGAAACTTCTATGTCTATATCCTCGTGCAGGTCGCGTTCACCATCATCCGCAACCTCATTTACGCGCTTATCTGTGACCGGCGGCATCCCTACCTGAAAGAAAAGGTCAGCGACCGCGTGTCCAAGGCGGAGCTGAAGGAGTTTTTCGATGACTGCTCCGCGCTTCTGCTGTACCGGCTGAGCAATGTCGTCATCGGCGGCTCGGACAACATCGTCCTTTCCGCTCTCTGCGGCCTCGACACCGTGGGCCTTTACGCGAACTATCTCTCCATCAGCAACGCGCTTGACTCGCTCATGTACTCCTTCCTCCGCTCCATACAGGCCTCTCTCGGCAGCCTGTATGCCGCCGGAAACCTTGAATGGTCGCGGCTCATCTTCCGGGTCGTCAACTTCTTTACCGTATGGATGTACGGCGTCGGCGCCATCGGACTTGCCGTCCTGACCAACGAATTCATTGCGATATGGCCCGGCGTCGGACCGGATTACGTCGTCACGACATGGGTCTGCAACGGTGTCACCATCCAGACCCCGGTCGCGCTGCTGCTCGGCATCACCTTCTATATCACGGGACAGAAATACTACTGCGGCAGCTTCCGCAACGCCATGGGCCTGTTCCAGCAAATGAAATACCGCCCGGTCGCGAGCGTCATCGTGAACCTGACACTCTCCATCCTGCTCGTGCCGTATCTCGGCATAGCCGGCTGCCTCGTCAGCACGATCGTTTCCGCCGTCACCGTGAACCTGATCGTCGATCCCTATATCATCTTCAAGCACGCGCTGAAGCAGTCGCCCCGGGGCTATTATCTCCGGAATCTTCTGTATAAGCTCGTGATCGTCTGCGCCGGTCTGCTCGTCTGGTGGCTCTGCCGGCTGATCCCGCTGGGCGGATTCATCGGTTTTGCCCTGCGCGGTGTGCTGTGCGTGCTCGTGCCGAGCGGCGTCATGACGCTCTGCTTCTTCCGCACCAAGGAATTCCGCTTCCTCCTGAACACCGCGATGAGCCTGCTTCCCCGCCGGAAAGCCTGATTGCAAGGAGAGTCCCTTATGTCTTTTGAAATATCCGCTTTTCTTTATAATGTGACCGACAAATATGTGATCTCCCGGCGAAACGCCGAGCTGCGCCGGGCAGAGAAGAAGGTATGCAAAGCCCATCCCGAATGGTCGCCGCTGACCAAAGAAGAGCGGACGCGGATAAACCCCCGCGACCGCTTCGGGTATATGTTCTACAAGAACATGGCCCCCGGCGCAGGGCCGCTTTCGTACTTCGTCACGGACGCGCCCTACACCACCGAGCTGCTGCCCCGCCTGAATCCCATCAATCACCGCGCCAACAGCTTCGGCATGAATACCGAGTTCTCGGACAAGAACTACGCCGGGCTTCTCATGAGCGGCATGAGCTTTCCAAAGGCCGTCATCCGCCGCATTCACGGCCGGTTTTTCGACGCGGAGCGCCGCCCCATCACCGAGGCGGAGGCGCTGGCGCTTCTGCGCGCCCATGACGAGCTGGTTTTCAAGCAGACCATCGGCGGCTATCACGGCCACGGCATCCGCCTCGTCTCCGCGGCGGACTACGAGGACGTGTATCTGTCCCACGGGCCGGACTATGTGGCGCAGGAGCGGGTGCGGCAGCACGAGACCTTTGCCCGCTTCAACCCCAGCTCTGTCAATGTCCTGCGCGTCACGAGCCTTTGCTGGAAAGGCGAGGTTTACATTCTCGGCGGCATCCTGCGCGCCGGTGCGCCCGGTGCATTCTGCGACCATGAGAACAAGGACGGAAAGACCTATCTCTCCATCCCGCTCGCCGAGGACGGCACCATCCTGCCCCGCGCCTGCGATGTGGACTTCGGTCATGTCTACAGCGACTGCCACGGCCTTCCCATCTGCGGACAGATCCCCCGCTATGAGGACATCAAGGCCCTCGTCCGGCAGGAACACAGCCGCTGGCCTCATTACGGTCTGATCGGCTGGGACATCACGGTGGACGAAAACGACAACATCGTCTGCATGGAGTTCAACACCAAATTCCCCGGACTCACCGGCACGCAGGCCGCGCTCGGCCCCGTCCTGGCGCAGAAGAGCGTCCGCGGCGTCCCGCTCTACGAGGAGCTTATGGGCAAATAACAAACGGATAAAAAACGAACCGTCCGCTTCCCGGAGAAGCGGACGGTCGTTCGTTTGGTGTTATTGTTTATCCGGATCGCCGCGGATATATCGCCGGGCGTCTTTTATGAAGCTCGCAATAATCAGCAGGATGACCAGCGCGATCGGAAACGCCGCAATGATCGACACCGTTTGCAGGTTGTTCATGCTCCCCTCGCTGAAGATCAGCGCGATCGGCAGCAGGATCAGCAGCAGCGCCCAGAACAGCTTCATGCCGCGGGAGGCCTCCTCGTTCTCACCCAGCTCGCGGTAGGAATAGGCCGAGGCCACGAGCGTGATCGAGTCGAAGGAGGTCGCATAAAACGCGATCATGGACACCGCGAGAAGCACCAGCACGATCTGGTGCAGGGGCAGATTCTGCAAAATGGCAATGACCGTCGCGTAGATGTCGCCTCCGGCCTCATAGAAGCCGATCGCATCGAAGATGCCGTGCATCTGCAGGCCCATGCCGTAGTTGCCCAGGATGATGAACGAGATGAGCGTACTGCTCACGCCGAAGATGTATGTACCCAGAATGACCTGCTTCACCGTCCGGCCGCGGCTGATGCTGCCCATGAAAAACGGCGACGCAACGCCCCAGACGATCCAGTAGGCCCAGTAGAAGATCGTCCAGTTCTGCGGGAAGCTCGAGGTACGCAGCGCGTCCGTCCAGGTGCTCAGCCCGATGAAGTTCTGGAGCATATTGCCGACGGCGGTGAAGCCGGTCTCGATGATATAGACCGCCTGACCGCCGAAGAGGAGGACGTACAGAAGCAGCGCGCCGAACAGGTACATACAGGCGTTTGCAAGCCACGAAACGCCCTTGAGGCCGCGCATGACGCAGATCGTATACACAAGGCAGATCACAACGAGAATGGCGATCGTCAGGAATTTCGAGCCGGGGATGCCGAACAGCGTCGTCAGCGACAGAGACAGCAGCGGCGTCGCCACGGAAAAGGTCGTCGCCGTGCCGGCGATCAGCGCGATCACCGCCAGAATATCCACGATTTTGCCGGGGAGCTTGTCGGTCTTGTCGCCCAGGATCGGACGGCAGGCCTCGGAGTATTTCTGCTTTTTGCAGCCGCGGACATGGAGCATGAAGCCGAAGCAGGCCGCGAGCGTCGCATACACCGCCCAGGGGATGGGCCCCCAGTGGAACAGCGGATAGGTGCTCGCCCAATCCTGAATCGAGCCGAGCTCCGTGATATGCGGCTCCTGCGCGTAGTAAATCCATTCGCAGCCGGAGTAGAACAGGATATCCGCCGCCAGACCGCAGGTGAACACCATCGCGCCCCACGCGAAGAAGCTGTATTTGGGCTTTTCGCCGGGCTTGCCGAGCGTGATTTTGCCGATGTCGGAAAACGCGATCCACAGCGACACGATCAGAATGCCGAGGCCGATGACCAGATAATAGACGCCGAACTCGTCGCCGAGGAACCCGCGAATGGCGGACAGCGCGTTCGTAGAGCCTTCGGGGTCAAGGATGAAGAACAGGCACAGCACAAAGATCGCCGCAAACGGTGCGATCGTCGTCCAGGGGTCGATCCGGTTTCGTTTTTTCTCTTTCATTTGCTGAGCTCCTCCAGATATGTTTTGTAGGTGGGGTCTGCTGCCGCCAGCTCCGCCAGCGTGTCGATCTCTTCCTCCGCTTCGGCCGCCATCGGACGAATCCCGAGCGCGAAGGCCTCCGGATGGCAGAACAGCGCGACGTCGTCCCAATAGATCTGCCGGTTTCCGCTTTCAAACTCTTTCTCGAGGTATTCCCGCAGCCTTTTTCCGTCGTCCGCCGACCAGCGGGAGATGCTGACGAGCCGCCAGCCGCCGTCGCCGCCGGTTCGGCTGCAGCCGGTCACAACGCCCGCCTCGTCCAGCGTGAGGAGCCATTCCTGCGTGGGTTCCTCCGTCCAGACCGCGTTATAGCCCGAACGCTCAAATTCCGGCGCCAGCGCCGTGTCGTCGTGGATGAGCTGATCGCCGTCCAGGATGATCGCCTCTCCGATATGCTCGCGGGCCACATACAGCGAGGAGATGTTGTTGCAGCGGTCATACCACGGGTTTTCGATGAGCGTCAGCCCCGGATATTCCGCCGGAAGCGCCGCAAAGCACTCTTTATGATAACCCACGACCACATAGATCTCGTGTATCCCGTTTCGATGCAGCGCGCCGATCACCGAATCAATCATCCGCTGTCCGTTTACCCGCACCAGCGGCTTCGGCGTAGTGAGCGTCAGGGGCTTCATGCGCTCCCCTTTTCCCGCCGCCATAATGATCGCCCGTTTGACCCGGTTCATTCCGCCGCCTCCCATTTTTCCCGCACCAGACGGTAATAATCCTTGGCATACCGATACTGGCGCAGGCTGTATTCGCCGAACTCCACGCCCAGATTCCGCTTATACTCGCACCAGTTGCTCCAGAGCAGCCCGCACGCCGCGATATAGGCGTATATCTTCGTGCGCGTGACCTCATCGCAGCCGCCGTCCTCTTCAAAGTAGAGGTCGATCAGGCGGTCTACCTCCGGCCGGTCATAGAGGCTGTAAATCGCGAACATGGCGATATCCACGTCCTTGTCCTGCATCCCCGCGTACTCCCAGTCGGTCAGCTGCACGGAGAGCTCGCCCTCCGCAGCGGGGTCAAACAGGAAGTTATCCGGGTTTGCGTCAATATGCGTCAGCTGCATCGGCCCGGCGTGTTCTTCGATGAACGGACAAAGCGCCAGCACATGGCTTTTCGTCTTTTCGTAGTCCATGTAAATGCTCGGACGGCCGCCCCACAGCTCTTCGTAAAACTCGATCTGCCCGAAAATATTAAAGGTGTGCGGAACCGTAAGCTCCATCGCGTGGAACTGTCGCAGCTTTTTCATGCACACCCGCAGGTCATCCACGTTTTCCGGGTCACAGCAGCGGACATTTTCGATATAGCGCGTGATTTTATAGCCGTTTGCGCGGTTGATATAGACCGGGTCATCGCACAGACCGCGCCCGGAGATGGCCCGATACACGTCCGCCTCCTGCCCGCGGTCGATGAGCTGATCCGTCCCCTCGCCGGGAATCCGCATGATGTATTTCCGGCCGCGCACCGTAAAGAGGAAGGAGCGGTTCGTCATGCCCTTTTTCAGCACCTCAATATCGGTGATGTCCCGCTCCGCGCAGCCCAGAACCTCCGCGATGACGCTCAGCGCATCCGACTTCAGCTGGTTTGAATCCGAATCCAGCTCCCGGAGCTGCTCATAGGTGTTGATCTCCACCACATCCGCCGCGTGGACGATGCGCGCCTGCACGATCATGCGTCCCTCGGCATACAGCGCGCTCTCCCAGAACCGCTCGTCATACCGGCTGTCACCGGACAGCTCCCGGACACGCTCCCGCACCACCGCGGCCTGCTCCTCCGTGAGGTAGGCGATGCCGACCATGGCGTTGCCGCCGGCCTCATCCCGAACCCGGACAAGCTCCATCCGGCGGTTCACGCGCACATCGGAGCTTTCATCCACCAGGTCGCTGACCATGTACCACGAATACAGCTCGTTCCGGCGGAACGGATTCCGGTCGCACCAGATGTCGCACGGGACGATGTAGGTGTTCGACACCTCGTCGATCACGAGGCGCAGGCTGCTCAGATTGTTCTTCGCCGCGTAGTCCTCGTTATAGACGAGCTTTGCGCCGTATTCGTCGATCAGATACTCGAACGCATCCTTCATGAACCCGACGACCACCGTGATGTCCTGAATCCCGACCTCGTGCAGCTGCTTGATGAGGCGGTCTATGAGACGCTCTCCGTTCACCTCGAGCAGCGCCTTCGGCGTCGTCGTGTTGATCGGCACCATACGCATACCGAAGCCCGCCGCGAGAATGACGGCGTTTTTCGGTTTCTTGGCCTTGAATTCCCTCAGCGCTTTATCCGTCAGCCGCACATCCTCGCTCAGATAGCCGTTTTTCATGAGGGTCTTGATGGAGCGGTTGACCACGCCCAGGGAATGCCCGGACATTTCCGCCAGAACTCTCTGATTGATAAACGGCTCCCGATACAGGCTGTTCAGAATATCGTTTTCCTGTTTGTTCATGAACTTTACGCCTCCTGAATTTCGTGAACAACAACATTATGCACGACACGCCATAAAAAGTCAAGCTGCACTTCCAAAGAAGCGCAGCTTTTTTATGATTTTCTGTATTTTTACCCGAGACCGCGCTCCTTGCGCTGGCGGCGGATGTCCGTTCCGACAAAGGGGAGATCCTGGTATTCGCCCAAAAGCCGCGAGGCAATCTGCGGCGTATACACCCGCGCCAGATCGTCCGGGGCAAGATTGGTGCTGATGATCGTTTTCTTTCTGGTCAGGAGCCGGATATTGACGAGCGTGTAGAGCGCGCTCTTCGTGAACTCCGTAATCATCTCGGTGCCGAGGTCGTCCAGGATCAGCAGGTCGCAGGACTGAAGAAGCCGCACGCGCGCCTCCGCCGTCTCGCTGCCGTGGAATTTCTGCTCCTCATAGGCGGACAGCGCCGCGACCGTGGTCTCATACACAACGGAGAAGCCCTTCTGCGACACGACGCGGGCAATGCAGCCGGACAGAAAGGTCTTGCCGAGCCCCGTGCTTCCGTGGAACAGGAGGTTTACGGAGTTCTCGCCGAAGCGCTCCGCGTACCGCCGGCAAAACGCAAAGACCTTTGCCATCTGCTCACGCGGCGTCACGCCGGTCTTGGGGTCGGGCGCTTCGTCGTCATAGAAGCTCAGATCGAAGGTCTCGAAGCTCTCGCTGCCAAGGTGCAGCAGCGCCGAGAGGTCACGCGCCTGCTCCCGGTCATACAGCTTCCGCAGGCAGTCGCAGGTACGGCCCAGCACATAGCCGGTGTCCCGGCATACCGGGCATTCCCACGCGCCGTCGAGCCAGTCCATCGGCCAGCCGTTTTCCACGAGCAGCTCGGCCCGGCGCGACAGGAGCGTCATGCTCTCGTCCCGAATCGCCGCCGGAGCGCGGCCCTCGCCCATGGCGGCATCCGCCATCTGGCCGACCAGCCCCGCCAGCGCGCCGTCGATGCGGCGCAGCTCCGGCACACGCCGGTAGGCAAGCTCATGGCGGCGTTCATCCTCCGCCACGCTGCGGGCGCGGATCTTTTCCTTTTCTTCTCTGGCCAGGGCCAGCAGTCTTCCGTCCATCTTGATCCTCTTTACATTTTCTCCATCAGGCGGTCGATCTGCTCGAGCGCCTTGGAGTCATCCCGGTCTTTCACCGGCGTGAACCGGCCGGGTTTTCTCTCGGGCTTTTTATCGCCCGCCTCGATCTGCTCTGGGGTATACAGCTTCATCCGATCCCACGATTGGATGATCGAATCCATATATTTCCATTTCAGTCCGCCGGTATTCGTCACCGTGCGGTCGGCGGCAATCACGATGGATTCCACCGGGAAGCCCCGGGAAAGCCAATCCTCAAAGTATTTCCGCTCCGTGGGCGACAGCTTCCGGTCGCTGATGCCGAGCGCTGTCCGCAGGCGGCCGATCGCCGAGCGGCGTTCCGCGAGCTTTGTCAGCCACTGCTCCGCCTGCTCATAGGTCATGATCTCGCGGTCGAACCAGTCGCGGGCCTCGTTTTCGATAAAGGCAAAGCCCGGATTTTTCCCGTTCCCGTAACGGGCGGCGTAGGTCTCCTTGCAGTGCTGCACCAGCAAAACGATCACCTCCGGCGGCAGGCCGAACTCGTCGTAAATGCCAAAGAGCTTTTTGAGGTCTGCGGAGGACAGCGTATGGCCGAGCGCCATCTGCACCTCATCGACCAGCGCGCGGAACCGGGCATCCTCCCGGCTGCGGCGCACCACATCCTCCGCCGGATATTCCGGCAGATGCCGCTCCGGCAGCGGGACATTCCGGCGTCCCGCGTTCTCCCAAAGAAGGCCCATTTCCCGAAGCCGGAGTGCCGTCGTCTCGATGTCCCGATCCGAGCGATGCAGCTCCCGGGCAGCCCGCTCCGTGTCCAGAACGCCGCCGTTCTGCAGGATATGCAGATACAGCAGCGCCGCCTCGCCATTTCCGGCCTCCAGCAGCACACGCACATCCTCCGCCGCCACGGTCAGCGCCGCAGTCGGTTTGATTGTCAGTCTGGCGTTATTCATGATGCGGTATTTTCCGTTCTCTTCCGTAATAGAATCATATTATATCATTTTCTGACAGCGGAGGCAAGCACCGGCATTTGAACCGGCCGCTGGAAAATGCTATACTGGAAAAAACGCGGGAGGTACTCATGGACGCACGAATTGATCTCCATATCCACACGACCGCCTCGGACGGCTCCGCATCCCCCTCGGAGGCCGTGGCGCTGGCAAAGTCGCTCGGACTTTCCGCCATCGCCGTCACCGATCACGACACCGTATCCGGTGTCCGCGAAGCCATGACCGCCGGAGAGCGCCTCGGCGTCGAGGTCATACCCGGCATCGAGCTCTCCGCCGATTACCGCGGAAATCGCGCTCACATTCTGGGGCTCTTTATCGACCCGGACAGCGCAGGGCTTTCGCCCGTCCTCCGCTGGGCCGCGGATTCCCGCCGCCGCCGGAACGCGGACATCGTCGCCGCCATGCAGGCGGACGGCATCGACATCTCCCTCGGGGAACTGCAGGCCGAGAACCCGGACTCCGTCCTGGGCCGTCCGCATATCGCCGCGCATCTCATGGAAAAGGGCTATGTCTCCTCCGTCCGGGAGGCGTTTGAGCGCTATCTCAACAAGGGCTGCCCCTACTACCGGGACAAAGAGCGCATCCCGCTCGCCGACGCGCCGGGCATCCTCCGCGCCGCCGGTGGTCTGCCCATCGTCGCGCACCCCTTCCAGTACGGTTATGACGAGCCGGAGCTTCTCGCCTATCTGTCCGCCGCCGTGGACGCCGGGTGCGTCGGGCTTGAGGCGTACTACGCCGAGCACAGCCCGGAGGAGCAGGAATACCTGCTCGAACTGGCGGCGGAATGGGGGCTTGCCGTATCCGGCGGCAGCGACTGGCACGGAAGCCGGAAGCCGCATATCCAAATGGGCTCCGGCATCGACAACGGTCTGCGCGTCCCCTTCCATGTTCTGGAAGACCTGAAAGCCCTGCTGTAACCCTCGCTCATCGCACCCGCCGCGCTGCGTCGGCGGGTGTTTTTTTGACTTTGCAGGGATTGGCACTTGTTTTATGGCAGGTGTTTGTTTATAATGTAGGGTGATTTATTATAGACTAAAAGGCATATTGTGCCTTTTCCCCATACAGCCATACAGAAAGATCGGGCGATTCCTTATGCTGCAACTGCTATCTCCCGCCGGAAGCTCGGAGGCCGTCATTGCCGCCGTGCAGAGCGGCGCAGACCTCATACATATCGGCTTCGGCGCGACCGAAGCCGGGCGAAATGAACAGGGCTTTTCCGCCGCAGAGCTTTCCCAGTGCCTGCGCTATGCCCGCATCCGCGGCTGTCGGAGCATCGTGGCGCTCAACGAGCTGACCACCGACGACACCATCGACCTTGCGGTGGAGCGTGCGGTCTACGCCGCAGAGCAGGGCGCGGACGCGCTCATGGTGCAGGATCTCGGCCTCATCGCCGTGCTGCGCCGGGTTTTGCCGGATATGCCCCTGTGGGGCGGTGTGCGCCTCGGCGTCCACAGCGTGGACGGCGTCCGCACGGCGGCAGCGCTGGGCCTGTCCCGGGTCATGCTCGCGCCGGAGCTGACGCGGGAGCAGATCGCCGTCATCGCGAAAAATGCCCCCATCGAAACCGCCGCCCTCGTCCACGGGCCGATGTGCTACGCCCATATCGGGCAGTGCTACCTCAGCGCCATGGGCGACGGCCACCGCAGCGACAGCGTACTGCACTGCGCCGAGCCCTGCCGCGGACGCTTCTCCCTCGGCGGGCGCATGGATGACTGCCCCATGTCCATGGCGGACGTATACCTCATCGAGCATCTGCGCGAGCTGGAGGAGGACGGCGTCACCTGCGCGGTCATCGGCGGACGGAGCCGAAGGCCGGAATACGTCGCCTATGTCACCCAGCTCTACGGCCGCGCCATCCGCGACGGCGTTCTGCCGACGCAGGAGGAAAAAGAACGGCTTCTGGAGCTTTTCGCGCCCTATGGCCTGACCGACGGCTATTTCACCGGCGAGACCGGCCCGGCCATGACAAACCCGGAGCGTCCCGTCGGCCGCACGGCGGAGCGTGCGCTGGCGGAGATCCGAAAGACCTATATGGACGGCGAATACCGCCGCGTCCCCGTCACGTTCTACGCCGTGATGGAGCAGGGCCGCAACGCCATGTTCGCCGCCGAGGATGACCGCGGCCACCGCGCCGTGTATGAGGGTTATGCGCCGATCGACCTCGGCCGGCAGGGCATCACCCCCAGCCGCGTCCGCGACATTCTCTACCGCACCGGCGGCACTCCCTATATCTGCGCCGACGTCAAATGCTCCATCGGCCCGAACCTCGACTACGCCGACGAGGCGCTTGAACAGGCCCGCCGGGCGCTTCTGAGCCGGATCACCGACCAGTGCCGCGAGCCGGCCCCCGTCACCGTTCTCGAAATACCCGAGCCGCCCGCGCAGAAAATGCGTGAGGGCGCGCCGGAATTCATCATTCAGGTCAGCCGCGCCGAGCAGCTCACCCCGGAGCTTGCCGCCGCGGAGCCGGATCGTCTCTATGTCCCCGCGGAGCTTCTCGCTTCCGCGCCGGACGGCCTCGCCGCCTTCCGGGACAAAGGCACGGTCATTACCGCCATCCTGCCCCGCGTGGTATCCGACGAGGAGCGCCCCGTTCTGCAGGAGCTTCTCGCCACACTGCAGAGCATGGGTATCCGGGAGGCGCTTCTCGGAAGTCTCGGCCTCATCCCCGCCGTACTGGAAGCGGGTATGACGCCCCG
Organism: Oscillospiraceae bacterium; assembly: GCA_051867595.1. Classification (GTDB taxonomy): domain Bacteria; phylum Bacillota; class Clostridia; order Oscillospirales; family Oscillospiraceae; genus CAJOIG01. Next base: position 16,814 of record JBJDYS010000089.1, read on the forward strand.
GGGCGATTTCGGCCTCAACCTGTCAAACACACGCTCCATCCGCTGGATGAGCGGCGCGGGGCTGCAATCCGTCACCGCGTCCTTCCAGCTCTCCGCGCAGCAGATCCGCCGCATGACCGGCGTGGCCGATGTGGAGATGATCGTCTACGGCCGCGTGCCCGTCATGCTCACCGAGCAATGCCTCATCCGCGCCAGCGCGGGCCGCTGCACCTGCTCCACCCCCACCAGCATGAGCGACTCCTTCGGAAATATCTACCCCGTGGAGAAGGAGTTCGGCTGCCGCAACGTCGTCTATGACGCCAAAAAGATCTTTCTCGCGGACAAGCCCGAGATCTATGAAAACATCGGCCTCTGGGGCATCCGTCTGCTGTTCACCACCGAGAGCGCCCGTGAGTGCGCCGACATAGCCATGCGCTACCGGGGAAAGAACCAATATCTCCCCGTCAACACCGGGCGCGGCCTTTACGCGAAAGGAGCCCTATGAACCTGATCCTCGCATCCGCCTCTCCCCGCCGTCGGGAGCTTCTGGGTATATTCGGAAAGCCCTTTGTCATCGACCCGGCCTCCGGGCCGGAGAATCCGCCTGCCGGGGCCTCCCCGGAGGAAACCGTCCGGGCGCTCGCCGCCGCCAAGGCGCAGGAGACCGCCGCCCGGCATCCCGGCGACCTTGTCATCGGCGCCGATACCATCGTGGAGCTCGACGGCATGATCCTCGGCAAACCCGCCGACCGCGACGATGCGTTTCATATGCTCCGCGCCCTTTCGGGCCGGGAGCACCGCGTTTTTACCGGCGTCGCCCTCGCTTGCGGCGACGAGCTTCGCTGCGAGGCGGAAATGACCCGCGTGTTCTTCCGCGAGCTGAGCGACCGGGAGATATGGGCCTATATCGACTCCGGCGAGCCGATGGACAAGGCCGGCGCTTACGGCTACCAGGGGCTTGCGGGTCTTTTCGTCGAACGCATCGAAGGAGATTTCTTTAACGTCGTCGGTCTGCCGCTCTGCCGGCTGGGCCGAATGCTCGAAGCGATAGGAGTCACATTGCTGTGAAAGAATACATCAAGAAAAACGGTCTGCGCCTGCTCATCGCCGTAATCATCCTGGCGCTGATCGTCGTTCTGGCCTCGTCGCTGCTGAAGGGCCGGGCCGGGCCGATAAAGGACGCGGCCGGCGGCCTGTCCGCGCCGGTGAGCCGCGCCGCTGCCTCCGCCATCGAGTGGATTGAGGGCATCTACGGCTACATCTACGAATACGACCAGCTCGTCGCAGAAAACAACGCCCTGCGGGCAGAGCTTGCCGAGCTGCGCCAGTCCAGCCTCGAAGCCGTCGAGCTGCGGGAGGAGAACGAACGCCTGCGGACGCTACTTGACTTCTCCCAGAAGCACGAGGACTTCGTCTATGAGTCCGCCAAGATCACGGCCTGGTCCGACTCCAACTGGTCCAGCACCTTCACGATCTCCAAGGGCACGGACAACGCCGACACCCCCATTGAGGTCGGCGACTGCGTCGTCACCGAATACGGCGCACTGGTCGGCCAGATCATCGAGGTCGGAAGCTCCTGGAGCACCGTCCGCACGGTGATCGACTCCTCCATCGACGTCGGCGCGCTCGTCGGCGAGGCCGGGTCGGTCGGTATGTGCGTCGGCGACTTCGCGCTGATGCAGGAGGGCTGCCTGAAGCTCACCTACCTCTCCGAAAACGCCCAGCTCGTGGAAGGCGAGGCCGTCCTCACCTCCGGCAAGGGTACCTACATCCCCCAGAATCTCATCATCGGCTACATCCGCTCCGTCCTGTCCGAAGCCAGCGGTCAGACGCTTTACGGCGTGGTCGAACCGGCCTGTGATCTGGATCGGCTGACGCAGGTGTTTGTCATCACGGATTTCACCATTCAGGAGTAATCATGTTCCTTGACCTGATCGATTTTTCAAAGCTCCGGCGGGCCATCATCTACGGGCTGCTGCTGATCCTGCTTTTCATCGTGCAGGATCTGTTCGCCTCGCATATCCGTCTGTTCGGCGTGCGCCCCATGCTGATTCCGGCGGCCATCGTGGCCATCGCCCTGTTTGACGGCGGTCTGTGGGGCGGTTTTATGGGCCTGCTGGCGGGATACTTTATGGATATGGGCTACGCGGAGCATCTCATCCTGTTCACCGTGCTTCTGTCCGCGCTTGGTTTTTTCATCGGCGTTCTGGGCAAATACGTGCTCCATCGCGGGTTTCTGTCCTACATTCTTCTTTTCATCGCCTCCATGTCCATCATCACGTTCTGCCAGATGTTCCGCTTCCTGTTCTTCGTGGACACGGCTTCCTGGCCGGTATGGCGCACGGGTATTCTCCAGGTTCTCTGGAGCATTCCCTGGGCTGTACCCGTCTATTTCCCCTGTAAATCCATCGCCGGGCATTCCTGATCCGCCCCGGCTGTTTCCCCCTGCGGGAGAGGACCCCCTTTTATGAAAAAGCTGATAAGCCCCGGCCGTCTGGCCTTTCTGGGCATCATTACGCTGGCGATCCTGGTGATCTATCTCACCACGCTTTACAAGCTCCAGATCATCGAGGGCAACGCCAATTACGAGGCCTCGACAAACTCCATTGTCACCGAGGAGACCGTCATCGCCGCCCGCGGCAACATCCTTGACCGCTACGGCCGTCTGCTGGTCTCAAACCACAACTGCAACAACCTCCTCATAGACACCGACGAGCTTTTCGCGCAGGATGACGCCTACGCGAACGAGGCCATCCTGCGTATGTGCGCCATCATCGAGGAGCACGGCGACTCGTACATTGACGAGTTGCCCATCTCCATGACTGCGCCCTTTGAGTTCACCGAGATGACCGAGATCCAGCGCACGCTGCTGGAGGCCTGGCTCAAGGCAAACGACCTCGAAAGCGACGCCTCCGCCGTCGAGGTCATGGCCAAAATGCGAACCCGCTACGGCATCGACAACAACTACACCGCCGAGGAGATGCGCCGCATCGCCGGTGTGCGGTACGAGATCAACATCCGCTATGTCATCCCCACCTCGGACTATATCTTCGCCGAAAACGTGAGCATTGACACCATCACCGCGCTCATGGAATCCGACGTGCCGGGCTTCGATGTGCAGGTCAGCTATATCCGCGAATACAAAACCTCCTACGCCGCCCATATTCTGGGCTATACCAGCCTCATCGACGACTATGAAAAATACCGCGACAAGGGCTACAAGCTGAACGCCACCGTCGGACGCGAAGGCGCGGAGTACGCCTTTGAGGATTACCTCCACGGCAGCGACGGCACGGCCGCCGTCACCCGCACAAGCGACGGTGTCATCACGAGCACCGTTTACAAGGAAGCTCCTCAGCCCGGCAACCATGTCTACCTCACCATCGACATCGAAATGCAGGCCGTTGCGGAGCAGGCTCTCGCGACCTTCATCAACGACACCAACATCACACGTGCCGAGAAAAACACCGTCCGCGAATACTCCGGCGAAGAGCTTCTGCCCTACATCGACGGCGGCGCGGTCGTCGTGGTCGATGTGAACACCGGCGAACCGCTCTGCATCGCAAACTACCCCACCTATAACCTGAGCACCTTTGAGGAGGACTACACCGAGCTCGCCGCCGACGAGACAAAGCCCCTTCTCAACCGTGCGCTTCAGGGCACCTACTCCCCCGGTTCCTCCTTCAAGCCCGTGACCGCGCTGACGGCTCTGGCCCGGAAATCCATCGACGCAAGCACGATGCTCGTCTGCAACGGCATCTATATGAAATACGCCGATCAGGGCTATACGCCCGCCTGCACCGGCACGCACGGAAGCATCAACGTCATCGAGGCCCTGACATACAGCTGCAACCTGTTCTTCTATCAGGTCGGCGATCTCATGGGCATCAATAACATCGACTACTATGCCGCCGAGCTGGGCCTCGGACAGAAGACCGGCATTGAGCTTTACGAGGAAGCGGGCCGCGTCGCCTCCCCCGCCTGGAAGGAGGAGCTGTACGAGGGCATCGACACCGACTGGTACGACGGCGACACCCTGCAGGCCGCCATCGGCCAGTCCGACACCAAGCTCACCCCCATCCAGCTCGCCCGCTACTGCGCGGCGCTCGCAAACAACGGCACCGTGTACGAATGCTCGATCCTGAAATCCGTCTCGAGCTACGACTACTCCGACAGCATCTATGAGCGCACCCCGGTGATTGCCAATCAGATCGATATCGACGATGACGTGTGGGATCTGATCCACCAGGGCATGATCGGCGTGGCCAACGACCCCGGCGGCACCGCCTACCTCACCTTCAACGACTTCGAGCCGGCCGTCGCCGCCAAAACCGGCACCACGGAGACCGGTTCCTCCGTTTCGGACGCGGTGTTTATCTGCTACGCCCCGGCGGAGGATCCCGAGATCGCCATGGCGGTCGTCGTGGAGAAGGGCTCGCACGGTGCAGATCTGGCGCCCATCGCCAGACAGATCCTCGAATACTACTTCAACTTCCAGCAGAGCACCCAGCAGACCGAAAGTGAATTGACGCTTCTGCATTGACGCAGATCGTTTCGGCGTATTATAATATTTCGATATAAAGAAGAAGGGAAGGACTGCCATGAACATCGCTCTAATGGCTCATGACGGAAAAAAAGAATTGATGGTGCAGTTCTGCATCGCCTACTGCGGCATTCTGGCAGAACACTCCATCGTCGCGACAAACGCCACCGGAAAGCTGGTGGCCGAGGCCACCGGGCTTCCCATCAGCCTGTATATGAGCGGCGCACAGGGCGGCGCTCAGCAGATCGGAGCGCGCATCGCCTATAACGAGATCGACCTCGTGATGTTCTTCTCCGATCCGGCCCATCCCGAAAACGCCGCGGCGGTCAACGAGATCTGCCGTCTCTGCGATATGCACAACGTCCCCTTCGCCTCCAATGTGGCCACGGCGGAGGTTCTGATCCAGGGTCTCAAGCGCGGCGACTTCGCCTGGCGCGACATCGTCAACCCCAAAAACAAAAAATAACCGGATGGCGCCGATTTCGGCGCCGTCCCTTATGAGGTACGGAATATGGAAAGAATCAAACCCCGGACGCTGTCCGGCTTCATGGAGCTGCTGCCTCCGCGGCAGGCTCAGATGCGCGCAGTCATGAAGGTTCTGCGCGAGACCTATGCCCTCTATGGCTTCACCCCGATCGACACCCCGATCATCGAGGCCGCGGAGGTTCTTCTCGCCAAGGGCGGCGGTGAGACGGAAAAGCAGATCTACCGCTTCCAGAAGGGCGACAGCGATCTTGCGCTCCGCTTTGACCTGACCGTTCCCCTCGCGAAGTATGTCGCGCTCAACTACGGCCAGCTTGCCTTCCCCTTCCGCCGCTACCAGATCGGCAAGGTCTACCGCGGCGAACGCGCCCAGCGCGGCCGCTTCCGCGAGTTCTATCAGGCCGACATCGACGTCATCGGCGACGGTTCGCTCGACGTCGCGAACGAGGCCGAGATGCCCGCCATCATCTGCGAGGTGTTCCGCCGTCTCGGCATCGAACGCTTCCGCATCCGCATGAATAACCGCAAGGTGCTGAACGGTCTGTTCTCCTATCTCGGCGTTTCCGACAACGCCTCCGCGGTCATGACCGCCATCGACAAGCTCGACAAGATCGGCCCGGAAAAGGTCTGCGCCATTCTCACGGATGACATCGGCATGACCGCCGATATGGCCGAAAAGCTTCTCGGCATCCTCTCCTCCGGGGATCCCATGGCGACGCTCGACGCGCTCGCCGGTCAGGACTCCGCGCTCGACGAGGGCATCGCGGAGCTCAAGACCGTCACCGGCCTTCTGCCCGGTCTCGGCGTGCCGGACGACAAGTGGGAGATCGACCTCACCATCGCCCGCGGCCTCGACTACTATACCGGCACCGTCTATGAGACCGTGCTGCTCGATCACCCCGAGGTCGGCTCCGTCTGCTCCGGCGGACGCTATGACAACCTCGCGGGCTACTACACCGACAAGCAGCTTCCCGGCGTCGGCGTCTCCATCGGCGTGACCCGTCTGTTCTACATCCTGCAGGAGCAGGGCCTGCTGAACGACGAGATCGCCACCGCCCCCTGCGACGCGCTCGTGATCCCCATGGGCGACGATGTGCTGGACTTCGCGGTGCAGAGCGCCACCGCGCTGCGCGCCGCCGGCGTCCGCACGCAGGTCTACACCGAGAAGAAAAAGGTCAAGGCAAAATTCGCCTATGCGGACAAGCTCTCGATCCCGTTCGCCGTCGTCATCGGCGGGGACGAGGCCGCCGAGGGCGTCGTGAGCCTCAAAAACCTCACGACCGGCGAGCAGGTAAAGCTCCCCGCCGCCGAAGCCGCCGCGATCATCCTCAAAGCCGTCAATCACCCCGCCAAGCCCGTCAAGGGGATTTAACAGAAGGAGATAATCAGCATGACACAGATGCGTACACATACCTGCAATGAGCTCCGCATGGAGCATATCGGCCGGAAGGTCACCATCGTCGGCTGGATGGAGAACGTCCGCGAGGTCGGCTCCTCGCTGGCGTTTGTGGTCGTCCGCGACTTCTACGGCACGACCCAGGTCGTCGCCGAAACCGAGGACATGGTAAAGGCCTTCAAGGGCATCAACAAGGAGAGCACCATCTCCGTCACCGGCGTTGTCCGCGAGCGCGACAGCAAGAACCCGAAGCAGGCCACCGGCGATATCGAGGTCGTCCCCGAAGCCGTCACCGTGCTGGGCCGCTGCCGCTACAACGAGCTTCCCTTTGAGATCAACCGCAGCCGCGAGGCGGATGAGACCCTGCGTCTCAAGTACCGCTATCTCGACCTGCGAAATCCCGACGTCAAGAAGAACATCATCCTCCGCTGCAACGTGATCGCCGCGCTGCGCGCCGCCATGATGTCCCACGGCTTTCTGGAGATCACGACCCCCATTCTGACCGCCTCCTCCCCCGAGGGCGCGCGCGACTACCTCGTACCCGCGAGAAAACACCCCGGCAAGTTCTATGCCCTGCCGCAGGCACCCCAGCAGTTCAAGCAGCTTCTGATGACCTCCGGCTTTGACCGCTACTTCCAGATCGCCCCCTGTTTCCGCGACGAGGACGCCCGCGGCGACCGCTCCCCCGGCGAGTTCTATCAGCTCGATATGGAGATGGCGTTCGCCTCCCAGGAGGACGTGTTTGCGGTCATCGAGGACGTTCTGCCCCCGATCTTCGCCAAATACGGCACCTATGACATCGCGTCCGAAGCGCCCTTCCGCCGCATCTCCTTCAACGACGCCATGGAGACCTACGGCACGGACAAGCCTGACCTGCGTATCGACCTCGTCCTGAAGGACATGACCGCGCTGGCCAAGCAGACCGAGGGCTTTGCCCCGTTTGAGACCGCCGACTGCGTGAAGCTCGTCGTATGCTCCGGCTCCGAGCTTACCCGCAAGCAGATCGACAAGCTCTGCGCCGATGTCGAAGTGCAGGCCGGACAGAAGCCCTACTGGGTTCGCATGGACGAGACCGGCGCGCTGGTCGGCGGCGTGGCCAAGTTCCTCACCGGCAAGGAAGAGGCGCTCCGGGAGCTGGGCATGGAGCCCGGCTGCCTTGCGCTCATCTCCGCCGGTACCAAGAGCGCGGCGCAGAAAACCGCCGGTGTGGCCCGCAAAATGCTCGGCGCGCTCGTCCCCGGTCACATGGACGAGGCCCGCTATGAGTTCTGCTGGATCGTCGATTTCCCGATGTTCGAGATCGGCGAGGAATCCGGCGAGCTGGAGTTCTGCCACAACCCGTTCTCCATGCCGAACGGCGGTCTGGAGATCCTCGAAAAGGCCGAGCGCGGCGAAGTCGATCCGCTCGACATCTACGCCTATCAGTACGACCTCGTCTGCAACGGCGTGGAGCTGTCCTCCGGCGCCGTCCGCAACCATGACCCTGAGATCATGGTCAAGGCCTTTGAGCTTGTCCGCCTCGGCGAGGAGGACGTGAAGGCCAAGTTCCCCGCCATGTATAACGCCTTCTGCTACGGCGCACCCCCTCACGCGGGCATCGCTCCGGGCGTTGACCGCATGGTCATGCTGCTCGCCGCCGAGCCGTCCATCCGCGAGATCATCCCGTTCCCGATGAACAAAAACGCGCAGGATCTCATGATGAACGCCCCCTCCACCGTCGAGCAGAAGCAGCTCGACGAGCTGAACATCGCCATCAACCTCCCCGAAAAGGAGTAATTCATGTACGCACGGATACGCTCGCTGGGCCTCAAGGGGATCGGCGGCTACGAGGTGGAGCTGGAGGTGTATATCTCCTCCGGCCTGCCGCGTTTTGACATCGTCGGCCTTCCCGACGCCGCCGTCAAGGAGGCCGGCGACCGGGTGCGGGCCGCGATCAAGAACAACGGCCTCGATTACCCCGTCAGCCGCGTCACCATCAACCTCGCCCCCGCCGACACAAAAAAGGCCGGCACGGTATACGACCTGCCGGTGCTGCTCGGCGTGCTCGCCGCCACGGGTCAGGTGAAGCCGCCGCTCGACGGCGATATGTTCTTCGGCGAGCTGTCCCTGACCGGGCAGACGCGGGGCGTAGCCGGTGCGCTCCCCATGGCGCTCGCGGCGCAGGCCGCCGGGGCCAAACGCCTCTTCGTCCCCGCCGACAACGCGTCGGAGGCCGCCTATGCCGACGGCGTGCAGGTATACCCCGTGCAGCACATCCGCGAGCTTCTCGCCCACTTAAACGGCGAAAAAGCCCTCGAACCCGCCGCGCCGCGGGATATCCGCGCCATCGACGCGGTCATGCCCGATTTTGCCGAGGTCAAGGGACAGGAAAACGTAAAGCGCGCGTTGGAAATCGCCGCCGCCGGAGGGCATAACGTCCTCATGGTCGGCCCGCCGGGTTCCGGCAAATCCATGCTCGCCAAGCGTCTGCCCGGCATTCTGCCCGATATGAGCCGGGAAGAAGCTCTTCAAACGACCGCGATCTGGTCCGTATCCGGCCTCACCGATCCCGCGCACCCCGTCGTGGCAAAGCGCCCCTTCCGTTCCCCGAACCAGACGGCCTCCCGTCAGGCGCTCGCCGGAAGCTCCGACCTGCGCCCGGGCGAGATGAGCCTTGCCCATAACGGCGTCCTGTTTCTCGACGAGCTGCCCGAGTTTCACCGGGACGTGATCGACCTTCTGCGCCAGCCGCTCGAGGACGGCACCGTCACGATCTCCCGCGCCACCGGCTCGATGACCTACCCCTGCCATTTCATGCTCATCTGCGCGATGAACCCCTGCCGCTGCGGCTGGTACGGACACCCGTCCGGGCGCTGCCGCTGCTCGGAGAAATCCGTCCACGATTATCAGGCCAGGATCTCCGGCCCGCTCCTTGACCGCATCGACATCATGGTCGAGGTTCCGGCGCTCACCTTCGAGGAGCTGGAACGCAAGCCCGACGGCGAATCCTCCGCCGCCATCAAGGCCCGTGTCGATGCCGCCCGCCGTCTGCAGCGGAAGCGCTACGAGAGCATGGACTTTGACGCAAACGCCCGCATGACCCCGCCCGCCATGGAGGCGTTCTGCTCCCTTGACGAGGCCGGAAGCTCCATCATGCGCGCCGCTCATGACGCCATGGGCCTCACCGGCCGGAGCTATGACCGCATCCTGCGCGTCGCCCGCACCATCGCGGATCTCGACGGCGCGGAAGCCATCCTCCCCCAGCACCTGGCGGAAGCCATTCAATACCGAACCTTACAGCTGAAGTGAGATTATTATGACTGAACAAACTGCCCCCCTGCGGGATATGATCCTCCTGAAAGAGGGCGAGGTCGTCCTCAAGGGCCTCAACAAGCGTTATTTTGAGCAGAAGCTCACGCAGAACATCCGCCGCCGCCTGAAGCCCCTCGGCGCGTTCCGCGTGACCGCCCAGCAGAGCGTCATCTATGTCGAGCCGCTCGACGAGAATGCCGACGTGGATGCCGCCTTCGACGCGCTCCGCCATGTTTTCGGCATCATGACCATGACGCGCGCCATCGCCTGCGAGAAGGACAAGGACGTCATTCTGCGTACCGCGATCGAATATCTCGACGACGAGCTTCGCGCCGCCAGAACCTTCAAGGTCGAGTCCAAGCGCTCCGACAAGGGCTTTCCCATGACCTCCATCGAGCTGAGCCAGTACATCGGCGGCGAGATCAACGAGGCCTATGACAACCTGACCGCGGATATGCACACGCCGGAGGTGGTCGTCCATCTGGAGGTGCGCGAGCGCGCAGCCTATGTCCACGGCGCACCGGTGCCGGGTGCGGGCGGTATGCCCGTCGGCTCGAACGGCACGGCGGTCAGCCTGCTCTCCGGCGGCATCGACAGTCCCGTGTCCACCTACATGATGGCCAAGCGCGGTCTGCGTATCATCCCCGTCCACTTCTTCTCCTTCCCGTACACCTCGGAGCTTGCGAAGGAAAAGGTCATCGACCTCGCAAAGCTCCTCACCGCGTACTGCGGCCGTCTCTTTGTGGAGGTCGTCCCCTTCACGCACATTCAGGAAGAGATCCGCGCCAAATGCCCGGAGGAATACTTCACGATCATCATGCGCCGCATGATGATGCGTATCGCCGACCGCATCGCCCGCGACAACGGCTGCGGCGCGCTGGTCACGGGCGAGAGTCTCGGTCAGGTCGCGAGCCAGACCATGGAGGCCATGCAGTGCACCGGTGCGGTCGCCGAGCTGCCCGTTCTGCGCCCGCTCGTCGGCATGGACAAGGAAGAGGTCATCCGCATCGCCCGCAAAATCGGCACGTTCGACACCTCCATCCTCCCCTATGAGGACTGCTGCACCGTGTTCACGCCGCGGCATCCCTGCACCCATCCGAAGCTCAAAAATGTCGAGGAGGCCGAAGCCGCCCTCGACGTGGAAGCGCTCGTTCAGGAAGCCCTCGACGGGCGCGAAATGGTCAAGCTTGACCCGAGGAAATTCGTGTGACATCACACGAATTTCTTTGGTTTTTAAGGAGAAAACCCATGAATTGTGAAATTCTCGCCGTCGGCACGGAGCTTCTTCTGGGAAACACCGTGAACACAAACGCGGCCAACCTCTCGGATCGGCTGGCCATGCTCGGTATCAATGTCTTCTGGCACACGGTCGTGGGCGACAACCCCGCCCGGCTGCGCGCCGCCGCGGACGCCGCCAAGGCCCGTGCCGATCTCATCATTACCACCGGCGGTCTCGGCCCGACCTACGATGACCTGACCAAAAACGTCCTCGCCGACGCATTCGGAAAGCCGCTCGTGCCAAATGGGGACGAGGCCCGGTTTCTGCGGAACTATTACGCCAGCCGAAACCTCCGCCTCACGGATAATGTTCTCCAGCAGGCCTATCTGCCCGAGGGCTGCACCGTTTTCCATAACGACTGGGGCACCGCGCCCGGCTGTGCCTTTGAATCGGACGGCACGCACGTTCTTATGCTGCCCGGCCCGCCCCGCGAATGTCTGCCGATGTTTGACCACTGCGCCGCGCCGTATCTGCGCGCGCTGTCCGGCGAGACGCTGGTCTCCCGCCAGATCCACGTCTTCGGCATGGGCGAGAGCGCCATCGAGGCGCTCTTCCGCGAGGAAATGGAGCGGATGCAGAATCCCACGCTCGCCACCTATGCCAAAGAGGGCGAGGTCATGCTCCGCGTGACGGCCAAGGCCGGCTGCGCGGAAAAGGCCGCCGCGCTGTGCGCGCCCGTGGTGGAGAAAGTCTCCGGTACGCTGGGCGACCTCGTATACAGCGTGGACATCGACAGTCTCGAGGCCTGTGTCCTCGCGCATCTGCGCCGGTCGCATCAGAGCTTCGCCGCGGCGGAGAGCCTGACCGGCGGCCTCATCGGCGCACGCTTCACCGCCCTGCCCGGCGCAAGCGAGGTATTCCGCGGCGGTGCGGTCACCTACTGCGACGAGGTAAAGGCCGGGCTCCTCGGCATCGACCCCGCGCTCATCGCGGAAAAAGGCGCCGTGTCCCGCGAGGTTGCCGCCGCCATGGCTGAGGGCGTCCGCAAAGCGACCGGCGCCGATTTCGGCGTATCCGCCACGGGCCTTGCCGGCCCGGACGGTGACGGCGTTCACCCCGTTGGCACGGTGTTTGTCGGCCTTGCCGGCCCGGACGGCACCTGGGTTCGGCATCTCACCCTGAACGGCGACCGCCGCCATATCCGCACCATGGCCGCGAACCACGCCTTCGATATGCTCCGCCGCTGCCTCACCGGCCTGCCCATCCTCCGCGAAAAGACATAACAAAAGAAGGCGATCTATACCGCCTTCTTTTTTCGTTATATACTCTCTTTTCAGGCCTTCCCGCCGGCCGGTCTCCCGGCCAGAGGAGAATCCTCGCGCAGCTCGCGATACGTCCTTAGGATCACCACCGCCGCGATGATAAACGTCAGAACATCCGACAGCGGCATGGAGTACAGCACGCCGTCCAGTCCCCAGATGCGGGGCAGAAGCACGGCGAAGCCAACGCCGAACACGATCTCGCGCACCATGGAGATCATCGTGGACGCCAGCGCCTTTCCGAGCGACTGCAGGAAGATAAAGGTGCCCTTGTTGACCGTCGCGAATACCATCATGCACAGGTAGGTGCGGAAGCTCTTGACCGCGAAGGCGGTGTAATACGCGCTTTCATTATCGGCGCCGAAAATGCCGATAAGCTGTTCGGGAAACAGCTCCACGATCAAAAGCGCCACCGCGCCCACGATGGCCTCACAGAGCAGAAGCAGTGAAAAGAGCCGCTTTGCCCGATCCTTTCTGCCGGCCCCGACGTTATATCCCACGATCGGGATACAGCCGGCCGCCAGGCCGACGGAGACGGAAATGACGATCTGGAAAAACTTCATGACGATGCCGACGACGGCCATGGGGATCTGTGCATACTGCGCCTGGCCGTAAATGGCGTCCAGCGCGCCGTATTTGCGGAGCATATTGTTGATGGCCGCCATCGAAAAGACCAGCGAGATCTGGGAGAGAAAGCTGGTAATGCCCAGCGGAAGATACCGCTTCATCAGGTTTCCGTAAAAGCCGAAGCTGTTCTTTTGCAGGCGAACCGCCTTCATGTGCAGCAGATACCAGATCGAAAGCGCCGCCGTGAAGATCTGGCCGATGACCGTGGCAACGGCGGCGCCCATCATGCCCATACGCAGGGGAAAGATGAAAATCGGGTCAAGGATGACATTGATGATCGCGCCGGACACCGTCGATACCATCGCAAATTTCGGGCTTCCGTCCGAACGGATGATCGGATTCATCGCCTGTCCGAACATATAAAACGGGATCCCCAGACTGATCCAGAAAAAGTACTCCTTTGCGTAGGCAAAGGTCTCCGCGTTTACGCTGCCGCCGAACGCTACCAGAATGGCATCCATAAAAACCAGGTAGATCCCCGTCAGGATCAGGCTGCTGATCACGCAGAGCAGCACCGCGTTTCCGACGCTCTTATGCGCGTCGTCCTGCCGGTTTGCCCCGAGCGAAATGCTGACAAAGGCGCAGCAGCCGTCGCCGATCATGACGGCAACGGCCAGGGCCACCACGGTCAGCGGGAACACAACGGTATTGGCCGCGTTGCCGTAGGAGCCGAGATAGTCGGCGTTCGCGATGAAGATCTGATCGACGATATTATAGAGCGCTGCCACAAGCAGGGAAATGATGCAGGGAACGGAATATTTCCGCATCAGGCTGCCGACAGGCGCCGTTTCCAGAAAGGTGTTTGTTTTTTGTTCCATAAAGCCCTCCATAATGGCGCAAAAAAAGAGTGCGTGTCCTCGCAAAGCCGGATTTACGCTCAGAAGGCCACACACTTTTTTTGCTGTTATTCAGTTTGAGAAGGAAGCGAGCCGCTTTGCGCCGCTCACTTTTTATAAATTTTACACCTTTTTTCCGAAAAAAGTCAAGAACCACTTTTCAGCCGGCCCGTCCTTTTTTCGCACCGCCGATTGATAACCCGGCCGGTTTGTGCTATACTGAGCCATATAAAACCTGTGGGCCGAAAGGCCGTTTGGAGGAATCATCCATGACTTATGAAATCGACATCTGCGGTCTCAAGCGCGATCTGCCCATCTGCCCCCTGAACGAAAATCTCGCCATCGGCGCGTTCGTCATCTTCGGCGACGTGGAGCTGACCGAACACAGCGCAAAGGAGCTTCTGGAGCGCGCACCCGCGTTTGACTACATCATCGCCCCGGAGGCCAAGGCCATTCCCCTTGCCTACGAGATGAGCCGCCAGAGCGGCAAAAAATACCTCCTTGCCCGCAAGAAAGCCAAGGCCTATATGTCCGGCGTGTTTGAGGTCACCGTCCAGTCCATCACCACCGCCGGTGAGCAGACCCTCGTCATCGACACCGCCGACGCGGAGGCCATGCGCGGTAAGCGCATCGTCATTCTCGACGACGTCATCTCCACCGGCGAGAGCCTGCGCGCTGTGGAGGAGCTGGTCAAAAAGGCCGGCGGCAACATTGTCGCCAAAATGGCCATTCTCGCCGAGGGCGACGCCGCAAAGCGCGACGACATCACCGTGCTCGCGCCGCTGCCGCTGTTTTCCGCCGACGGCAAGCCACTCGCCTAAGCCCTAAAACCGAAATCGGAGACTCAGAACGAGTCTCCGATTTTTTGTTCGCGCAGATCGCTGAAAAACTCCTTCAGCACCGCGGCACATTCCTCCTCGAGTACACCGCCGTAGATCGCCGGATGAAAGCCGTAGCGCTCCTCAAACAGGTTCAATACGCTCCCGCAGGAGCCCGTGACCGGCTCCTTCGCGCCATAGACCAGCGTCGGCACGCGTGCGTTTAGGACCGCTCCGGCGCACATCGGGCAGGGTTCCAGCGTCACATACAGCGTACAGCCGTCGAGCCGCCATGTCCCACGCGCCGCACACGCCGCCTCGATGGCCTCAATCTCCGCGTGATGCACCGCGCTGCGCCGCTCCTCGCGGCGGTTCCGGCCCTCGCCGATGATGTTCCCGGCCGCATCCGCGACGACCGCGCCCACCGGCACGTCGCCGTTTTGCCCGGCCTCACGCGCCAGCTCCAGCGCCCGGCGCATATACGCTTCCCTGTCCATGCTATCACCTCACAGGGGTATTATGGCATATCCCCCCGGGATTTGGCAAGGAAAAACAGCCGGACAAAATGTCCGGCTGTTTGGCGTGATATTTTACAGAGCCTGGGAGGCGGTGATGATCGCCATCTTGTAGACCTCGTCGGCGACG
>JBJDYS010000090.1:0-31776 GCA_051867595.1 Oscillospiraceae bacterium
ACTATATCAAGAACATGATCACCGGCGCTGCTCAGATGGACGGCGGCATCCTCGTCATCGCTGCTTCCGACGGCCCCATGGCTCAGACCCGCGAGCACCTGCTGCTTGCCCGTCAGGTTAACGTGCCCTCCATCCTGGTCTTCCTGAACAAGTGCGACCAGGTCGACGATCCCGAGCTGCTCGAGCTCGTCGAGATGGAAGTTCGTGAGATGCTCGATTCCTATGGCTTCCCCGGCGATGACACGCCGATCATCCAGGGCTCCGCTCTGAATGCCCTCGTGTCCGAGTCCACCGATCCCAACGCTCCCGAGTATGAGTGCATCTGGAACCTCATGAACGCTGTTGACGAGTGGATCCCCACTCCCGAGCGTGCGGCTGACAAGCCCTTCCTGATGCCCATCGAGGACGTGTTCACCATCTCCGGCCGCGGCACCGTCGTCACCGGCCGTGTCGAGCGTGGCCAGGTCAAGGTCGGCGATAAGGTTGAGATCGTCGGTATCCGTGAGACCCAGGAGACCACCGTCACCGGCACCGAGATGTTCCACAAGATGCTCGAGTATGCTGAGGCTGGCGATAACGTCGGCTGCCTGCTCCGTGGTATCGACAAGAAGTCCGTTGTCCGCGGCCAGGTTCTCGCTGCTCCCAAGTCCATTCACCCCCTGACCAAGTTCAAGGGCCAGGTGTACGTTCTGTCCAAGGAAGAGGGCGGCCGTCACACCCCGTTCTTCAACAACTATCGTCCCCAGTTCTACTTCCGTACCACCGACGTGACCGGCGTCATCACCCTGCCCGAGGGCGTTGAGATGTGCATGCCCGGCGATAACGTCGACATGAACGTCGAGCTGATCACCCCGATCGCTATCGAGGAAGGCCTTCGCTTCGCTATCCGCGAGGGCGGCCGTACCGTCGGTTCCGGTGTTGTCATCGGCATCAACGAGTAATCTTTGATCTTTAAAAAGAACCCGCAGCAGCGCTGCGGGTTCTTTTCATCATTTGAGGCCGATCATAAACCCATTCAGATTGGTGGAGTGGATGTCTCCGCCGATCACGCGATTCCGGTACAGATACAGATCGGCGATGACGGTCTGGCTCGCGTCCGGATAATTGACGACCGAGTAGGTATACAGAACACAGTCCTTTCCGGCGTAGTCCGCGAGGTCGTATCCCTGCTGGAGCTGCAGAGCGTTGTAGTCCTCGTAGACCGGACTGAACACCTCCGGTATGTGGATGATCTGCTCTTCTTCGGTCTCCGGGTTCACGTCCCAGCCGCATTGACGGAGAAACTCCACGCGGGCCTGCGTATCGGCCAGCCTGTCACGGCCCGGCTCGCCAAATCCGCATGAGCGCCCCAGCATCAGCAGGAGTGCCAGCAGGATGAACGCGCCGACGGTGATGAGACAGGTGCGGGTCTTTGGTGCAATGACTCTTTTTTTCATGGTAAAATCTATTCCGTTACAGGGGGAGGTATGTATGAAGCCGGAGCGTCTGGACAAAATTTTGTGCGGCACGGGGATGTTTTCCCGGGCCGAAGCGAGAAAGCTCATCACATCGGGGCTTGTGACCGTCGATGGCGCTGTGGTTCGCAGGCCGGAGGAGAAGGTGTCTCGTGCGGCGGCGATCACCGCCAAAGGCGAGCCGATTGATGGGGCGGAGTTTGTATACTATATGCTGAACAAGCCCGCAGGGTATGTCAGCGCATCCAAGCCGGAAGGGGAATACCCTCCGGTCACGTCGCTTCTGCCGGAGCATCTTCGGAATCGCGGCGTCCAATGTGTCGGGAGACTGGACGTAGACGTCACGGGCCTGCTGCTGCTCACGGACGACGGCAGCTTCGTCCACCGCGTCACCGCGCCGCGGTCGGAGATTGCCAAGGTGTACGCGGTACAGGTAGACGGCCCGTTGTCCGGGGAGGACGTCACCGCGCTGGCGGCGGGGACGGTGCTGCAAAGCGGGGTGGAATATCGCCCGGCCAGGCTGAGCATTCAAAGCGATGATCCCTGTCGGGCGCTGATCGAGGTGACGGAAGGGAAGTACCATGAGGTGAAAAACCTGATGGCGGTGCGCGGCAGGAAGGTGGTGTCCATGTCCCGCGTCTCCATCGGCGGGCTGGCGCTCGATGCCTCCTTGGGAGCCGGGCAGTTTCGCGCCCTGAGCGCAGAGGAACGGGAACAGGTGTTCTTTTAAAACTGTTTAAGCTATGACATCGTTTTTTGTGCAAGATGGGGACAAAATTGACGAAGTTATTAAATTATTTACAATTTTCGATGCGTTTTCTATTGCAAAATGACAAGAAATGATTTAAAATGAAGCCATTCAAAATGTGGGAGTGAATGTTTATGTCAAGCCGAATTTTCCAAAGCGTAATCCTCCAGATGAAGGATGCGACCAAGCGCTGCTTTGGCGTGACCGACGATCAGGGAAATGTGATCGCCTCGAGCGACCTTTCCATGATGGGGTACACCATCAGCGAGATCGCGCCGCACGTGGCGGACATGGGTGGGGAGCTGTTCACGGCCGGCAGCCGTACTTGCCGTGCTTTGGGAGCCGGCGGACGTGACTCGTATGTCGTTTTTGTTGACGGAACGGACGAACTGGCGCGCAGCGTCTGCATAATGGCGGCGGTGGCGCTCGGGGAAGCAAAGTCCGGCTATGATGATAAGCACAACACAGCCACCTTTGTCAAGAACATCATCTCCGACAACATCCTGCCCGGGGACGTGTACGTCCGGGCAAAGGAGCTGCATTTCTCTGCGGAGACACCCCGCGGCGTGTTCATCGTTCGCCAGGAGGACGGGGCGGACGTGGCGGTCATGGAATACCTGCAGAACCTCTATCCCGCGCGCGACAAGGACTTCGTCCTGTCCATGAGCGAGACGGACGTCGTGGTCATCCGGGAGCTTCCGGCCGAGTTTGAATCCGAAGAGCTGGAGCGCACGGCCGAGCAGATTCAGACGAAGCTCGAGAAAGACCTCGGCGTAAAGTGCGTGGTGGGCATCGGTTCTCCCGTCATGCATCTGCGCGAGCTGGCCGACCGCTATAAAGAAGCGCAGACCGCGATCGAGGTCGGAAAGGTCTTTGATACCGAGAAAACGGTCATCAGCTATGAGAGCCTCGGCATCGGACGCATCATCTATCAGCTTCCGACGACCCTCTGCGAGATGTTCCTCGCGGAAGTCTTTAAGAAAAACCCCATCGAGTCGCTCGATCAGGAGACGCTGTATACCATCAACAAGTTCTTCGAGAACAACCTGAACGTGTCGGAGACCAGCCGCAAGCTGTTTGTACATAGAAATACGCTGGTCTATCGCCTGGAGAAGATCAAAAAGCTCACGGGCCTGGATCTGCGCGAGTTCGACCACGCCATCGTTTTCAAGGTGGCGCTGATGGTCAAGCGGTATCTGGATACGCAGAATATCCGCTATTAAATTGTAATATTTTGTAAATAATCCTGCTGAAAGTTGACAAAAACGATATTTTTTGTTACAATTTTCGGCAGGGTTTTTATGTAATCCAGTTTATTATGCTTTCAAACTCGGAGGAAGTATATGGTTCGCTTTGAAAATGTCTCGATGGTCTACCCCGGAGGGGATCAGAAGGCGATCGACGATATGAGTTTTTCCATTGAAGACGGGGAATTCGTCTTTCTGGTTGGCCCGTCCGGCAGCGGAAAAACCTCCATTATCAAGCTCCTCACCGGAGAGGTTTCCGCCAATGCCGGGTCGCTTACCGTAAACGGCTTTGACCTGCGTCATATGCGCCGGGGCAAGCTGCCCGCACTGCGCCGCACGATCGGCGTCATTTTCCAGGATTTCCGCCTGATCGAGGATAAGACGGTTTATGAAAACGTGGCATTTGCCATGCACGTGGTCGGCGCGTCGAAGAAGGAGATTCGCCGCCGCGTACCGTATGTGCTGGATCTCGTCGGCCTGACCGGGCGCGAGAGGCGCTATCCGCGGGAAATTTCCGGCGGCGAGCAGCAGCGCGTGGCGGTGGCGCGTGCGATCGTGAACAGCCCGCAGCTTCTGATTGCGGACGAGCCGACCGGCAACCTCGATCCGGCCCGCAGCCTGGAGCTCATGCTCCTCATGGACCGCATCAACGAGATGGGCACGACGGTTCTCGTGGTGACGCATGAGAAAGAGCTCGTCAACTCCTTCTCGAAGCGTGTCGTCGCGATCGAGGATGGACGGGTGATCTCCGACGGAATGGATGGGTATTACAGCTATGAAATCGAGTAAAATCGGATACCTCATAAAAGAGGGCTTTAAAAGCATAACCACTCACGGGTTTATGTCCTTCGCGACGGTCACGATCGTCATTGCCTGCCTTGTCATCATGGGCAGCTTTGCGCTTATCGCGGCGAACATCTCCGGTATGCTTGACGAGCTGGAGGCCAACAACGAGGTCATCGCCTATGTGGAGGAGACGCTCTCCGAGGAGGAGGCACGTGCCCTGCAGGACGATATCGAGTACATCGGCAATGTCAGCTCGGTCGAGTTTGTCACCCGCGAGCAGGCCATGGAGGAGTTCGCCTCCCAGTATGACGACGAAACGCTGTTTCAGGATGTGGATTCGACGGTGTTCCGCGACCGGTATGTCATCTACCTGCATGACATCGGCCTCATGGAGCAGACCCAGCAGGATCTGAGCCGCATTAACGGCATCGCGAAGGTGAACGCCTATCTCGAGGTGGCGGAGGGCTTTGTCACGGTGCGGAACGTCGTATCCGCCGTCTCGCTCATTCTGATCGTTGTGCTGGTGGTGGTGTCGGTGTTCATCATGTCCAACACCGTCAAGCTCGCTACATACAGCCGCCGCGAGGAGATCGCCATCATGAAGATGGTGGGCGCGTCCAACGGCTTCATCCGCTTCCCGTTCATCGTGGAAGGGCTTGTGCTGGGGATTCTGGGCGGTGCTCTGGGCTTTCTTCTCGAGTGGGGCATCTATGATATCGTCACGAACCGCATCATGACGGGGCTGATGGGCAATCTCATCACGGTCATTCCCTTCGACAGCGTGAAGATGATCGTCCTTGCGATTTATATTGGCGTCGGCATCGTTGTGGGCGCCTTTGGCAGTTCGATTGCTATCCGCAACTATCTGCGGGTATAAGGAGGGTTCCATGAAAAAACGCAGACTATTTATTCAGATCACCTGCGCGATCCTGGCGCTTCTGATGATTTTGGGTCTTTTGTCCTCGGTTCTCGGTTCGAGCGCGTATGCCGCGTCGAGTTCCTCCATTCAGGCGGAGATCGACGAGCTCAACGGCCAGAAGGACGAGATTCAGGCGCGCATGGACGAGATCCAGGCGGAGATCGACAGCCTCGACTATGAAAAGGCGAATGTGCTGGAGAAAAAGCAGATCCTGGATGAGAAAAATATGCTGGCGCAGCAGGAGCTCGACGTTATTCAGGAGCAGATTGACATTATCGACGGTCTGGTGACCAATATGCAGGCCGACCTCGACGATGCCCAGGCGGAGGAGGATTACCAGAGAGAACGCTGGCTCACCCGCATCCGCGCCATGGAAGAGGGCTCCACGCTCAGCTATATGGAGGTTCTCTTTGAGGCGACCAGCTTTTCCGATCTTCTGACCCGCCTTGACCTTGTGAACGAGGTTATGGCCTACGATGAGGCGCTGGAGGCGGACTACATCGCGGCGCGTGAGAATGTGGAAGTCCTTGAGGCGGATGCCGAGGAGCTTTTCGCGCAGAACGAGGCGAACCGGGCCGAGCTCGAAGTGAAAAAGGCGCAGCTCGAAGCGGATATCGAAGCCGCCTCCGAGCTGATCATCGAGATGGAAAACGATATTGAGGCGTATAACCTCGCCCTGGAAGAGGAAAGAGCGACGCAGGAAGAGGTTGAAGCCCTGATCGTGGAGAAGGAAGCGGAGCTCGAGGCGGCCAAGGCGGCGGAGGAAGCGGCCCGGGCCGCGGCGGCTGCGGCGGCTGCGGCGGCGGCAGGCGGCGGAACGAGCAGTTCCACGAGCGGCGGTTCCGGCAGTGTTTCCACCGGCGGCTCGGCCTCCGGCACATGGATGATGTGGCCGAGCTACACAAGCTACATCACCTCTCCCTACGGCTACCGCGTGAACCCGGTTACGGGCGTCTATAAGCTGCACGCCGGCGTCGATGTCGGCGCGTCCTACGGCACGTCCATCTATGCGGCGGCGGGCGGCACGGTTATCCAGGCCGGCTGGAACGGCGGCTACGGCAACTGTGTTATGATCAACCACGGCAACGGGTACACGACGCTTTATGGGCATATGTCGTCCATCGCGGTGTCGGTGGGCCAGAGCGTGAGCATGGGTCAGACGATCGGCTATGTCGGCTCGACCGGCAACTCCACCGGCCCGCACCTGCATTTTGAGGTTCGGGCAAGCTCTTCCGGCGGCACGATCGACCCGCTGAGCTTTTCGTATTATTGATCCGCACACCATATACCGATCCGGGCGGCTTCGGCCGCCCGTTTTTTCAAGGGGTTTTGATTTTGAAAAGGTTCTTTGCCAAAAAAGGAAATTGCGCGGTGTTCGGCGTTCTGGTCGGCGTGCTGGCGTCCTTTGCCGCGGCGCTGATCGTGTTCCACGGCTTTTCCGGCCTTCGCGGGGCGGTGAAGCTGTCGACGGCGCTCTGGGTGTTCGATAAGAATTTCGTGGCTGATTACGATACGGAGGCCGTGATCGACGGCGCCATGGAAGGCGCCGTCAGCAGTCTTGACGACCGCTGGAGCTATTACATGACCGCCGAGGAATACGAGGACTATCAGGACTATTCCGCCAACCGCTACCAGGGCATCGGCGTGACGATCCAGAAGGACGGGGAAACCGGCGGTTTCCTGGTCGTCACCGTCAATCGCGACGGGCCGGCCGCGCAGGCGGGCATCACGGCCGGGGACATCATCCTCGCGGTGGACGGCGAGAGCACGGAGGCCATGGAGACAACGGATCTCCGCACGCGTGTGCAGGCGGATTACGGGCAGGAGGTTCTGCTGACGATCCGGCATGAAAACGGCGCGGAGGAGATAATGGCCGTGTCGTGCGTGGAGATTTACAGCACGCCGGTGACGTATGCCATGCTGGAGGAGAACGTGGGGTATATCCGCATTTCCAATTTCCGGGAGGGCTCTTCGGCGGACGCGATCGCGGCGGTGGAGGAGCTGCTTTCGGAGGACGCGGAGAGTCTGATCTTTGATGTCCGCAACGACCCCGGCGGGCAGCTGACGGAGCTTGTGGCGCTGCTCGATTACCTGCTGCCGGAGGGGGCAATATTCATCCGCTCCGACAAGCAGGGGAGGGAGACCGTGGAGATTTCCGATGCCGCGTGCGTTGAAGTGCCGATGGCGGTGATCGTAAACGGCGATAGCTATTCGGCGGCGGAGTTTTTCGCGGCGGCCCTGAGCGAGTATGACTGGGCCACGGTGGTCGGCGAGCCGACCACGGGCAAGGCACGCAGTCAGGTCACGATCGCGTTTACGGACGGCAGCGCCGTGCATCTGTCGAAATTTACCTATCTCACGCCGAACCGCGTGGATTTGTATGAGGCGGGCGGCATCGTGCCGGATGTGGAGACGGCGCTGACCGAGGAGGAGCGCACCGCGTTCGATACGGGGTGGCTGGAACCGGAGGACGATCCGCAAATTCAGGCGGCGATCGACATTCTCGCTTCTTGACAGACGACGGCGGGATATTTATAATATATTAGTTAAAATAGGTAAATTACAGCGGAGGTATTATCATGGCTGAAAAATATAAGATGAGCCGGGAACGGTATGAGGAAATCGCAAAGGAACTTGATTATCTTCAGACCGTTCGTGAAAAGGAAGTAGCCGAGCAGATCAAGGAAGCCCGCAGCTACGGCGACCTCTCGGAAAACAGCGAGTACGATGAAGCGAAAAACGAGCAGGGCAAGCTTTATTCCAAGATCGCCGAGCTGAAAAATCAGCTGGAGAACGCGGAGATCGTCGAAAAGACCGGCCGCAGCGGCTCCATCGGAATCGGCAGCAAGGTTCGCATCCTCGATCTGGAGTTCAACGAGGAAGAGGAGTATCAGATCGTCGGCAGCCAGGAGTCCAACCCCGTCCTCGGCCGCATCTCCGACGACTCTCCCATCGGCCGCGGCCTGATGGGCCATCGCACTGGCGACACGATCACGATCGAAGCGCCTGCCGGTGATTTGCAGTTCAAAATCCTCAAGGTCAGCTACTGATCCGACGTTAGGAGAGAGAAAAATGCCAAGATACGCAGAAGGGTATCGGGCGGAGCCGGCCGGCCTGTCCGATGAAATGCGTGTCCGCCGGGAGAAGCTGTTCAAGCTTCAGGATGAGGGACACGACCCCTATGAAATCACGAAATTCGAGCGGGATCATTATTCGGCCGAGATCAAGGCGAACTACGACGCGCTGGAAAACAGCACCGTCCGCGTCGCCGGCCGCATCATGGCCAAGCGCGTGCAGGGCAAGGCCGGGTTCATGGATCTCATGGACGATCAGGGCCGCATCCAGCTCTATGTCAGCATCAACGATCTCGGCGCCGAGACCATGGCGCAGGTCAAGACCTGGGATGTGGGCGACATCCTCGGCGTGGAGGGCTTCGTGTTCAAGACGCGCACGGAGGCGATCTCCGTGCACGTTCAGAAGATCGAGCTTCTGGCGAAGAGCCTGCGTCCGCTGCCGGAGAAATTCCACGGCCTCACGGACACAGACCAGCGCTATCGCCGCCGCTATGTCGATCTCATCATGAACGCCGAGGTCAAGGACACCTTCTATAAGCGCAGCCAGATCCTGCGTGAGATTCGCGCCTTCCTCGACGAGCGCGGCTTCCTTGAGGTCGATACCCCGATCCTGACGCCGTTTGAGATCGGCGCCTCGGCACGTCCGTTCTTCACGCACCATAACACGCTGGACATGGACATGGTTCTGCGTATCGAGACGGAGCTTTACCTGAAGCGTCTAATCGTCGGCGGCATGGAGCGCGTCTATGAGGTCGGCCGCATCTTCCGCAACGAGGGCATGGACACGAAGCACAACCCCGAGTTCACGACGGTCGAGCTCTATCAGGCGTACACCGACTTCCACGGCATCATGGATCTCGTCGAGGAGATGATGAAGCGCGTGGCGCAGGCGGTCTGCGGAACGCTGGTCGTGCCGTATCAGGGGCAGGAGATCAATCTCGGCCACTGGGAGCGTCTGACCATGGTCGAGGCCGTGAAGAAATACTCCGGCGTTGACTACAACGACTGGAAGACCGACGAGGACGCCATTGCCGCAGCGAAGGCGCATCATGTCGAGCTGCCCGAGCAGAAGACACGCGGCGCGATCCTCGCGGAGTTCTTCGACGCGTTCGTCGAGGAGAAGCTCATCCAGCCCACATTCATCTACGATTACCCCGTGGAGATCAGCCCGCTTGCCAAGCGCAAGCCGGAGGATCCCGCGTTCACCGAACGGTTTGAGTATTTCATCAACGCCACCGAGTTCGGCAACGCCTTCACCGAGCTGAACGACCCGATCGACCAGCGTCTGCGTTTCGAGGCGCAGGTCGCGGCCCGTCAGGCTCTCGACCCGGACTGCCGGGCGCAGGTGGATTACGACTATGTCGAGGCGCTGGAGTACGGTATGCCGCCCACGGGCGGTCTCGGCTTCGGCCTGGATCGTCTCGTCATGCTGCTGACGGACTCCGCGTCCATCCGCGATGTGCTGCTCTTCCCCACAATGAAGCCGGTGGAGTGAGGCCGGTTTCGGGCACACTCAAGAAAAACATGAACGGATCAGGCAAGTACATGCCTGAAACCGTTCATGTTTTTATTTGGAGCGACAGGCTTATCGTTTACAACGATGACAGCGGGTGAGTTCCCCGCACATCGCACCACATACGGATGCATTCCATGATGAGCTCCACGCTGGCATCTGTGCCGAGCATGGCACTGTCCACGGACAGATGATAGTATTCCTGCTTGCCGTATTCCCGTCCGGTGAAGTGTCTGTAGTGGTTGCGCCGGGAGGCGTCCGTGAGCTGCATCTGCCGTTTTGCCTCGGCTTCCGTGAGGCCAAACTGGTTCATGAGCCGCTCTGTCCGGGCGAGGGGGAGAGCGTGGATGTAGATGCGGAAGCAGTTGGGATCGTCGTAGAGCGTGTAGTCCGCACAGCGTCCCATGATGACGCAGCTCTCATCTCCGGCGGCGATCTTTCGGATCGCGGTCGTCTGGGCGACGAACAGCCGTTCCTCGATGGACATACCCTCACCGGTCATCTCGTAAGCGCCGGCCTTGAAGTCGAACAAAGCCTCCCGCACGAGATGCTCCTCCATCTCCTGCACCTTGGCGAGCGGGATGCCGGACTCCTCGGCGGCCATTTCATTGAGCTGCTGGTCATAGAAGGTGATGCCGAGCTTCTCCGCCAGCAGCTTTCCGATCTCATACCCGCCGGAGCCGAACTCACGGCCGATGGCGATGAGGATCTTGGGCTTGCCCGTCGCATCGGTGGTATACCCCTCGGCGGCGGCCTCCAGATAACGATCGACACGGCCCTCACGCTCGACGAAGCGGAGCAGCGGCTTCTGGAGCAGCTTTTGGAACTGCCGCATGACGAAGCCAGTGCACAGGGCGCAGATGACCGTGCCCTCCCGCACCCCCACCAGGCCGTGGAAGTAGATCAGCGAGATGATGACCGAGATGACCACCATGGAGCAGTCGAAGATGGTCTTTCCCGTGGCGACGGAGGTGTTCCACCGCTCGGAGATCGCGAGCGCCACGCCCTCGCCCGGTGTGGGCAGCAGGTTCGGGG
Source organism: Oscillospiraceae bacterium (assembly GCA_051867595.1). Classification (GTDB taxonomy): domain Bacteria; phylum Bacillota; class Clostridia; order Oscillospirales; family Oscillospiraceae; genus CAJOIG01. The sequence goes on from JBJDYS010000090.1 coordinate 10,777, forward strand.
AAAGGTAAAGCATCACGCCCAGAGCCACCATGGGTACGTTCACCAGAAGATACAGCATCTGCATCCCGTAATTCGTCGGCGCGGGCAGACCGGCCACCATGGCCGTTGTCAGGTTCACGAGCCAGCCGAAGGCGAAGGAAACCGCAAGCTGCAAAAGCTGTACCGGCTTGAAGCTTCGGCCCAGAATGAGGATCTGGGACAGGATATACATACAGTAGACGGCGATGGTCCAGTTGCCGAGATTGAAAAAGCTCTCGGGCAGGCCCATGCTCAGCCCGATCTGATACAGGACGTTTGCGGGAGAGCCGACGGGACTTACGCCCAGGCCGGATTTGGCGGAAAACGCGATACCCGTGGCAATGCAGAACAGGCCGCAGAAATAGATGAGCAGCCGCTTTGCCCACAGGGTGACGGTGTTTTTGTCAATGTTCTTCATGGTATGCCTCGATATGGGAATTTGGGATGACTGTTTCGGCCATCCCAAATTCTATATGGTTTTGAAGTCAGATGTCAAGTGCGGCGTGGTAGCCCTGATAGACGGTGTGGGTGATGGTATCGGGCTTCACGCAGTTGCCGATGGCGAAAAATTTCGGCGCTGTGCCGCGCAGCTCCTCCACGACGGCGGTGTTCGGCACGAGACCGAGACCGCACAGGATGGAATCGCCCGTGATCTCGACCGTCCCGCCGCCGGGTGTCTCGCAGGTCACGACGTTGCCGCTCACTCTCTTGCAGGTGCAGTCGGTGTGGATGTTTACGTTATACTTCGCCATCTCCGCCATGAGAAGCGGACGATAGCGGATGTTCGCGTCGGGGCAGAGCTCCGAGCGCATCTCCACGATATGTACGTTCCTGCCATCCTGCGCGAGGCACACGGCCATCTCGCAGCCCACCAGGCCGCCGCCGAGGACGATGCAGGTGCCCCCGATCCGATCCCGGTTCAGGTGATAATCCTCCGCCGCGAACATGATGGGGCTCTCCCGAAGCCCGGGAATGGGCGGGATGAGCGGCTCGCTGCCCGCCGCGACGATGAGTGCGTCCGGCGCTTCGGCTTCGGCATACGCCCGATCCACACGGGTATTCAGGCGGATCTCCACGCCCTCCTTTTCCGCGAGGTGGCGATAGGTCTCGCCCAGCAGGTACATATCGTACTTGAACGGGATCGCTGCCTCGCCAATGAGCAGGCCGCCCGTTTTATCGGACGCCTCGCAGAGCGTGACGTGATGCCCGCGTCTGGCGGCGGTATACGCCGCGTACAGCCCGCCGGGACCGCCGCCCACGATTAGAACCTTCTGGGGATTCGGGGACTTTGCCAGCTTGCCGAAGCCCTCCGTCTCCCGTCCGATCAGCGGATTGACCGTGCAGCGGCGGGTAAAGGTGGAGGCGCGTTCCGCCATGCAGGTGAAGCACCGCAGGCAGTGGACGATCTCGTCGTCCTTGTTGGCCATGACCTTGTTCGGAAGCTGATGATCCGCGAGGAGCTGCCGCGCCATATACACGATGTCGGCCTTGCCGGAGGCGAGGATATCCTCCATCATGGCGGGGTCGCTCAAGCCTCCGATGGTGGCTACGGGCTTCTTGACGTGCTTTTTGATCTCCGCCGCGAGATAGACGTTCCGCCCATGCTCCTCGAACCACGAGGGATGGGTGATGCCGAAGGTGCCCTGATACGTGCCGGCGGAAACGTGAATTATGTCAACTAAATCCTCGACGGCCTGGGCAATGCGAATGCCCTCGTCGAGGTGGTAGCCGCCCTCGACGAACTCGTCCCCGCTCATGCGGAACTCGATGGGGAACCACGGGCCGACGGCCTGACGAACGGCGGTCAATACCTCTCTGGCAAACCGCACGCGGTTTTCAAACGAGCCGCCGTACTCGTCCGTGCGGCGGTTGAAGAGGGGGGAAAGGAACTGGTTTATCAGCCAGCCGTGTCCGCCGTGAACCATGAGCATCTCAAATCCGGCACGCTTGGCAAGGGCGGCGGCGTTTCCGAAGGCGGCGATGATCTCGTCGATGAGTTCTTTCGTGAGCTCCCTGACCTCCACGCCGTCGGCGCGCACCGTGGCGGACGGCCCCCACTGCGCCATGGACGCTTTCCTGTTTTTGTCGGCGAGGTACGTCCCGGCAAACTGACCGGAGTGGGAAAGCTCCAGAGAGGGAACCGCGCCGTGGCGCTTGATGGCGTCGGCGGTATAGGTGAAGCTCGGCAGACTTCCGGGAACGCTCAGGTCGAGCCGGAAGGCATGGCTGCCGTCCGAGGGGTGAACCATGCACTCGGAAACGGTCACGGCTGCCGCGCCGCCATAGGCGCGCAGCTCGTAGAATTTCAGCGAACGCGGGCCGATGCAGCCGTCCGCCGTGATGTCTGTGCCGCCCATGGGGGACGAGAACATACGGTTGCGGAAGACCGTTTTGCCGATGGTGATCGGCGCGCAGAGATGCGGGTATTTGTATTCCATATCGTATACCTCTCAGGGTTTCAAACCCATTTTTTCTTCCCGGAACAGGCGCTCGTCCATCATGCCGATTTCATCGGCGATCAGCGGCGCAAAGCCCATGTGCGCCAGGATGTCCTTTTCCAGATCGACGCCCTTGGCGATCTCCGTGATCATGAGACCGTCCGGCGTGAGCCTGAACACGCACCGCTCGGTGATATAGGTGATGTCCTGTCCGTGTTCCATGGCGTACCGGCCGGAGAAGGTGATCTGCTGAACCTCGTCCACGAACTTCTGACCGGAGCCCTCGGCGCGGATGCGGATGCCGTCGCCGGTGAGCTCCAAGTCGGCCTTGTTTGTGAACGTGCCCATGAAGAACACCTTTTTCGCGTTCTGGGAGATGTCGATGAAACCGCCCGCACCGATGCAGCGTCCGGCGAATTTCGAGACGTTCACGTTGCCGTGCCTGTCGATCTCGGCAAAGCCGAGAAAGGCCATATCCAGCATACCGCCATCGTACATATCGATGGTATCGCACTGGTAAAAGATCGTCTCGGCGTTCGCCACGCCGGGGAAGGACAGACCCTCCTGCACCTCGCCGCCCATGGGGCCGGACTCCACGCTGGTCGTGAAGCCGGACAATCCCTCCTCCGCGGCGACAGAGCCGATGCCGGAGGGGATACCGGAGCCGATGTTGATGATGAGGCCGGGCTTCAATTCCATCGCCGCACGGCGGGCGAGAACCTTCCGCGCCGTGAGGGGAAGCACCTTCGTCTGTCCCGCAGGCGTGCGGGCAAGACCGCACAGCTCCGGGCGGTAGCCGTTCCGGGCGTAGCACTGACGGGCATGGATGGGATCGGAGGCGACGACGACGTAATCGACGAGCCGCCCATGAATACGCACATCCTTTGCCGGGAGACTGCCGCGGACGACGATCTGCTCCACCTGCGCGATGACGATGCCGCCGTTGTTGTGCGTGCCGACGGCGATCTCCAGCTCCGAGCCCTGTACGCCCTCATGGATCATGGACAGGTTCCCGTCCTCGTCGGCATACGTCGCGCGCAGGAAACACACGTCAGGCTTGAAGCTCTTGTAAAACAGATATTCCTCGCCGCCGATTTCCATGAGCTCGACGACGGGGCCCTGCTCGCGGGCCTTCTCGTTGACGGCGCAGCCCTCGACGCGGGGATCGGCAAACGTGCCGAGGCCGACCTTGGTGATGAGGCCGGGCCGTCCGCCTGCCACGGCGCGGAAGAGATTGCACATGACGCCCATGGGCGGGATGTACGCGGCGATCTCGTTCTTTCCGGCCATGTACGCGATGGCACGGGCGTCGGTGAGATTGCCGACGAGCACCGTGCCGATGAGGCCGGGCGCTTTCATGCGGTTGAGGCCGAGATCCATGCCCTTGTTGGGCTCAAGGGATTCGGTCTTGTCGCCGGGTGTGATGCCGCAGACGGCGGTGATGTTTTTAGGATGGCCGACGGAGGCATAGCGTTCGGCAGTGGCCTGCATCAGCTCCTCCGGGCTTGCGTACGAGCCGAAGCCCGCCACGACGAGCGTATCGTTATCCTTGATGTGCGACACGGCCTGTGCCGCGGTGACGAATGTTGCCATTACCTATACACGCTTTCCGACTCGTAGCTTGTCTTGGTGACGACGCTGAAATGGAAGATCGGCCGATCCACCCGCAGGATACGCATGGGGTTGTGTACGAGGCCAGCAGGCACGAAGATCATCGTGGTTCGGGTAAGCAGATGCGCCTCGCCGCCGACGGTGTACTCGATCTCGCCGCCGAGATCGTAGGGGTTCTCCGGGTCGGAGGAGAAAAAGCCGATCAGCTCGTCCGCGTCGTCGTGGACGTGCTCGGTGAAGATGGGGTCGCGCTCCGGCACGGCGGAGTACCAGGCCGTGTTCATCTGGAACGCGCCGGGCACGACCTCACCGTCCATCCATAGGATGCGTCTGGCGAACTTATCATAGATGCGTTTGAAATCAGCGTCCATACCGGGGCCGGGGCTGTGCTGAACGAAATTCGCGGCGTATTGGCCGGAACTGTTGTTGAGAATAGCTATCATAAAAGTCTCCGTTTCTCTCGAACCTGTGTGACCGGGCCTGCCGGTTCAGAAGACAGCAGACCCGGTGCGGATTTTGATTTATTCTTTGGGGAAATCCCAGGCGCAGAATTTCCAGTACGGCGCGTTGACCTTCTCGGCATACGCCGCCATATCCACGCCGTTCCAGTCGTAGAAGCCGCGCTTCGTCTCGCTTCGTGCGCCCCATGCGTCGGGGGAGGCGGCCTTTTCCCGGATGATCTCCGGTGCGCCGTCCCACCGGGGCAGGATGGGGAACACGGAATCGCAGGTCGTGATGTTGAGCTTGTAGCCGCCGTTGTCGAAGTGGTCGAAGATGCCGATGCTGGTATAGCGCGGGCAGAAGCTGTAGTTTAAGCAGGTGTCGATGTCCTTCGGGTCGCACACGCCGTCCTCGACGAGCTTCAGTGCCGCGGCCCACAGGGCGAACTGCAGATAATTCCCGATGAAGCCGGGGTTCGGCTTTTTGAGGATCGCGGGCTTGCGGTCGAGGGTCTCCAGAAATGCCTTGACCCATTCGGCCAGGCCGGGGGCGGTCTTTTCACCGGTGCAGATCTCAAAGTAGGGCACCATGTGCGCCGGGTTGAACGGATGGGTGACCACGACACGGTCGGCGTATGTTTCCATCTTCTCGCCCAGCCTGTCGGGCAGGTAGGACGAGGACACGGAGCAGATCGCCCTGACCTTCGGGCAATTTGCCTCGATCCTCGCGTACACCTCGTGCTTGAGATCGAGGTTTTCGGTGACGCACTCGAAGATGACCTCGCAATCGGCAAGGTCGGCGTAATCGTCGGTGTAGGTAAGATACTTCTCGCAGATGCGGAACTGCTCCCCGGTCAGAAGCCCGTGGTCGATCATCTGCCGGTAATAGTCGTCGAACTTGGCCTTATAGGCCGGGACCTTTGCCATGTCCCGCACGACGCTGACTGTTTTGTAGCCGTGACCGGTGGTGAGCACGGTCATGCTGTCGCCGATCATGCCGTTTCCGATCACGCCGATCGCGCTTACGCCTTCCATTTTCATTTCTTCCAGCCTCCGCGCACGCCGGTACCGTCGAGCTGCGGGATGCGGAGCATATCGCGGGCCTCCTCGGGGGTGGCAACCTCCATGTCGAGCTCGTGGATGATGCGGACGATGCGCTCGACGAGCTGGGCGTTCGACTCGGCGGGGACGTGATAGGAGTAGTTGATGTTGTCCTCCATGCCGGTGCGGATGCCCGTGCCGCGCAGCATACCGAACACCGTGCCGTGGAGCTGGGTCTGGCCGATGGCCATGGTGGTCACGTCGATGGGCATCTTGACGCCGGCCTCGGCCGCGCAGCTCTTTGCGAGGTTATACATATAGTCGATGTTCTGCTGGGTGCAGGAAATTGCGCCCTGAGAGACCTTGTCCATGCCCATGACGAGGGTGAGGGACACGGGATCGTCCAGCACACCGGCAGGGTAGAGGTACTTGAACACGTCCTCGATGGCGGTGGGGTCAAAGACCTCGATCTCGGCCTTGATGCCCATCTCCTTGATGCGGCGGGCTGTGTTTATCAGCCACTTGCGCGTCCACATATAGATGAACTCAAGATCGCCCCATGTGGTCGTCATGAGGGAGCAGTCCAGCGAGCACATCTCCGGCCATGCGGCGGGGTCTTTGATGTCGAGAACGCCGAGGCCGTCGTCCGTCTGCGCGTTGTCACGGGTGGCGGGGGCGGAGGAGTTCTGGACGATGATGGGGCATTTGGCGCGGATGCCGGTGTTGATCTCCGCGAAGATGTTGGGGTCGTTGCAGCTCTTGCCCTCTTTGTTGCGGGCGTGGACGTGGACGATGGACGCGCCCGCGTTATAGCAGTCGTAGGCGCTCTGGATGATCTCCTTGGGCTGTTCGGGCAGATGGGGGTTCTGGGCCTTGCCCTGGAAGTTGCCGGTCTGCGCGACGGTGAGGATAACCTTTCTCTTTTCGTAAGCCATGATCGCATCTCCTTGCTTTATGAATTTAATTTTCGACTTGATATTTTGATTTGCTGAGTTTATTATAAGACAAGAAAATAACGATGACGAAACGGTTATCTTATCACTCGATAGAAAAATTTTATTGCCAAAGGAGCGCGGGACATGGACATCCAGCAGCTCAAATTATTCCTCTCGATCTCCAGAACACTGAACTTTACCCGCACGGCGGACGAGTTCTATATGACCCAGCCCACGGTGTCGAACCGCATCCGTGCGCTCGAGACGGAGCTCGGTGTCCAGCTCATCAAAAGAAGCTCCCACCATGTCAGTCTGACAAAGGCGGGAGCGGAGTATGTGGGCTATGCCACGCGGATATTGGAGACGGAGGCAGCGGCGCGGACGAGGCTCAAAAACCTCGCGTCGGACAGGCCGGGATATGTTCATGTGGCGATGCTGTCGAGCGCCATGCCGTATTTTTCCCGCGCGCTGAAGGAGTTTTCCCGGCGTCGGCCGCAGACGCAGGTGGACGTGGCGATGATGGAGGGGTCGGAAATGCTCCGTGCCATCGCACGGCTGGATTATGACCTGTATTTTGCGAACGAGCCTATGCTGCCGCAGCCGGGCGGGAAGCTCAGCTATGCCGTTACCGGCGTCAGCCAGCTCCATCTGTTCGTCAGCCGCGCAGACCTGCCGACCATCGACATGGAGGACTGGAGCACCATCGGGGCGCATCCGTTCGTGTCCATGCAGGCGTCGGATTTTACGCTGTCGAGCCAGATCGACCGCGTATGTCAGAACCGGGGCGTACAGCCGTCCATCATGAACTATTATAACCGGGCGGATATGCTGCTGCTCGGCGTGGACGCCGGAGCGGGCGTCGCCATCCTGCCGCCGGAGGTGGCGGCCATGAGATGCCCGGAGAACGTGATCGCGCTCCCCATCCGGGGCGACGACGCGGCTCTGCGCTCCGTTGTGGCGTGGAAGACCGATTCGGAAAACGCGGAAGCAAACCGCTTCCGCGACATCGCCCTGGCGCAGAGCCAGGTGGTGTCGTGAATAAATTTAACAGATTCCAAAAGGAGGATATGAAATGATCGAAGAAAAAAACGTATGTCCCGGCTGCGGACGGCATTGCGATCTGGCTATGCCCGGCTGCGAGCGCGGCGAGGAGTATGCCCGCACGGGCGTCATGCCTGAGCGGAAGGGAGGAGAGCACGGCGGGCATGGAGGGCCCGGACATCCGCCTCATGGGGACATCCGGCAGGAACCCCGTTACAAAGCCGATTCGACCGAGGGAAAGCTCATGGCCATGCTGGGCCTGCTCGGTCACATAGCGCATCACATGGGCGGGGAGAGAGCGGCCGAGGCGTTTTCGGCGCTGGAAGCGCCGGAGAGGGAGGAGCTTCTTTCGCTTTTGGAGAGAACCTATGCCTCCTGGAGGGAAAACCGCCGCGAACACTAACTCCCGGGTGGATAGTTCAATAGTATGCCGAAGGCGGAGGGACACAGCGTCCTCCGCCTTCAGCGTCTGTATGGAATGACAGCGTCATTTTTTATGGGACTGCATAAGGATCGTAATCCACCATCTCCAGAAACCGCGCAAGATCCGGGTTGTCGCAGTTCCGTTTCCAAAACAGCATATAATCCGTCGTGATGGGGTCGCCCTCGAGCCGGATGGAATGATAGCGGGCGAAGTCGAACAGCTCCAGCTCCCTCGGCACGAGCAGCATCAGATCGTCCGTGCCGGGGTTTTCCCGTCCCTCCCGCGTCAGACCGAGTATCGGAATGATGTGCGGAAGCTGTGAGATCGTGAATTCCCCCAGCGTGCGAAGCTCCTCCGCGTTTCGCACGGGATAGCTCCGGAAGGCGAGACTGCCGGAAAACAGCGGGATATAGTCGCCGTAGGCCCCGTAGAGGGTCAAAAGCTCCGCCACGCCGATGCTTTTGCGCCCATAGAGCGGATGCCGTTTGCCGACGAGCAGGCGGAAGGGACTGCGGTAGAGGAGCTTCGTGTCGAACGCATCCCGGTATTTGGAGAGATATTCTGCCGAATCCACCCCTATGTCGGCCACCCCGTCCAGAACCGAGTTTACCATCTGTCCCTCGACGGGAAAGACAAACTTGATCTGTTTTCCCAGCCAGTCGGAGGGGAAGGCCTGCATCCGGTCTGCGAGCAGGCGGTACATACTGTCGCTGGTATAGCAGGAGATGCGGAACGTGGGTGTCTCGTCCGGGGGGAGCTTTCCGATGGCGATCAGATTTTCCCGATACTGGTTCATCTCGCCGATGATGGACTGGACGCGCAGGAAAAAGAGCTTTCCCACGTCCGTGACTGTGACCCGGTGTGTATCCCGCTCCAAAAGCCGGATGCCGAGCTCCGACTCCAGCGCGGCGATCTGCCGCGTGATGGTGGACGGGCTCGTATAGTGGATCTTGGCCGCCTTGTTGAAGGAAAACAGAGACGCGACGGAGATGAAGTATTCCATTTGTTGTATTGTCATGGCGATCACCGCCCTTATTATGGCATGGTGTTGCAATATTTGCAATACCAAACCGTTCTGCGGGGTGTAAAATGAGATCGTCAATTCATAAACAGACGGAAACCTATTATCAAAAAGGGAGGATGCGCTATGAAAAAGACCCTTGCCATCGTATTGAGCGTCGTGATGGTGCTCGCGCTGTTTGCCGGATGCGGCTCCGGCGGCGATACGGCGGACAACGCCGGCACGGCGAAGTCGGGCAGCGGTGACAAGCCGCTGGTCGGCGTGTGTATGCAGAGCATGAGCCAGAGTATTTACGTTCTCGAGGAGCAGGCGCTGAAGGAAACGCTGTCCGACTGCGACGTGCAGATCGCCAGCTGCGACGACGACGTATCCACGCAGATCCAGCAGATCAACAACTTCGCCCTGCTCGGCGCGGACATGATTATCATTAATCCCACTGAGATCGAGGCGCTGACGGACGCGATCCAAAACGCGCACGACGCGGGCTGCAAGATCCTCATTAACGGCGCCACCGGCGATTCCGGCGCGCTGGACGGCTACTACGACACCTGCACCGTCTCCGACGAGTATCTCATCGGCGCGACGGTATCCATGGTGGCGAAGAAGTGGGCCGAGCAGCACCTTGACCCGGACGGCGACTGGGAGGTCGCGTTCCTCATCTGCACCCTGTCCGACGAGACCATCGACCGTTCCAACGGCATGAAGAGCGTACTGGAGGAGTACCTCCGGAATGCCGACGGCGAGTATGTGGACGCCATGGGCAATGTCGTGGATGAGGCCGATAAGGTTCCCAACCCCAACTACTCCGAGCTCATTGCCAGCCACTACAAGGGCATGGAGGTCGAGCAGGATATGGCGCAGTCGAACTATACCACCATCTCGAACGTCATGACCCAGGACGCGAACGCGCGCCTGTTCCTGTGCTACAACTCACTGGCTTCCACCGAGGGCGGTCAGTACATCGTGGACAACTATCCCGATGAGCTGGATGAGTTCGGCTTCTTCTCCGCGGGCGTCATGGGCTCCGAGGCTGATTACATGGTCGGTTCTCTGGGCGGCAGTGACGGGACGCTCTCCGTGTTCCGCGGCGCGTGCGAGTTCGGCGGCGGCGACGTGGCGGGCGAGCTGGCGGCGCTGGCCTATGCGGTCATGTACGGAGAGGCCGGCGTCGATTACGCCGTGCAGACCCCGCAGGGCATTGGCCAGTGGTGGAGCGTCGATGCCGACTGGAGTGGTGACGGCGTTGCCTACCTTGCGAACAAGGACATCGTAAACGCGGTCACGGTGCAGGACTTTGATCCCGTCGCGGAGCTGAAGGATCCCGGAACCACGATCTACTGGAACTCTGACACCGGGTACGACGAGGCTGCCGTGGAGGGAATGACCGGCGGATCCGATGAGGCCGCAGCGGCGGAGCCGGTCGATTACGATTTCGCGGAGGGGCCCGTGGAAGCGGGGACGTATACCTGCGACGAGCTGACGCCGTTTGGCTTTACGGTGTACTGGACCGTGACCCTGAACGAGGATGGAACGTATGAGATCCTCGAGGAGAACTCCGCCATGGGCAACAGCACCTATACCGGCACGGAGTGGACGGACAATGGCGACGGCACGTTCACGACAGGGCCCATGGACGGCAGCGCCCGGCCCATGGCGGGCTGGTTCGACGCGGACGGCACCGGTCACTGGGGCCATCTCGGGGATGGCGTGGCCGTTGGCATCGAGGACGGCTCCTCTACTGCCGGCATCGCCTCCGGGGAAGCCTCTGGCGAGGCCAGCTACACCGACGGCGAGTATTTGATTTGGGAAAATTACCCCTACGGCGATCTGGACAGCCAGACCTTCAACGCCAAATGCAGGGAACAGTCCGATGCCTGTCCCGTGCTGATCGCGGTTCCCGGCGGCGCGTTCCGCTTCGTGGATAACGGGCATCTCGACGATATCTACGACTATTTCGCCGAGCAGGGCTATCTGGTGTTCCAGGTCAACTACACCACCGGAGCGGATACCTATCCCCAGGCGATCACCGACGTGAAAACCGCGATCCAGTACGTCGTTGACAACGCCGGCGAGCTCCACGCGGATGTGGACGACATCACCGTTCTGGGCTGCTCCGCCGGTGGTTATCTCGCCGCCATGGCGGCGTTTGACGCCGAGGGGTACGACTATAGCGTAAAGAATCTCGTGGACTTCTTCGGTGCGACCCAGTGGATGACCCCCGACTATCTCGCGGGCGACGGCTCGCCCGAGGCTGAGTGGATCGGTGCGGATATCGCGTCCATGGCCGACGAGCTGGATCCTCTGAGCTATCTCGATGAGGGCGATGTGGAGCGCGTCTGGATCTCCCACGGCACGGCGGACACAACGATGGACATCGGCCAGTCCGAGCAGTTCCGCGACGGCTGCGCTGCGGTGCTGGGCGAGGACGCGGTGCACTATGAACCCATCGAAGGCGCAAATCACGAGGGCGCGGCGTTCTATACCGCGGACAACTTCGCGCTGGTGGACGCGTTCCTCAACGGCTGATTCGATCCGGGAGGCGGGGACGGTTGAGTTCCCCGCTTCCCTGTAAGGAGTGAAACTATGCTGACGCTGAAAAACATCACCAAGACCTATCCCGGCGTTGTGGCGCTCGACGATGTCTCTCTCGAATTCTCCGACGGTAAGGTGCACGCCCTCCTTGGCGAAAACGGCGCGGGCAAGTCCACGCTCATCAAAGTGATCGCGGGCGCAATCGAGCCGGATAGCGGGTCGATCACCGTGGATGGGAAGGAATATGACCGCCTCACGCCCCAGCTCGCGCAGGAGCACGGCGTCGCGGTCATCTATCAGGAGCTGAACCTGGTCGGCCCGCTGTCCGTAGCGGAGAACATCTATCTCGGTCGTCCGCAGGGGAGGCTATACAACCGGAAGCAGGTAAACGCCATGGCGCAGGCGCTGATCGACGAGTATGGCTTTGAGCTTGACCCCGCCGTCCCGGTCATGAGCCTGCCGCCTGCGAGCCAGCAGCTGGTGGAGATCTGCAAGGCAATTTCCAACGACGCGAAATTCCTCATCATGGATGAGCCGACCGCGTCGCTTGCCTCCCACGAGGTCGAGCTTCTCTTTGAGATCATAGCCAGGCTCAAGGCCCGGGGCGTGACCATTGTCTACATCTCGCACCGCATGGACGAGGTGTTCCAGGTCACGGACGACATCTACATCATGCGGGACGGCAAATTCATCACGAGCATCGAGACGGAAAAAACGAACCGGCAGGAGCTTGTCAATCTCATGGTCGGACGGGAGCTCACCGAGAGCTACCCGGAGCGGCATCACGAGATCGGCGAGGTCATTCTGGAGGCGGAGGGCCTCTGCGGCAACAGCGTGGACGACATCAGCTTCCGGCTTCACCGGGGCGAGATATTGGGCTTTGCGGGGCTCGTTGGCTCGGGCCGCACGGAGACGGCGCAGCTTGTCTGCGGTGCGGCGCGGATCAGTAAGGGCACGCTGCGCGTCGGCGGGAAAGAGCTCCGTCCCCACAGTCCGAACGACGCGATCCGCGCGGGCATCGGCCTCATCCCGGAAAACCGCAAGGAGCAGGGCTGCATCCTGTATAACTCCGTCCTGTTCAACACGACGCTCATCTGCAACAGGAAATACATGAAGGCCGGGATCATCTCGAATCGCAAGCGGCTGGAGATCGCGGAGCAGTACCGCGAGGTACTGGGCATCAAGGTGCCGCACGTGAACCAGATGGCCGTGAACCTGTCCGGCGGCAATCAGCAGAAGGTCGTTGTATCCAAGACCCTGGCCGCCGACCTCGATATCATCGTATTCGACGAGCCGACCAAGGGTATCGACGTCGGCGCGAAGCAGGAGATATACAATCTCATGAACCGTCTCGCCGCCGAGGGGAAGGCCATCATCATGATCTCGTCCGAGATGGAGGAGATTCTGGGCATGAGTGACCGCATTATCGTCCTGCATGAGGGCATGATCGCGGGCGAGCTCACGAAAGACCAGTTCTCACAGGAGAACGTACTGACGCTGGCATCCGGCATGGAGGTATCTGCGTGAAAAAGAATCAAATGACCGCTGGCGAGCGCCTCAGGGGCGCAGCGACCTATGTATGGCGGGAGGGGACGGTCTATATCATCCTCGCCTTCCTCATCATTCTCTTCTCGGTCCTGAATCCGGTGTTCTTCACCGGCCGCAACTTCTATAACCTTCTGACGCAGTCCACCTACTACATCATCGCGGGCATGGGCATTGCGTTCGTCATGATGTCCGGCGGAATCGACCTGTCGGTCGGCTACGAGATGGCGATGATCTCCACGACCTCGGCCATCTTCATGCAGACCTACGCCGCGACGCACGGCGGGAACGTCCCCGGCTGGTTCATCCTCGTGATCGTGCTGTGGGCGATCGTTCTCGGCTTTGCCATGGGTATGCTCAACGGCGTCATCGCGGCGAAGCTGGGAATATTCCCCCTGATCGTCACCATCGCCACGAGCGAGGTGTTCAAGGGCATTTGCTACACGCTTACCAAAGCCCAGACCTACAGCGGTATGCCGGAGAATTTCCGGGCGATCTATAAGGTGAAATTCCTGGGCCTTCCGCTGGATGTGTATATCACGATCCTGATCGTCATAGCGACGTGGTTCGTGCTCAATAAGACGCATTTCGGCCGGAACGTCCTTGCTGTGGGCGGCAACCGCGAGTGCTCGAGGCTTTCGGGCATCAAGGCCGATCTTGTGCAGATGCTCTGCTTCGGCATCACGGGCGCGGTGTTCGGTCTGGCCGCCCTCGACATGATGGCCCAGCAGAACATGACCTCCGCCACCACCGGCCCGGGCACGGAGTTTACCTGCCTGACCGCGGCAATCATCGGCGGCGTGTCGATGATGGGCGGCAAAGGAAACGTCATCGGCCTGACCTGCGGCATTTTCGTCATGCAGATCATCTCCACCGGTATGCAGATGGCGGGCTGGGGTACATATCTCCAGTATGCCGTCAAGGGCCTAATTCTCATCGCCGCGATCAGCTTCGACGCGATCAAGGCCCGTCCGCGCCCGGTCGTCCGCGTCCGTGCGGAAAAGAAAGAGGAGGCTGTGTGATGAATAAGAAAAAACATAATATACCCCCCTTGGGCGGAATGCCGCCCTTCGGCGATAGGTTCCCGCCGGGGGATAAGCCGCCGCTGGACGGCCCTCCGCCCGAAATGCCCCCCCAGGACGTGAGCCACATGAAAAACAAACGGCTCGATCTGCGCTATGGCAGCGAGCATCCCCGGCAGGTGTTTGACATCTATTACCCGGAGGAGGGCGACGGCCCGTGGCCGGTGCTGCTCCATATGCACGGCGGCGGTTTCGCCCTGGGCGATAAGCGCGATTTCCACATCAAGGAGCTGCTGGACGCGGTGCATCACGGCTATGTGTTTGCGTCCTGCAACTACCGGCGGAGCGGCGACGCGCCGTTTCCCGCGGCGGTGCTTGACTGCCGGAAATTTCTGAAGTACCTCAAGGACAACGCCGCGGAGCTGAACATCCTCCCGGACAAGATCTGTGCCTATGGCGGCAGCTCGGGCGGAAACCTGAGCGCAATGTTTGCGATGAATATCCCGCAGTTCGAGGGCGAGACGGAGCCGGTGGACGCCTCCGTGGCCTGCGCCATCGACTGGTTCGGCCCCACGGATTTTGCGAAAATGGACGAGCAGGCGCGGGAAAACGGCATCAGCATCGCCGATCACAACGAGCCGCAGAGCCCGGAATCGAAGTATGCGGGCGGCCCGCTGCCGGAGCTCGATCCGGCGTGGCTCGACAAGATGAACCCCATGACCTATATAAACGACGGCATGGCCCCCATGCTCATCCAGCACGGGCGGATGGACGTGCTCGTCCCGTTCCGGCAGTCGGAAATTCTCGTGGAGGCCATCGAGAAAAAGCTGGGCAGGGGCCGTGCGATCTTCCTGCCGCTGGACACGGCGGGGCATGACGATCCGCAGTTCAAGTCCCCGGAGAATCTGGCGATCCTGTGGGCCTTCATGGATCAGCATTTGAAGGGCATTGAGCCGGAAACACCCATTGAGGAGATGCCCCTGCCCGCGGGAGAGACCGCGGGAAGCACGCAGGCGTTTGGCCTGCCGCCGATGGGTATGCCGCCAATGGGTATGCCGCCGATGGGGGGCAAGCCCCCTTTTGACGGCCCGCCCCCGATGGACGGAAAACCGCCCCTCGGCGGGCCGCCGGAGCTGGACGGCGCGCCGCCCCTCGTGCCGATCCCTGCGCTCAGTCAGGAGATCCTGGACGGCATCCGGGAGAAATATCTGGACATCCCCTATTGCGGCGCGTCGGAATCGCAGAAGCTCGATCTGTATCTGCCGAACGAGCGGGACGGAAAACCGATGCCTGTGATCGTCCACTTCCACGGCGGCGCGTTCATGATCTGCTCGAAGCGGGACGACTCTGTGGAGCCCATGCTGCGCGGCCTCGACCGAGGCTACGCCGTGGTGAGCGCCGAATACCGCAAATCCGGCGAGGCGCGCTATCCCGCCATGGTGTATGACGCGAAGGCTGTCATCCGATGGGTGCGTGCAAACGCGGAGAAGTATCATCTTGACACGGAGCATATCGCGGTCTGGGGCCCGTCCTCCGGCGGATGGCTTTCCTCCTACGTTGCGGTGACGAACGACAATCCGGCCTTTGAGGATCTCTCCATGGGCAACGCCGCGTATTCCAGCCGCGTTCACGCCTGCGTGGACTGGTGCGGCCCGTGCGCGGGGTTCCTCGCCATGGACGAGGCGTTCAAAAAGAGCGGGACGGGGATTCCCGACCATGACGGCGCCATGTCCCCGGAGTCGCAGTTTCTGGGCGCGCCGATCACCAGCGTGCCGGAGCTTGTGCAGCTTGCCAGTCCCATTGCCCATGTTCATGCGGAGACGGTGCCGTTTCTCATCCTCCACGGCTCCGGCGATCAGGTTGTGCCGGTGGAGCAGTCGAAGGCGTTCTATGACGCGCTGACACAGGCAGGAGCGGACGCAAGGCTCCATATCGCGGAGGGCAAGCCCCATCACGGTGACCCGTGGTATCACGAAGCATGGGTTTCCGAGCTTTGCCTCGACTTTCTGGATGAGGTTTTTGAGAGAAAATGAATCTGCAAGGCAACCCTTTTTATCTGAACGACAAACAAACGGACTGGGTGGAGAGCACGCTCTCCGCCCTTTCCGCAGAACAGAAAATCGGGCAGCTTTTTTGTGTCATGGGCGGCGATTACGGCGCGGAGGAGCTGAACAGCCTCGTTTCCGACCGTGCTATCGGCGGCGTGCTGTTCCGCCCCGCACCCGCGGCGCAGATCGAGGCGGCGCTCCGGCGGCTCTCACGCCTTGCACCTGTACCGCTGCTCAAAGCGGCCAATCTCGAGGAGGGTGGTGTCGGCGCTGTATCGGACGGCACGTTCTTCGGCTGGCCGATGACCGTGGCGGCGGCGGACGACGACAGCGTGATGGAGAAGTTTGCCCATGTTTGCGCCGGGGAAGGCGCGTCCGTCGGCGTGAACTGGACGTTCTCGCCGGTGTGCGACCTCGATCTGAATTTCCGGAATCCCATCACGAACGTGCGAACCTGCGGCTCTGACCCGGCGCGTGTTGCGGCGCTGTGCGAGACCTATGTAAAGACCGTCCAGTCGGACGGGGTAGCTGCCTGCGCCAAGCATTTTCCCGGCGACGGCGTGGATTTCCGGGATCAGCATCTGCACCCGACGTATAATTCCCTGTCTGCCGATGAGTGGGACGCAAGCTATGGCGCGGTCTATCAAAGGCTTATCGGCGCGGGGCTGCTGTCCGTGATGGCGGCGCATATCTGCCAGCCCGCGCTGTCCATGCGGGAAAACCCGGCGCTCACCTTTGCCGACTGCCTGCCCGGCTCGCTCAGCCCGGAACTGCTGACGGGCGTGCTGCGCGGGCGGCTGGGCTTCAACGGCCTCATCGTCACGGACGCCACCATCATGGCGGGCTTTACGCAGACCATGCCCCGGCGCGAGGCGATCCCGGCGGCGCTTATGGCGGGCGTGGATATGTTCGTGTTCAGCACGGATATTTATGAGGATATGCGCTATGTGAGCGAGGCGCTCGGCGATGGGCGGCTGACGGCGGCACGGCTGGATGAGGCGGTCACGCGTGTGCTGGCCCTCAAGGCGTGGACGATGGAGCACAGCCGGAAGCAGGAGCGCGCCGCCGAGGCGCTTGCGTGGCGGGACGAGTGCGCGGACAAATGCGTGACCATGGTAAAAAACACGCAGGACGTGCTTCCCATCACGCCGGAAAAGTTCCCGTTGGTGCGGCTTATCACGATCGGAAACGACGCCATGCCGGAGGGGAGCATGACGGAGCTTACGGAGGACATTCTGCGTGCGGCCGGCTTTCAGACGGAACGCTTTGACATCGAACGGGAGGAGCTGCACGGCACGTCCGCGCTGACCGGGCGGCGGCTGACGCTGTACCTCTGCCATCTCGAGCACGCCTCCAATCAGACGGCGCTGCGGATATTTTGGGCCAGGAAACACGCGCTGGACGTGCCCCGCCATGTGTGGGAGGAGCCGAGCATATTTGTCTCGTTCTCGAATCCGTATCACCTGCAGGATGTGCCGCGGGTAAAGACGTACATCAACGCGTATTCCTGCCATGAGAGCACGGTGCGGGCGGTGCTGGAGAAGCTCATGGGCCGAAGCGCCTTCCGGGGCGTATCCCCGGTGGACGCCTTCTGCGGCCTGCCGGACGCGAGGTTATGAACATGATAAAGGCTGTGATATTTGATCTGGACGGCGTGCTGGTCAGCACGGACGAGCTGCATTATCGCGCATGGAAGCGCCTGGCCGACCGGGAGGGGATCTATTTCGACCGGACGGTGAACAACCGCCTGCGCGGCGTAAGCCGTATGGCGTCGCTGGAGATCATCCTCGAACGGGCGGAAAAGGCATACAGCGCCGCCGAAAAGGAGGAGCTGGCCGCTTATAAAAACGGGCTTTATCGCGCTTTGCTGGACGAGCTCTCCGAGCGGGACATTCTGCCCGGCGTCACGGAGACGCTGGCGGCGCTTCGGGCCCGCGGCGTGAAGCTCGCGGTAGGCAGCTCGTCCAAAAACGCCGGGAAGATTCTGGAAAAGACCGGGCTTCTCGACCGTTTCGACGCCGTCGCGGACGGCACGGACATCACCCGGTCAAAGCCGGATCCGGAGGTGTTTCTCTGCGCGGCGAAGAAGCTCGGCGTCGCCCCGGCCGACTGCGCCGTCGTGGAGGATGCGGAGGCGGGGATTGCGGCGGCCAAGGCCGGAGGCATGACGGCGTTGGCTGTGGGCGATGCGCGGGAAAGCGCGCTGGCCGATGGCGGGATGGACGATATAGGAGAACTGCTGAAGCTATGGAACTGACCTTTCAAACGGAAAAAATATCACCCCGCGTGACGCGCATTTTTGCGTTCAACACGGAGCTGATGTATCTGATCGAGGGGGATGAGCGGGCGGCGCTGCTGGATACGGGCAGCGGATTTGGCAGTCTGCGATCCTGCGTGGACGCGCTGACGGACAAACCGGTGGTCGTCCTGCTGACCCACGGCCACACGGATCACGCTCTCGGCGCGGCGGAATTCGAGACGGTCTGCATGAACCCGCTGGACGAGGCGGTATATGCCCGGCACAGCGACATGGCATTCCGCGCAGGCTCCGGCGCGATGTGGCCGGACTTCGCAAAGCTCCGTGCGGAGCAGATCGTCCCGGCCATGGCGTTTGCGGATATGCGTTCGCTGAAGGCCGGGGAGGCGTATGAGCTGGGCGGCGAGACGGTGGAATGCTTTGCCTGTCCCGGCCATACGCCGGGCAGTCTTGTGTTTCTTCTGCGTCAGGCGCGGATGCTCCTGCTGGGCGATGCCTGCAACGATATGACGTTCCTGTTTGACGACCACGCCCTGTCGGTATCGGACTATCGGAGGTCACTGCTCCGGCTGGATGCGGCGACGCGGGGGAAATACGACCGCGTACTCCTGTCGCACGGCGATGGGGAGGGGACGCCGGACATGATTGCCCGTGTCCTCGGGGTATGTGACGATGTGCTGGCCGGCCGATCCGATGAACAGCCGTTCACGTTCATGGGCGACACCGGCATTCTGGCGAAGGCCGTGGACGGGAACGGCCGGCGCCGTGATGGCGGCCGGGGGAACCTCGTGTATAAAAGCCCATTTCCCGATTCACAAAGCTCCTGAGAAGCGATGGCTTCCCGGGAGTTTTTTCGTCCCGGATTTCCCAATATATGGTGGATGATCGCGGAGTACGGGGCGGTTATATTGTGACGGGCGGGATAACTGCCTATTGCGTTTTGCGGGTATATGTGGTATTCTCATTCTGAACGAACGTTTTAAATGAAAGGGGGCTGACAGGTGGCGAATTATACCGAAGAGCAGTGGAACGCCAAAAAGGCGGAGCTTATGGAAAATTGCTTTAACGGCTTTGCCGAGCTGGGCCTGCACGGCACGGGTATTCGTTCCCTGGCGAAGCATTGCGGATACAGCACATCCATGATCTATACATATTTCCGGGACTTGGATGACCTCATCATCCAGTCCACCGAATACTGTATGAGCAGGGTGGAGGACGACTTCATGGCGAAAGCCCCCGCGGATGTAGAGGATCTGTGGCGGTTCATTGACGAGATACCCTACTGGACGGCGGAAAAGCACGGCAAGAAATACCGCCTGATGTATCAGGTCTATACCCACCCGAAATACAGGCGGTACGGACAGGAATTTTTCGCGGGCGTTGACCGGCGCTACACCGATTACGCAAAGGAGCTGGAGGGCAAGCTCGGCATCCCCTGCGAAAAGCTGACGCCGCTGATTTTCATTTTGATCAGAGCGTGTGTGCATTACGCACTGTTTGAGGATGAGTTCTATTTGCAATCACAGATAGCTGTTTTGAAGGAAAGCCTTGAACTATTCATTGTGAAATACAACCCGGAAAAAGCCTCCCCTGTGTAAGGGGAGGTGGCAAAAATCCTTGATTTTTGCCGGAGGGGTTGTCAATCCCTCAGTCACTTCGTGACAGCTCCCTTTGCACAAGGGAGCCTCTGGTACTGCTGCAGAATAAAGTAAAGTCGAAAGTATTCTCTAAGGAGGACGAATAAATGAAAAAACGGATTTTGAGCATAGTGCTGATGCTTTGCATGGTGCTGGCGCTGATGCCGACGATGGCGCTGGCCGGGGAAGAGGCGGACGAAGCCGCCGTGGACGCGGCGTATGATCTCGTTTCGATCGAGCCCGAGCCCGAACCCGAACCCGAGCCGGAACCCGAGCCCGCGCCCGAGCCCGAGCCCGAGCCCGAGCCTGCGCCGGAGCCCGAGCCGGAATCGACGGACGAAGCCGCCGTGGCCGCGGCGTATGATGTCCTCCCGCCTGCCCTGGATGGGGAGTCGTCCGGCGACTTTGAATACACTGTTTCCTCAACCAACGAGGTAACGATCACCAAGTATACCGGCAGCGATACGGAGGTCACGATCCCGTCTGCAATCGGCGGAAACCCCGTTACAACCATCGGGGAGCAAGCGTTTCAGAGTAACATGAGCATTACAAGCGTAACGATTCAAAGCGGTGTAAAAACCATCGGGGAGCAGGCTTTTTTGAACTGCACAAGCCTTACAAGCGTAAGTATCCCTGACAGTGTTACATCCATTGAAAAAAATGCTTTTAATAACTGCAATAAGCTTACAAGTGTAACAATTCCGGGCAGTGTGCAAACAATCGGAGCGGGCGCTTTTCAGCGTTGTTCTAAGCTTACAAGTGTAACAATCGGAAACGGCGTTATCTCCATCGGAAATGCTGCTTTTCACAACTGCACAAGCCTTACAAGCATAACGATCCCCGGCAGCGTTACATCCATCGGGACGACTGCTTTTGATCAATGCACAAGCCTTACAAGCATTATAGTTGATGCTTCCAATACAGCGTATTCATCCTGAAGTGACCCCAAAAAGTTAGACAATAATAAAAAGTAAAAATTGTTCAAGCAAC
>JBJDYS010000091.1:0-28497 GCA_051867595.1 Oscillospiraceae bacterium
TAAAATCAGGCGGTCAAAATCGAAAAAAGCTTGATATATCAAGGGCTTGCTGGCTCAGGTTAATACCATGCCGTGGCAGATAAATAAGATTTTTGTCATATGATTCTACCAATTATAAGTTTTATTCGATGTGCCGCTCCATGCGGGTTTTAATAAAGCGAGGACTCCCGGCCGAAACCGGGAGCCCTCATGCCAGGGGTCAGGAAAATGGAAAGACAATGATCTTCCCGCGGATGAATCAGCGGGAGATATTCAGCGCGGCATAGAAGCCTTCCTTCGTGCACCACTCGACGGTGCGGGCACGGACGCAGTCGCCGATTTCAAAGAAATCGTCCGCGGCGTTCATGAAGGTATCCGCTTCCTCGCGGCGGGCGCGCAGGCCGACGGCCAGCAGGACATTGTCGCAGTCCACGGACTGAGCAGCGCCGTCCAGCTCAAAGCTGACCTTGCCGGGCACGACGCCGGTGCACTTGGCATTCAGCAGGACGTGGAGGCTGTCCGCATGATCGCGCACCTCGACGAGCAGCTCGTCGCGATGGGTCTTGGAGGCGTCGCCCGCGAGCTGGGGCAGCATCTCGATCAGGGTCACATCGCGGCCGGTGCGCTGCAGATGGACAGCGGTCTCGAGGCCGACCTGACCGCCGCCGATGATGACGACCTTCCGGCCGAGCTCCTCCTCGTGTCCATAGGTGGATACGGCGGTGCGGCAGTGCTCCACGCCGGGCAGCCATTTCGGCACGACGGGCTCAGAGCCCAGCGCGGCGATGACGGAGTCAAAGCCCTCCATCATATCGGGGGTGGCGAGGGTGTTCAGCCTGATCGTGATGGCCGGGTTCTTGTTGACCTGCAGGATGAGCCAGTTTTTATAGTTTGCAAGAGGCCACTTGAAGTCGCGCACATGGTCGGCATACTCCAGCAGACCGCCGAGCTGTGCGTTCTTCTCAAACAGCGTGACGGTGTGACCGCGCTCGGCGCAGGCGAGAGCCGCGTACATACCGGCCGGGCCGCCGCCGATGACGGCGACGTTCTTCGACTCCATCGCAGCGGGGACGCGCTCGATCGGCGCTTCGAGACCCGCACGCGGGTTCACGGCGCATTGCAGATGCTGGGCATAGTTGTCGGAGTCGTGGCAGCGCATACACTTGATGCAGGGCACGACGTCCTCGGGATGACCTTCCAGATCCTTCTTGATCCACTCAGGGTCGGCGATGAACTCGCGGGCGACGACGATGAAGTCCGCCGTGCCGGCGGCGAGGATCGCCTCGGCGTCGGTCAGGTTCGTAATGCCGCCGATGGTGGAAATGAGGCACTTGTTGATCCGGCCGCTCTTCTTCCAGGAGTCGGCGATGAAGGTGTTGGGGTTCGGCGGCAGGAAGCCGCAGGGATGCGTCCAGGTCATCCAGTCGGAGTTGTGCATACCGCAGCTCGCCTGCAGAATGTCGCAGTGCTCCTGCAGGATCTCGGCGATCCGGGTGCCTTCCTCGAGGTCGATGCCGCCCTCCTGGAACTCGGTGCCGGAGATACGCACGTCGATGATGAAATCGGGGCCGCAGGCCTTGCGGATCGCAGTCAGAATCTCCACCGCGTAGCGGCAGCGGTTCTCCGTGGAGCCGCCGTACTCATCGGTACGCTTATTGGTATACGGCGAGAAGAACTGCGCGACGGGGATGGAGTGACCCATGTGCAGCAGTACGCCGTCGAAACCGGCGGCCTTGATGCCGAGCGCCGCTTCCACATACTCGTCCTTGAACCACATCATTTTTTCCTTCGGGATTTCACGGCCGACGGGAGGCGAACCCATGATGGAGCATCCGTCGGAGACGGTATAGCCGTCGGGGAAAACGCCGATGAGCTCCATGGTGCACTTCGCGCCGTAAAGATGGATGCGCTCGGACAGATCGACAAGGCGGTTGGTGTGGTTGGGCTTTTTGAGATCCCACGAGGCATGAACGCCGTCGTCGTTCGCGCCGCCGATGGACACACCCGCGCAGGTGACAAGACCGGCGCCGGCCTTTGCGCGGTCCTCAAAGAAGCGGATGCCCTCCTCGGTGGGATAGGGCTGACCGCTGGAAGCGGTGTGGATGGTGCTGGGCGCCGAGATGATGCGGTTTTTCAGTACCACGCCGCCGACGCGTATAGGGGAAAACACGTGCGGGTATTTTTTCATAGTTCTATCTCCTATCACTCAGGTATGATAAAAGTATCATAACACAGAAAAATTAAATCATCGTTAAATTCCGCCGTCAATCAGAGACTCGGGTCGATCAGAACCTTCAGATGGCCGCGGCGGCTTTCCGCGCCGATGTACTTTTCCACCGCGTCCCCGAGACCCACGACGCCGGTGACCATGCCGGGGAATTCGATCTTGCCCTGCGCCAGCATATCGAGGTACATCTCGACCTCCTCGCGGGTATAGACAAAGCTGTACTTGAACTCCGGCTCGAAGATCGAAAAGCTGCCGGGAACCATGGTGAGAGGCTCGTTGATGGTGCCGATGCACATGATCTGACCGCCGGGCTTCACGCAGCCGATGCAGGTCTGGAAGCTCGCGGGATTGCCGGCACATTCGTAGACGATGTCCGCGCCTACGGGGGAGTCGAGGAGCTTTTTGATCTCGCCGGGAACGTCCGGGCAGGTCTTGGAGTTGATAAAATAATCCGCGCCGTAGGACTTGATGAGCGCTTCCTTTTCGTCGGAGGTGCCGAGCGCGATGATATTGCGCGCACCGGCAGCCTTGAGGAACTGGATGGCGGACAGGCCGACGGAGCCGGTGCCGGAAACGACCACGTTGTCGCCGAGCCGGAAGTCGGAGATGCGGATCCCGTGCAGCGCCACGCAGACGACGTCAAACAGGACGGCGTCCTTCATATCCACGCCGTCGGGAACCTTGATGAGCATGGTGTGCGCCACATCGCGGATGAGGAAATATTCGCAGTAGCCGCCGTCCGGGCCGCCGATGCCGGCGGTGTTGGGGAAGCCGTTGATGCAGATGTTGGTCTTGCCCTCGCGGCAACTGGGGCAGCCTTCCTCGCAGGCGGCGGGAGGGCCGCAGAGCAGACGGTCGCCGACCTTGAAATCGGTGACGCCCTCGCCGACCTCGACGACGGTGCCGGCGTTCTCATGGCCGAGAACCATGGGAAGCGGAATGAAGGGGGGATAGTGACCGGCGTAGAACTCCACGTCCGTACCGCAGATGCCGACATAGTCGATCTTGACGACGAGCTGATTCGGGCCGGGATGGGGGACGGGGCGATCCTCCAGACGGAGGTCGCCCGCACCGTAAAGAGCCAATGCTTTCATGTTGTATTCTCCTTTTGATTACTTTGCCTTGGAAGGCGCCGGGGTCGGCGCGAACAGGTCGGAATAATATTTCTTGCGGCGCTGGAATTCGGGATCCTTGCCGAGGTTCATGAGACGGCCCTCGTTTTCCTTGATGTCGTCCGCGTGCAGGAACTTGCCGGAGATGGTGTCGTGGGCCTTGTGCTCGTCTTCGGCGGGGAAGATGAATTTCCACGCGCCGTCTTCGACGCGGATCTCACCCTCGAGACCGCAGAGCTCGCAGACCGCCCTGGTCGTGCCGGGAACAAGCCAGAAGTTGGAGCACTGGCAATGCGGGCAGACGCCCGGCTCGCCCATGTAATGCGCCTTTTCAATGTCCGCGGCGGCCTCCGCGAGGTGGCGGCCGATCTCCTGCATACGCTCGATTTTGTCGTCGTGCATGATGACGTCCTTGCTCCAGGAGAAAAAGTCGTTGTCGATGATCTTCCAGCCCGGGCTCATGGCGACCATGGCGTGGTCGGTCTGCACACGGCAGGCCCAGTCGGAGCCGCCGATGCCGACGAAGGAGATGACCTTGTCCTGCAGGAGGCGGGGATCGACGCCGTCGCCGCCCATTTCGCGGTTAATCTGGTCGCCGATGATGTTCATGCCGCGATCCATGCGGGGGCCGAAGCGGTCGCAGACCGTGTGCAGAAGACCGGACGCGCCGGACTCGAAAATGGGGCTGACGAACAGGATGCCGTCCGCGTCGAGCAGGATGCTGCGGAACGCGTCGAAGTCGTCCCGGCGTGTGCAGATGTTGCCCTTGCCCATGACGAGACCGCGGGAGCAGGCGACGCAGCCCGTGCAGTTTTCAATGTTCCAGTCCATGAGGTGGATGAACTCGACCTCCGCGCCGGCGTTCTGCGCGGCCTCCAGCGCGACGCGGCACATGGTGTCGTTGTTGCCGTTTTTCGTTCCGAACGAAACGCCTACGATTTTCATGGTGTTGTCTCCTTTTCGATTTCAGTCTTTCTTGCCGACATAGGTGTCGTCGATGCGGGTGGCGACGATGACGGCGATGATGCACAGCACGCAGATCAGAGCATAGGCGTAAGCGTAGCCGATGGCGAAGCTGTTGCCGAGCGCGCCGCAGATCGTGATGCCGAGCGCGCCGATGATCGCGACGGCGGGCTTCATGACGCGGTAGCCGTTGTCAAAGTCATAGCGGCCCCAGATCGTGGAGATCAGGGAGACGAGGTAGTTCGCCGCGCCGCCGAGCATGATGCCCATGAAGGGCTGTGCGACAAAGATCAGGATATAACCGGCATCGCCGACGCGGCCCGTGGTGATGAAGCCGCCGAGGATGTTCAGCGCGAGGGAAACGATGCCGAAAAGGAATGTGATGATGATGGCCTTTTTGGTGCCGAGCTTCTGATCCATGACGCCGCAGAGATAGCTTCCGACGCAGGCCACAAGGCCGGCGCAGGCGAGCATGGGCGTGCAGGCGGCGGTATCAAAGCCGATCTGCGCCATGCGGGGCACGAAGTTCGACATGACGCCGAGCGAGAAGAGCTCCATGACGCCGAGCGGGAAGATGATCTTCCAGACATTTCCGGTCCTGAGGAATACCTTGGGCTGCCAGTAGGAGGTTTTCTGATATTCCAGACCCTCCGCGAGGAGCTTGTCCGACAGGGCGCGGTCAAAGCTCTTGTCGTTGTCGGGATACGCGCCGGCCTGCTCGGGATAATCCTTCACGAAGAGGAAGACGAGAATGCCGAGGATCAGGCAGACGACCGCGAACATATAATAGATGCCGTTCAGGCCGATGCCGGCCAGAAGACCGGAGCAGAGCGGGGTGGCGATGGTCGCGGAGAGGGGGAAGCCGATCGTGACAACGCCCATGGCCAGGCCCTTCTTGGTGGGGAACCAGTTGGAGACGACATTCAGGCTCGCGATGTAGTTGAAGCCCATGCCGCAGATGTTCGCAATGCACAGCATGATGAGGTACACCGGGCTGCTGCCGGCAAAGCTCCAGATGAAGCAGGCCGCCGCGTTCAGGACGAGGGCGAGGCCCCATGCGAACTTGCAGCTCTTTTTGCCGCAGAGCCAGCCGAAGATGATCGCGCCGGGAACGCTGATCCAGGCGGCTATGGTGGAGAAAACATACAGAATGCTGGGATTCTGCAGGCCAAAGCGGACGGCCCATCCGGCGGGGATCGTCACGTTCAGGGAGTCATAGATGATCATCGAATTCATCAGGATGCTGAAGAAGGTCAGGATCAGGATGCCCCAGCCCTTTCTGCCGAAGCCTTTTGCCGTGGATTTCTGCATAGCGCATACCTCCGAAAAATATTTTTTTAACAGGGACACTTCTGATTATAGGAGCTTGTGAATCGTTTGGCAAATATCCATTTTTACCGATTGCCATTCCATTTGGTTATATGCTATACTGGAGCCGACAGGAGGTGGCCGCATGGAACTGACCAAACTGAGTTATTTTGTGACCGCGGCGGAATGCGGGAACTTTTCGGAGACGGCGCGCAGGCTGTTTACCTCGCAGCCGAATATCTCGAAGCAGATTTCCTCCTTGGAGGCGGAGCTCGGCGTGCAGCTCTTTTTCCGCGACCGGCATACGGTGCGGCTGACACGCGCAGGGGAGTATTTTTACGAGCAGACGAAAACGCTTCCCGCCCTCATGAGCCGCATCGCCGAGACGACACGTGCGCTCGGCCGGGGCGACTCCGGTCAGCTGCGCGTCGGCGTGCTGGCGGGCCAGCGCCTGAACGCGGATATCATCAGCCGGTTCCAGTCCTTCGTGCGCCAATATCCCGATGTGTCGTTCACGATGGAGAGGGCGGGCTTCTCCGAGCTGCATGAGTCCCTTGCGTCCTTCCGGTATGATCTCATTATCACGCTCTCCTTTGACGTGGCTCCCGGCTCGGAGCTGGTGGTGGAGCGCCTGATCGAAAATCAGCAGCCGGCGATCTTCGTCAGCCGGATGAGCCCGCTGGCGGATAAGCTGGACGACCTGTCGCAGGCACCGTTTGTGGTCATTTCCCCCAAGGAGAGCTACGGCGGTTATGAGCAGTTCCTCTGCTCCTGCCGCAGCGCGGGCTTTGAGCCGAACATCGTGCGCCTGGCCGACTCGCTCGACAGCCTGCTTTTCTATGTGGAAACCGGTGTGGGCATTGCCATTCTTGACCGGAATACCCGCCTGGAGATCGATCAGAACATCAAGGTCATCCCCATGGATGACCATGCGGATTGTCCGGATCTGGTGGCGGTGTATTCGCGGCAGAACAGCAATCCGCATATCCGCCGGATGGTCGATTGTCTGGCGGAAAACAGAGAGGAGTAAACGATGATGGAATATCACGCAAATGCCGGGCAGACCTATCTGCCGTTTCGGGAGAACATCCATGTGCCGACCCTGCCGTATACGCCGCTGCCCCGGCCGGTGCCGGCGCTGCCGACGCCCGAGCTGAACGCCATGGCGCGGGAGCGCGGCTGGGTTCTGAGCAGTACCCATCAGCACTTTCTGCCCGGCGTCACCGCCGCGATGATGGACTGGTGGTGGGCCAATATGGAAAAGGGGTATTACCTCTGGGCGCCCGGCTCGCATAAGCGCTTTTCCTGGGTGCGCGAGCCTTGGAAGTATGGCTTTGTCCGCTCCGCGCATATGATTTCCGAGACCGTCGGCGAGAACGTCCCCGTCTTCGGCGGAAACGGCATCCAGATAAACCGTCTGGATATGGACTGGTTCCCGTTCACGGAAGCGCTTGACCATGTCATCGTCGAGGGCGTTTTCAACGGGAAGAATGAATTCGTCGATATGACCGTACATATGTGGCAGGATGTGTCCGGCGGCTGCGTCCATATCGACGCGGCGGCGGCCAATCCGAACATCTCCGAGCCGCCCCGGTTCATTCTGGAGATGCTGGAGGAGAATCCGGATGCCAGCCCCGTGCCGCCGAGCGCCACCGATCACGGGGAGTATGAGGCGGCCCGCTGGCCGGTGTTCCTGCCGAAGCTCTATGAGCTGTGGGCCGACCACCCGGATCCGACGCAGAGCGTGCGCTGTGACCTGCGGGTCGAAAAAACCGGCGCGGAGTGCTGGCGGTATATCGCGCCGAACGGCCCGGTAACACATATTTAACTGGAAATTCACTGGAATTCATGGGTTTTGCGTGCAGGGAAGGATTTCTTTCAAAAACGGGTTGACATTATCCGACAGGGCGTGGTATTATTTCGGCGTGTAAGCTTGTTAATTAACAAACATTTATTTTAGGAGGAAACCATGAAAAAGATTCTTGCCCTGATCGTTGCGGCGGTCATGCTGCTGAGCCTCTGCGCCTGCGGCGCTTCCGTCGACACTGCCAAGCTCGACGAGATCCAGGCGGCTCTGGACAACATCCAGGCCTCTCTCGATCAGCTCGCCGACGGCGCTGCCGCTCCCGCGCCTGCCCCCGAGGCAGAGCCTGCGGATGCTCCTGCGGCTCCGGCCGGTGACACCGAGACGCTTTCCATCGGTCTGATGGTTCATACCACAGGCTGGTTCGCCGGCGTCGATACCCCCAACTTCAACGAGTTCAATGCCATGGTCGATTACATCAACCAGAATGGCGGCTGGACCGTTGGCGACACCACCTATATGCTGGAGGCTGTCTGTGTGGACGGCCAGTCCGACTATCCCGCGCTTCGCACCGCGGCCATGAGCCTTGTGGACGCCGGCGTTGATTTCGTCGTCGAGACCAACGACTTCTGGGTCAACTCCTGCGCGGACGTCTTTGAGGACGAGGGCATCCTGCACGCCTCCGCTTACTGCGTCGGCTCCAACACCGGCTACCTCATCCCCGAGAACAGCCTGGCCTTTACCGGCACCAACGGCTCCATGGGCGACCTGCAGGCCTGCTTCGCGGTTCTGAAGGAGTACTATCCCGATGTCCACACCGTGGCTTATGCCAACGATGACAACGGCTCCACCGATGAGACCTACGCCATCCTCGAGGAAATGGCCGCCGATAACGGCTTCGAGATGGTCGGCTCCGTCGTCTATCCGGGCGACACCACCGACTACAGCTCCTATGCCCAGCAGCTCGTGGACACCGGCGCCGATGCCTTCATGGGCAACGGCTCCCCCGACGCTTACGGTGCGCTCCTGAAGGCGGTTCGTTCGCTCGATGACGACATGGTCATGGCCTGCGCGCAGGGCAAGCCCGTGTCGATGGTCATGGAATACGCCGGTGCGGACGCCTCCTATAACGGCTTCACCATCGGCGCCTCCACCCGTGCCTCCGACGCGGATCGGAACACCGATATGTTCAACGACCTGGTCGAGGTCGTGCGCGAGAAGTACGGCGATGACGCGGCCGGCACCTTCGACGGCGCTGCCGCCAACACCCTCTACATCATGCTCCAGATGATGCAGAAGGCCGGTTCCATTGATCCGGCGGAGGTCGCGGCTGCCTGGGAGGCCGGCGGTGAGGTCGACTCCCTGTACGGCACCGCTACCATCGGCGGCACCGATACCTATGGCATGGAGAACCACGCGGTCGGTCATCCCCGTCCGGTCTCCATGATGGATCCCGAGGCGGAGGACGGTTGGGAATTCGCCGGCTGGATCGACGTGATCGTTCCCTGATCGAAGAACACCTTAACGAAATAACCTTGCGGCGGAGGCGTTTTCGCCTCCGCCGTTTTTAAAGGAGTGAACACCGCTTGAACATACTCATAAACACCTTGGTGCTGGGTATCATGTACATTCTGGCCTCGCTGGGATTTGCGTTCATCTTCAATATGCTCGGTACGATTAACCTTGCCCATGGTGCGCTCTACATGGTCGGCGCCTATCTGTGCTATTACCTCTGCGCCGCGGCCGGGCTCAACAACTGGATCGCCATGGTCATCGCGGCGATCGTTCTGGCTGCTGTCGGCCTGCTGCTTGAGAAGGTCATGTTCCGGCCCTTCCTCGCCGACTTTGACCGGATTGTCATGATCTCGGTCGGCCTTATCACCATCGGCCAGACGATCTGCAACATCCTCACCGGCAACCGCGCCATGGTCATCCCCGCCTATGCACAGGGCCTGACGAAGATCGCCGGTACCAGCGTCAGCAACGAGCGCCTCGTCACCTTCGGCGTGGGGCTTCTGCTCCTGCTGGCCGCGCTCTACATCGTGAACTACACCGCCCTCGGACGGCAGATGGAGGCCGTCTCGCAGGATCGTCTGGGCGCCGCCCTGCAGGGCATCAACATCCACCGTGTCTCGGCGATTGTCTGCGCCATCGGCATCGCGCTGGCGGCGGTGGCCGGATGCTTCATGGGCGCCTACCAGGGCCTGAGCGCCAACATGGGCGATACCATGAACCTGCGTATTCTGATGCTCGTTATGCTCGCAGGAGCGGGTTCCATGAACGGCATCATCATCACCGGTATGGTCATGGGCTTTCTGGACGTCATCTTCCCCCTGTTCTTCCAGGGCAATGCCGGCTCCGCGATCCCCATCGCCATCATCGTCGTCCTGCTGCTGATAAAGCCCGAGGGCTTCTTCGGCCACGAGATGAAAATGTAAGGGGGTGCCACGATGAAAAAATCCGGTTTCAAGACCTCCCTTCCGTTCGCCATTATGCTGGTGGCGTTCATCGTGCTTCCGCTGTTTCTGAACAGCCGCTCCTGGGTTGACCTGTTCATCACCATCATCTTTAACATGGTGGCGGCGGTCTGCCTGCGCGTGATCCTGCTCTCGGGAAACCTGTCCTTTGCACAGGGCGCGTTCATGGGCGTCGGCGCGTATACCGCCGGTATGCTGGCCGTGCATCTGGGGCTTCCGATGTGGGTCACGATCCCCGCCGGCGCCATCATGGCGACGCTGATCGGCCTCATCACCGGCTGGCCGTTTGCGCGCCTCAAGACCGTGTATTTCAGCATGGGCACCATGTTCATGGGACAGGCGATCATGCTGCTCATCTCCTCGTGGAAGCTGGCTGGCGGCGCGCTCGGCCTCAACCGCATCACATCCCTCTCCTCGGAGCTGAAGCCGCTGGCGGATGCACTGAATCTGAAGGGCTATCAGGCGGCGTATTTTGTCATCCTGATCCTTGCGGTCGTCTCGCTGCTCGTCATGTACCGCTTTGAACACTGCCGCATCGGCACGACGCTCCGCGCGCTGGCGCAGTCGGAGGACGTCGCCGCCTCCATCGGCGTGAACCCGACCTTCTATCGCCTGCTGGCGGTGGGCGTGGCCTGCTTCTTCATCGGCCTGATGGGCGGCGTGCAGGCGCATTACCTCACCACCATTTCCTATTCGAGCTACGGCATGAACCTGACCCTGTGGCTCATCATGTATATGATGATCGGCGGCAGCGGCAAGTTCATCGGCCCCATGATCGGCGCGATCATCATCAGCATCATTCAGGGCATCGCGAACCTGCTGACGAGCCTTTCCGGCGCTTCGGGCAGCGCAGGCTTTGTGGCGTTCAGCCGCTGGATCGGTGAGAACTCCGCCTACACCCCGTTCCTGACGGCGGCCGTCCTGCTGCTGGTGGCGTATCTGCTGCCCGGCGGCCTGGTGGGGCTGCCGGAGACGATCCGGGCGAACCGGGCCAAGCGTGCCGAAAAGAAAGAAATTGCCGCCATGATGCAGGAAGGAGGCGCGGATCAATGAGCAGTCTGCTGGAGACCTCCGGTCTGACCAAGCGTTTCGGCGGTCTGACCGTCATGAACGACCTCGACTTCCGCATTCAGGAGGGCGAGATCAAGGGCTTCCTCGGCCCCAACGGCGCGGGGAAATCCACCTTCTTCAACCTCATCACCGGCGTGCATATGCCGACCTCCGGCCACATTTTCTATGCTGGCCGTGAGATCACCAAGGCAAAGCCCCATCAGGTCGCGGCCATGGGTATCGGACGCACGTTCCAGCTGAACCCGCTGTTCGGCGATTTCACCGTCTTTGAGAACATCACCACGGCCTATCATCTGCGCCCCCATTCCACGGTGATGCAGGCGTTCTGCGGCACAAAGACGTATAAGGAAAACGAAAAGTACATCGCTAAGTCCGCGGACGAGATCATCGAGTTTCTCGGCCTGGAGCACGTGCGTAATGAGCTGGCAAAAAACCTGCCGCACGGCTATCAGAAGATCCTCGGCGTGGCCCGTGCGCTCGCGACGAAGCCGAAGCTCCTGCTTCTGGACGAGCCGCTCGGCGGTATGAACCCGGAGGAGATCGCGTTCTCCATCAAGGCCATTTCCAAGATGCGCGATAAGGGCATCACCGTCCTCGTCGTGGAGCACAATATGCAGATCCTCGACATCCTCGACTCCGTCACCGTCATCAGCTTCGGCGAGAAGATTTTTGAGGGCACTCCGGAGGGAATGCGAAATGACCCGACGGTCATCACAACCTATTTCGGAGGTACGGTATGAGCAACATTCTCGAAATCAAGAACCTGAAGGTCATGTTCGGCAAGTCCATTGCCATTCACGATGTCAGCCTGAGCGTACCCCAGGGCGGCATCGTCACGGTCATCGGCTCGAACGGCGCGGGCAAGTCCACGACGCTCAACGCCATGATGAGCATCGTCAAAAAGACGCAGGGCTCCGTCCTGTTCAACGGCGAGGACATTACGAACGAGCCGACGCAGAACATCGTGCAGAAGGGCCTTGTGCTCGTTCCGGAGGGACGGCACCTGTTCCCGTATCTCTCGGTGTATAAAAACCTCATCCTCGGCGCCACGCAGCGCAGGGATAAGGAAGGCATCGCAAGGGATCTGGAATTTGTCTACGAGCTGTTCCCCATCCTGAAGGAGCGCACCAAGCAGCAGGCCGGAACGCTCTCCGGCGGCCAGCAGCAAATGCTGGCCATCGCCCGCGGCATCATGGCCGATCCGAAGCTCCTCTGCCTTGACGAGCCGAGCCTCGGTCTTGCGCCCGTCGTCATCGACGACATCGGCGAGAAGATCAAGGAGATCAATCAGTCCAAGGGCACCAGCATTTTGCTCGTGGAGCAGAATGTTCATCTGGCGTTCGGCGCGGCGCAGTATTGCTACACGCTGCAGGTCGGCAATGTGGTCGCCGAGGGCGCCGTCGAAGAAATCCGCAGCAACGACGTGGTCAAGAAGGCGTATTTCGGCGGCTGACAGATATGAATGATCGCGCGGCCGACGGTTTGCCGGCCGCGCGATGTGTATTCAGGGAGATGCAAACAAAGTCAATCAACAGCCGGAACGTCGAGAAAACAGGACGTTCCGGCTGATTTTTGCCCTCCGCGTCATGGAGGCCTGTATAGTTTTTTTGTCCGTTTCACAAACTAAGGACGACCACAACCGGGAGGTGAAATCATGGGCCAGAAGAAACGGAATAAGCAGAATCAGCGCGGGGAACGGAATCAGAGCAGCAATCAGAATGACCAGAATCAGCAGACGCAGTGATCCGCCGAGGATCTATGTTTGAGCTGAGTTCAAATACACGCAAGAACCCGCCGGGATTCCGGCGGGTTCGGCGTCATGGAGGGAAGGGGAGGAGTATGTCGGAACAGGAAAGAAAAGATCGGGAGCTGCCTCTGGGCTTTGGCATGGCGCTGGCGCAGAACGAGACCGCAATGCGGAGGTTTGAGGCGCTTTCAGCGGAGGAAAAGCAGTCCATTCTGGACAAAACACATTCCGTTCGATCGAAGCAGGAAATGCAGCAGCTGGTATCCGAGCTTACCAATTGATCCGTGTAAACAGCAAACACCCCCCGGCCGTGCGGTCGGGGGGTGCGTATTGTCGGGGATCAGCCGGCGGTATAGTAAGAGCTGTTTGCGTAGTCGCCGAGGTCATAGGCCTCGGAGATCGCGTCGATGCCGACGAGGAACGCGATGGTGTCGTTCAGCGCGTCGATATCCTCCTGCGTGATCTCCACGGAGAAAATGTATTTGGGCAGGATGGCCTTCACCTGCTCAACCTCCAGGGAGAGGTCGGCGGCCACGGCGGCCCAGGTCTCGTCGTCGAGCGTGTCGATCGCCTCGGCGGCGCGGGCATACTGCTCCAGAATGACGGTGACGATGGTGGGATTCTGCTCGGCAAAGGCACGGCGGGCAACGATGGTGTTCGTACCGGCCAGACCGCAGTCGGAGCCCTGCGCGATGATTTTGGCGACGCCGTCATCCACAAGGCGGGTAACGGAGGGCTCCCAGATCGCGACCGCATCGACCTCGTGGTTGGCGAGAACGGCCGCGGCATCTCCGGCGGAGATGTTGATGAGCTCGATATCGTCGATGGAGAGGCCGGCCGTTGCGAGATATTTCTGGGTGTGGTTGTGGCCCGTGGAGCCGACGACGGTGCCGACGCGCTTGCCTTCGAGCTCCGCCGCAGAGGAGATGTCGGAGTCGGCGGCCACGAGAATGGCATAGGAATCCGCCGCCTGCGCTGCCACGGCAACGACCTCGTTATCCTGACCGGCGGCGATGGCGGAGACGGTCGGGACGTCGCCGATCACGCCGATATCGGAGGTACCGGCGGCGAGGGATTCATTCATCGGCGGGCCGGACTCGAAGTCGTTCCACACGACCTCCACGCCGTATTCCGCCAGCGCTTCCTCGATCCAGCCCTTCTCACGGGCGATGAACAGGGGGAGGAAGGCCGCCGAAGGCTGCATGGCGATGTGAACCTCCGTCGCGGGCGAGGAATCCGCCGCGTCACCGGCGCCGGAGGAGCTGCCGCAGCCGGCAAGCAGGCTTCCGAACAGGGCCAAAAGCAGCAGGGCTGCCAGGAATTTTTTTGCTTTCATTGTATGTCCTTTCCGGGGATGCTACCCGATTGAAATGCAGATAAACACGGAAACGAGTCAGAGCCGGCCGTCGCCGTCCGCGGAGAAAAACTGGGCGAAAACCTTCCGCCGCACCGCCAAAAACTCCATGCTGTTCCGGTCACGCGGCTCCGGCAGATCCACGGGGATGATCTCGCGAAGCTGACCCGGACGCGACGACAGCACGATCACGCGGTCGGAGAGATAGACCGCCTCGTCAATGTCGTGCGTGACCATGAGCATGGTGGTGTGGGATTCCTTCTGGATGCGCTTGAGCTCGTTCTGGAGCGTGATTTTGGTAAAAGCGTCCAGCGCCCCGAACGGCTCGTCGAGCAGCAGTACGGGAGGCTCGTTTACGAGCGCACGGGCAATGCCGGCCCGCTGGGCCATGCCGCCGGAAAGCTGGGCGGGGAAGGTCTTTTCAAAGCCCTCCAATCCGACCAGATGGATGTATTTGGAAACGCGCTCGGCACGCTCCTCCCTGGAGATGCCGTTCAGGGCGAAGCCGATGTTTTTCTCCACGGTCAGCCACGGAAAGAGCCGGTGCTCCTGGAAGACGATGCCGATGTTTTTCTCCGGACGGACGATCTCCCGGCCGTCGATCGTGACGCTGCCCTCGTGATCGGGGTCAAGACCCGCCACCGCGCGCAGAAGCGTGCTCTTGCCGCAGCCGCTGGCGCCGACGATGCAGATCATCTCGCCTTTTCTGACGGTGAAGCTGACATCGGACAGAGCCGTCAGCGTGCCCTCGGCGGAGGAAAACTGTCTGGTCAGGCCGGAGACGACGATGAAATCAGGATGGTTCACTGCCATTTGATCACCCTGCCTTCCAGCCATTTCAGCATGGAATCCATCAGCTTTCCGATGATGCCGATGGTAATCATGCCGATCATGACGATATCCGTGTTGCCAAACTGCCGGGCATTCATGATGAGGTAGCCCAGGCCGGTCGTTGAGGAGACCAGCTCCGCCGCGACTACGCACATCCAGCAGGAGGACAGGCCCGTCCGCAGACCCGTGAAGATGTTCGGCGCAGCGCCGGGGATGACCAGGCGGAAGATCCGCTTGAGAAACGGCGTTTCCATGACGCGGGATACCTCAATGAGATTTGCGTCCGTCTGCCGGATGCCGTCCACGACGTTCGTGAGTATCGTGAAAAAGCCGCCGAGGAAGATGAGAAAAACCTTGCCGCTCTCGCCGATGCCGAACCACAGGATAACGAGCGGGATCCAGGCGATCGGGGGAATGGGCTTGATGATCTGGATGAGCAGCTGCGTGAGGTATTCCAGGTGACGGGAAAGGCCGATCAGAATGCCGAGCACAATGCCCAGCGCCGCAGCCAGCAAGTACCCCTGCAGCACACGGCCCAGGCTGTAGCACGCGTGTTCAAACAGAGAGCCGTTGGAAATCAGCTTCCACCCGGTTTTTACGATCTTGGACAGAGAGGGCATGATGACCGGGTTGAGCAGTCCGGCGTCGGCCATGGCGTTCCATACGATGAGAATCAGTATAATCAGAAGAAAATACTCGATCAGATAGCCGAAGTTTTTTAAGTGTTTCTTTCCCATATCGCGATCCCTTGCCTGCGGCAGTTGGTTTGTTCTTTTCTGTTCACCCTTTCAATGGGTATCATAAACTTTTTTAAGTATACATGAGATTTTCATGCGACGCAAGAAAAATCCATATCTATTTACAAAACCGACATTTATTTTTTCGGAAAAGCAAAAAAACACCGCCTGCGGCAAGCGTGTCACAGGCGGTGATGGGCGGAGCGGTCAGGAAAGATAACCCTCGCGGGGCTTGAGGCCGAGATGCTCTGCCTGTATGCGGAGCTGTTCGTCGGTGATGGTGTTCAGGTGCGGCAGGTGGGCGATCTTGAGGTAGATCTCCGCGGCCTTTTCCGCCGTTTCGATGAGCCCGAATGCCTCGTCGAGATCCGTCCCGGCGCCGTACAGTCCGTGCTGTCCCCAGACCACAAGGCGGGCGGTTTGCATCTTTTCCGCGGTCGCCATGCCGATCTCGTTCGTGCCGCAGAGCATCCACGGCAGGACGTTCACGCCGTCGGGAAAGACCATCATGCACTCGGTGCACATCTGCCAGAGCGTGCGCGTGAACGCCTTCTCGTCGAGGTCGTGGACATAGGTCATGGCGAGCAGATTCGTCGGATGACAGTGCATGATGACGCGGTGATTCGGCTGGACGCCGAGGCGCACGGCGTGGCTCATCATGTGGGCGGGAAGCTCCGAGGTGAATCGGCCGCCGTCGGCAAAGCCCCAGAGAAGCTCCGCCGTCCCGCCGCCGTCGCAAAGACGGATGATGCCGAGGTTGACGTCCGGGGCGTACGGCACGTTTTTGAAGTATTTGCCCGTGCCGGTGAGGAGGAAGTATTTCCCGTCCAGTGCGGGCGTGCGGAAACCGGTCGGGATGGTACGCAGGACGTTTTCGGTGTCGAGGTATTCGGACACCTCGGCCTCGTCCAGCAGGAGGCTGACGTTGCCGCCGTTGCGCTCGTCCCAGCCATGGGCATACATATTGGCGGTGGTGCGGATCATCTCCACCATAAAGGGCGCAGTCAGAATGTTTTTCATGGAAGAGCCTTTCGTGTTGCGGACATTTTATCGGTGCGTGTCCATTATAGCAAAAAAACCGCTCTGCGGCGAGGTTTTCCGAATAAAAAAGAAAAGACACAGCAAAAGCTGTGTCTTTTCAGGCCAAAGAGCAGTCAAAGGTTGAAAGCTGGGGAGAAGAACGGCCGGCAGGGCAGCTGAACCCCGGCGATATGGTCAATGGCACAGAAGGGCAAGCACCAATGTGACGGCCACGGGTACCGTCACGGTATCGTTGCCGTGATGGGAAAACAGCTCCGTCACCGCAGAGAACGGTGCGGCGGCGCAGGCATATAGGACGCACCAATACCACGAAAGCCCGCTGGTCACCGCCAGGGTAACGGCACCGGTCACGGCGGAAGCCGCAGCCATGGCGGCGGTACCCTCCCAGGTCTTATGGGGATCTGCGTGAGGGAGCTTTACAGGGTGTCTGCCGCACTTTTTCCCGACCAGCGCCGCGGCGGTATCCGCCACGCCCCAGACGAGGATCGCGGCAACGGCGATAAACGGCTTATGCAGAACACCGCAGCACACCGCCGCCAGAACGCTGTGCGTGCCGAATAACAGAAACAGGCTCTTTTTTACCTCGCCCGGCTTCCGCTCCATAAACAGGTTCGGATAGCCTTCCCACTTTTCCAGAAGGCACAGAACGGGATAGACAGCCAGACAGAAAACAAGAGCACAGACGACGGCGGCAACCCAGGTTTCCGCCACATACAGCATGAAGATAACGGAGGTCATGGCCGGGAACTGCAAAAGCTTGCGGGATACCTCCTTCGGAAGCTTCAGGACCAGTCGCAGCAGGACGATCCCGGCGATGATTCCGGCAAGAAACAGCAGATACCACCCCATGCAGCGCAGCACCTGCATGAGCAGCGTGCAGGAGGCCAGCTGCTGCCGGTAATTCATGCACAGCATGGCGACGCCCAGAACGGTCAGAACGGCGCCGGTCACCAGGCCAACCGTCCGGTTGTTGACCCGGTTTGCAAACTGCGCCGATACGATCGATGCGGCGGTTTCCGTTACGACGCACAGGAGCAGAAGGGGCCAATCCCTGAAAATGATAGTCGGATCAATGAGAGAATGGCTGATAAAGGCGATCAGCGCCGTAAACGCCATAATAAACGTGCTTGTCCCGACGGCCGGTTTTCTGTCCATTCCAAGGAACGCGGTGAAAACGACCAGCATCATCATCCCGCCGCCGGAGCCGACAAAGCCGGTCCCGAAGCCGATGGTCAGTCCGAAAAACAGGGAAACGGCGATTCCTTTCCAATCCAGCCCCGTACCCTGAGCGACGGTGTCCGCCCGCTGTGTATCGGGCTTTATGAGAAAGCGGATCCCGATCCCCACGCAGAGAAACAGGGAAAAACCTCCCAGCACCACATGGCCCACCCGAAATGCGGCAAAGCTTCCGGCAATGCACATACCGATGATGCAGGCCATCATGATCCAGCCGCGCTTCAAGTCAATATTCTTATGCCGGATGTAAATCCCCGCGGTGAATGCCGAGCCCAGAATATCGGACGCCAACGCGATCGCCGTGGCGTGATAAGCGCCCGTCTCACCCGTAAAGCTCGGACAGAGCACAATCATGATCGGCACCATCACCGTGGCGGCGGATAAGCCTGCAAGACCCGTTCCTATGCCTGCGCCGAGAGCGGCGATAAAACACCAGAATGCTTCCATGGCAGCCTCCTTGACAAGAACAGCGTTCTGTTCTAAAATTGTAATCGACATTTGTCGATTTGACAACCGACAGATGAGACGGGAGTGTCGAGCATATCGGGCCAAAGAAGGGGGATGGCCGGCATGAAGCCAAATCAAA
Organism: Oscillospiraceae bacterium; assembly: GCA_051867595.1. GTDB lineage: Bacteria > Bacillota > Clostridia > Oscillospirales > Oscillospiraceae > CAJOIG01. The sequence continues at coordinate 18,474 of JBJDYS010000091.1, forward strand.
GAGTCGCCATTACGAAGAAGCTGATCCACGAAGCGTTTTTTATGCTGCTGAGGGAAAAGAGCATATATAAGATCTCCATTCGCGAGTTGTGTGAGCAGGCCGGGATCAACCGAACCACGTTTTACAATCACTATGGGAGCCAATTTGATGTGCTGGCGGAGATGGAGGACGACTATCTCGGGGCGATCGCAAAGGCCCTGGAAAAGGCGGATGTTCAGGACAAGGACAGCGTTCACAGCCGCGTGGCGCTCGTTCTGCAGTTCATTCAGGACAACCGGGAGTTCTCCTCCATGCTGATTAACAATAATATTGAGGAAACCTTTGCCGAGCGTCTGTTTTCGCTGCCCAAAATCGAAGATATGCTGGATAAGGCGCTGGCGAATGTTCCGGATGACAAGGAGAAAGCCGCCATCATTGCCTTTTCGATCCATGGCAGCTATAAGCTGTTGCAGGACTGGATAAATGATCCGGAGCGCATCAGCCCGGCCGAGGAAACGGAGTTGATTCTTGGCCTTGCTGGAAAGGTGTGCAGCCGGACCGCATAAAGCCGCTTCCCATCACGGCATTCTCCTGCACCAGGAAAAGCGAAAAAAGCCCTGCGGTGCAGAGCTTTTCAGGGTATAGAAAACGCTGATCTTGATACCAAGATCAGCGTTTTTTTGTGGCGGAGAAGGAGGGATTTGAACCCTCGATACCCTTTTGGGGTATACACGATTTCCAATCGTGCGCGCTCGGCCGGACTACGCGACTTCTCCAGACGATCGAATGAATGTTTAATTCAAGCTTGATTATTATATACAATTTCTTTCGTAAAGTCAAGTAAAAAATTGCAATCGCTCCAAAAAGCAGGCCACTTGATTTTAGGGACGATTTCGGGTAATATACAAGTCGTATGCTGTAAGCTGACCGCGAAAGGAGGAATGGGCGGTGAAAACGCTTCGCAAGCTGTGCTGCGTGCTGGTATGCCTCTGTATGCTGACGCCCTTTTCCGCCTGCGGCGGGAGCAGCGGTTATCGCATCATCGACACCTACAGCGCAGAGGGCAGCTATGTCATCGCGTTCCGCCAGAACGACAGGCTGTGCGAATTCGTGACGGCGGCCATGCAGGAGCTTGCCAATAACGGCACGCTTCGCTCGGCGTCCATCCGGTGGTTCGGCGAAAATCTGGTCAGTGTCCGCGGCTCCGGCGGTGAGATGGATGAGCTGTGGGAGGAAGTCCCGGAGCGCGTCATCACCGTGGGGGTGGATATAACCAATATGCCCATGAGCTATGAAACGCCGGAGGGGTATGTCGGCTTTGACGTGGATCTTGCCAACTATATTTGCAGCTATCTCGGCTGGCAGATGGTGATTTATCCCATCGACCCGGAGGAAGTGGACGTCGAGCTGCAGAGCGGAAACATCGACATGGCCATGGGAATCCCGGAGAGCGACGCCAAGAGCGATTTCAGCTACTCGCCGTCGTATCTCACGAGCCGGTATGTGCTGGTGGCGAGGGTCTCGGGGCGCGTGAATGACAAGTCCGCCCTGAAGGGGAAATGCCTCGGCGTTGTCGTCACGGATCTGGACGTGCTGATGCAGGACGAGAAGTTTGTCGAGAGCCTTGGCAGCGTCACCTACCAGACCAATACGGACGGGCTGTTCCAGGCCCTTCTGAACGGCGAGGTGGACGGTATCCTGGTCTCGAGCGTCGTGGCGGCGCATTATATGAATGTGGTGTAAAAAAACGAAATGTAAAAAACGGTCGGGATTCCCGACCGTTTTCCTTATCCGTTGTAGAAGCTCTCGAGGAAGCGCTTTGTGCGATCCTGTGTGGGATGGTTGAACACCTGATCCGGCGTGCCCTGCTCCATGATGACACCGTCGTCCATGAAGATGACATGGTCGGAGATGTCGCGGGCGAAGCTCATTTCGTGCGTGACGATGACCATGGTCGTGTGCTGGTCGGCGAGGCTCTGGATGACGCGCAGCACCTCCCGCGTAAGCTCAGGGTCGAGCGCGGAGGTCGGCTCGTCGAAGCAGAGAATGTCCGGCTGGAGCGCCAGCGCCCGTGCGATGGCGACGCGCTGCTGCTGTCCGCCGGAGAGCTGATGGGGATAGTTCTCCATGCGGTCGGACAGCTCCATGCGCTTCAGAAGCGTGCGGGCCTGCTCCTCGATCTCCGCGTGGATCTCCTTCTTCCGGGACGCGTAATCGGGCTGCTCCCGGGCCAGAAGCTCCTTCGCGAGCATGACATTTCCGAGCGCGGTGTACTGCGGGAAGAGGTTGAAGGACTGGAACACCAGTCCGAAATGCAGCCGTTTTTTGCGGATCTCGCTCTCGCGCTGCGTGGTGGGGTCGGCGGCGTCGAAGATGACCTCGTCATTGACGGCGATCGTGCCGGCGTCGGGCGTCTCCAGAAAGTTGAGGCAGCGCAGCAGCGTCGTCTTGCCGGAGCCGGAGGAGCCGATGATCGAGAGCGCCTCACCCTGCTCGAGGGAGAAGTCGATGCCCTTGAGGACTTCGGTTCGACCAAAGGATTTGCGTATGTTTCGGACTTCCAGAATGGCCATATTCTCCGAGCCTCCTTAGCGGAAATACTCCAGCTTTTTCTCAAGCGCGTGCAGCAGCACCGTGAGAACGCCGGTGAAGATGAGATAATAGATCGCCGTGAAGAACAGAGGCCAGATCGCGCCGGAAATGCCCTGCGAGCCCTTGAGGAAGGACTGGCCGGCCCAGATGATCTCCTGCAGGGCGATGATGCGGGCAAGAGAGGTATCCTTGACAAGCGTGATGATCTCGTTCGACATGGGCGGCACGATGCGCTTGATGACCTGCAGGAGCGTGACCTTGAAGAAGATCTGGCTCCTGGTCATGCCAAGCACAAGGCCGGCCTCCTGCTGTCCGCGCGGCACGCTCTGGATGCCGCCGCGGTAGATCTCGGAGAAATAGCAGGCATAGTTGATGATGAACGCGATCGCCGAGGCCGTGAAGCGCCCGGTCTCCCCGCTGCCCCAGATGTTGTTGCCGAGAACAAGGCCGGGGAAGTAGAAGATGATGAGAAGCTGAATCATCAGCGGGGTGCCGCGGATGACCCACACAACAAAACGGGCCAGCATACTCAGCGGCTTGAAGCGCGACATCGAGCCGAAGGCGATGACAAGTCCCAGCGGCACGGCGCCGATCAGCGTCACGATGAACAGCTTCAGCGTTTGAATAAAGCCGATGTTCAGCGAGTTGACAACGATGGGGAGCTGTTGCAGGAAAAGTTCCATAGACAAACCTCGCAGTGTCCGTTATAAAAGGGAACATAACAGAGAGCGGATGAGCGCTCTCTGTTATGTTCATTTCAGTGGTTCGTTTTTCTCTGTGACGCCGAAGCGGATCACTGGGCGATGACGGAGCCGGCCAGGCCGTAGGTCTCGGCCAGCGCGTCCATGGTGCCGTCCGCGTAGGCATCGGCGAGGAACGCGTTGAACTCATCGACCAGGTCGGAGCCCTGACGGAAGGCAACGCCGTACTCCTCGGCGTTCAGGGAGATGGTGTAGGTGAGGTCGGCGTAACCGGTGCCCTCGCCGGTCATGGCGTAGGCCATGAGCAGATCGATGACGGCGGCGTCGGAGGTGCCGGCGGCGACTTCCATGAGGGCGTCAGCCTGCGTGGACACGGGGGTGGTGGCATAGCCGAGATCGGCGACAGCCGCTTCACCGGCGGAACCGGCCTCGACCGCGAAGGTCAGATCGGCGAGGCTCTCAACATCGGGATAGTCCTCCGCGACAGCGGCGGGAAGAACGACGACCTGCGCGTTCATCATGTAGGGGTTCGAGCAGGACGTGGCGGCGGTGACCTCGGGGGTCAGCGTCATGCCGTTCCAGATGCAGTCGATGGCCTTGCTGTCAAGCTCGAGGATCTTGCCGTCCCAGTCGATCTCGACAAACTCGATGTCAACGCCGAGGGACTCGGCAAAAACCTTGCCGAGGTCGGCGTCGAAGCCGATCCACTCGCCGGACTCATCCTTGTAGTCCATGGGCTCGAAGTCGGTGATGCCGACGACGAGAACGCCCTTCTCCTGAACGGCGGCAAGCTCGCTTGCGGGAGGGGCGTCTTCCGCGGGAACGGCCTCATCCGCGGGAGCGGCTTCCTCGGCGGGAGCAGCTTCCTCGGCGGGAGCAGCCTCTTCGGCGGCGGGGGCGGTTTCTTCAGCGGGAGCGGAGCTGCCGCAGGCGGTGAGCGCGAGCACCATGACGAGTGCAAGCATCAGTGCAAGAATCTTTTTCATTGTGGGAAATCCTCCTGTTTTTTATCTCGGCAGCATTTTACCACGTTAGCACGCTAAAATCCAGTACTTTTTCTGTCCGAACCGATTTTTTTACATTTTGTTCACGCAAGAGGGCCGAATGGGTATATAATTAGGGCAGGTTCTATAAGTGTATACAAATAAAAGGAGACGACGATGATGAAGAGAGCGCTGATCGTTGAGGATGACGCCAATATTGCCGAGCTCTTGCGCCTGTATCTCGAAAAGGACGGCTTTGAAGTGGAGACCGCCGCCGACGGCGGTAAGGGCGTCGAACTGGCAGCGAGCTTTGAGCCGGACGTCATTTTGCTGGATATTATGCTGCCGGTAAAGGATGGCTGGCAGGTCTGCCGGGAAGTGCGGGTGTTTTCCAAGGCCGCGATCATTATGCTGACGGCCAAGGGAGAGACGAACGACAAGATCACCGGGCTGGAGCTCGGGGCGGACGACTATGTCACGAAGCCGTTTGAGCCGAAGGAGCTGATCGCCCGCATCCATGCGGTGCTGCGCCGTGCGGCAGGAGAGGACGGCGACGCGCCGCGGAAGCTGGAGTTTGACAAGCTCATCATTAACCTCGACTCCTATGAGCTGGTCGTGGACGGAACGAAGGTGGATACGCCTCCCAAGGAGATGGAGCTTCTGTTCCATTTGGCCTCGACGCCGAATCGGGTCTATACCCGCAATCAGCTTCTGGACGAGGTATGGGGCTTTGATTATTTCGGCGATTCCCGCACGGTGGATGTCCACATCAAGCGCCTGCGCGAGAAGCTCGAGAATGTGTCCGACCAGTGGCGGCTCAAAACTGTCTGGGGCGTTGGGTATAAATTCGAGGTCGGAGAAGCATAAGTGTGAAGCAGGGCGTATTCTTTAAAAACTTCCTGTTCACGGCCTGGATGTTTGCAATGTGCTTTATTGCCTTCGGCCTGTCCATGATCGGCATGGGACGGGCGTTCCTCATCCGAGAGCAGGAGAAAAGCCTATACGCCAGCGCGGACGAGGTGAAGCTGCTGGCGGAGGCCGTGCAGATGCAGGACGAGCTGAACAGCATGGAGCTTCGCATGACCCTTGCGGCGATGTCCCGGGCGAACGGGACGCATATCTTTCTCTGCAACCGGGACGGCGTCGTGCTGACCAGCTCCGATACCTCGCGTGTCTCCCCGTATATCGGGCAGCGCCTGAGCGGGAATGTCATGAGCGCACTCCGGTCGCAGGATGTCTATCAGACCATCGGCGATCTGGACGGCTTTTATGACAGCGCGCACAATATTGTCGCAGAGCCGATGGATGCCGGTCGCAGCGTGTATATCTTCGTGACCTCGGAGGCCGGCGGCTTTCTGCAGGCGTGGAGCGGGTTCATCGTTACCTATGTGCTGATCGCGCTGGGCGTGCTGGCGCTCGCGCTCTGCTTTCAATATGTATATTCCCGCCGGCTGTCCCGGCCGCTGGGGGAAATGGCGGAAGCGGCGCGGCGTTTCGGACGGGGCGACTATTCCGCGCGCATCAGCGACTATGACGAGCCGGATGAGATCGGTACGCTGACCGAGGCGTTCAATGCCATGGCGGAGAGCCTGTCGCGGAACGAGGAACGCCGCAGTGAATTTGTGGCGAACGTGTCCCATGAGCTCCGCACACCGATGACGACGATCGCCGGCTTTGCCGACGGACTGCTCGACGGAACCATTCCGGCGGAGGATGAGCGGAAATATCTCGAAAAGATTTCTTCGGAGACAAAGCGGCTCAGCCGTCTTGTACGCACGATGCTGGATATGTCCCGCCTGCAGGGTACCGATCCCGGGGAGCGGATGACGCGGTTTGACCTGACCGAGATGGTGGTGCAGACCGTGCTGAGCTTTGAGACCCGTGTGACGAAAAAGCATCTGGATATGACGCTGAATATGCCGGAGGAGAGCATCTTTGTCCGCGGCGACGTGGACGCGCTGACCCGCGTGGTGTATAATCTGGCTGACAACGCGATCAAGTTTGCCCCGGAGGGTACGGAGCTTCTAATCAGCGTCTGGAAGGAAAACGGCCTGGCCTATACCAGCGTTCAGAACCACGGAGAGACGATCCCGCGGGAGGAGCTGCCGCTGATCTTTGAACGGTTTCACAAATCCGACCGTTCCCGCAGCCGGGATAAAGAGGGCGTTGGGCTTGGCCTGTATATGGTTCGGTCGATCATTGCGGCGCATCAGCAGAATATCTTTGTCACGAGTGAGAACGGCGTGACGGTCTTTACCTTCACGCTGGCGCTGGCGGAGGATGAAAAATCATTGGCAGGAGAGAGGAAGCTATGAACGAAAACGAGCAGGACCGCGTGACGGGCTGGTACCCAAAGGGAACCGAAAACGCGGTGGATATAAGCACCTGGTACAGCGAGCCGGATCAGCGATGGTCGGTCCCGGCAGAGGAGCCCGTGTCGGAGGAGGAAAAGAAAAAACGCCGCCGCAGACGGACGGCCATGCTGTGGGTTTTCATCGCGCTTTTGGTCTGCGCCGTGGTGCTGAGCGTGTTGCGCGTTATCAGCCGCGCCAGCATCCAGATTGTGACGAATACGGACAACGGCTCCGCGTCGATCATCATACCGGGAGGGTCGGACGACGGGGATTATGAGGATTTCCGCGACTATTTTGCCAACTACTATACCGGCTCCGACAGCGTGTCGATCCCGCGGACAACGGCCGAGGCGGGCGTGACGCTCACGCTGCAGCCCGCGAGCGGGGAGGAGCTCTCCCTGCAGGAGATCTATGTGCGGGTCAGTCCGGCGGTCGTGGGCATCGTCTCGATGCGCGACGGCATCGAATACGGCTGGGGTACCGGCGTGGTGTTCCGGTCCGACGGCTATATCATCACCAATACGCATATCATCTCCGGCTGTGACGGGGCCAGAGTTACCTTTACGGACGGCCGGGTTTTTGAGGCAAAGCTGATCGGCGAGGACAGCGAGAGCGATATCGCCGTGCTGAAGATCGACGCGGAGGGGCTGGCCTGCGCCGAGTTCGGCGACTCCGGCACGATCCAGGTCGGGGACGAAGCCATCGCCATCGGAAACCCGCTCGGTGAGGAATACGCTGGGACGATGACGAACGGCATCATCTCCGCCATCAGCCGGAATGTCCAGAACAACGGCCACACCATGACCCTGCTCCAGACGAACGCCGCTCTGAACGAGGGCAACTCCGGCGGCCCGCTCGTGAACATCTACGGGCAGGTGATCGGCATCACGAATATGAAGATTATGGGCGTCTATACCTCCACGGTGGAGGGCATCGGCTTTGCGATCCCCTCAGCGGTCGTCAAGCAGATCGCCGATGAGCTTCTGGCAAGCGGACAGATCAGCGGCCGCCCGACCATCGGCATCACCGCCGGGGCAGTCAGCAGCGAGGCCATGACGCTGTATGACCTGCCGGCAGGCGTGTATGTGTCGAGCGTGGAGGAGGTATCCGACGCCCATGCAAAGGGAATGCAGGTCGGCGATATCATTCTCGAGGTGAACGGCGAAAAGGTTCGTTCCGTCTCGGAGGTGAACGCCATCAAGGATCAGTTCGGCGTCGGCGATACGCTGACGATGCTGATTTACCGCGAGGGTGAGACCTTTGAGATGGAGGTCGAGCTCATCGACAGCGCGCTCGTGAAGTGACACCATAAAAAAGCACTCCGTTTTTTACGGAGTGCAGCAGCGAAATATTGTATGCAAAGCGGCGGTACAGCAACAAAGCTGTACCGCCGCTTTCGTTCGTTTAATCGGTCTCCACGACCGGAGGAATAAAGTTTTCAATCGCGTCCCGCAGTCTTGGGTGGTGGATGACAAAATGGATGACAGGGGTTTTGTTTTTTGATACCATGGCCCATTTGCCTTCGTGAATGTATATCTGCAAATTGCGGAATGTATGAACCGAGGTTTGATTCAGAATGTAATTCGGATGTGTTTCGGCATAGATTTTTGTCTGATTCAAATGCTCCGTATAGTCCTCATAAGTATAGAAAATCTCTTTTTCAGAAAACATTCCGGAAAGAGACAGCGGTATCGGATAGCGTTCAAATTCCTCCGGGGTGATCTGCGGAATTTCATCCTCAACCAGATCGGTTTTCAGAATTTCCTCCATCAGCTGCCGCTGAGAATCTGCGTAGGATAAAATCCTTTCTCTTTCGGCTTCTGAAAGGGTCTGCTTCGCAAGAAACTGCTCGAGATAGTCTTTATCCATCGTATAAATCGGAAGGGCGGACAGGATGCTCCGCCGTTTTCCCTCGGTATGGGCATCCTGGATCAGAAAGGCGTTCAGGGCGTCTGCATTTTCCTCCCGGTAAATTTCCATCAGCGGGTGAGCGCTGGCTAAAAGCTCCTGGGCCCGTTTCTGGTAATAAGACACTTCCTCCCTGGATTTTGTCAGATAATACTTTCCCTCGCTGTGATAGCCGGAGATCGCTTCGCCGGAAAGCGCCGCTGTCCCGGACACCTTCAAAAAATGCAGAAACACATTGTTTTGAACATTTTTGAGATAATAGGGGGAAATCTGCCCTGTCATATACATGGGAATCCAGCTTTCAAGCCCCAGCATCATATCCTCAAAGGAACGGTCAAGATTGTGGATCTGGTTTAAATGAAGCCCTTTTTTCAGCATCATGGCCATGCCGAACATCCATTTTTTCGGGAACTCCGGATCCTTTGCCATTTCACCCATGGGCATATCGCTGTACATAATGACCGGGGCCATGGATTTGGAAAGAACGGTAGCCTTCAGAAAATCCAGCTCGCTTTCCATCATCTCTTTCAGTCCGAAATATGTTTTTGAGGTCGGAAGCTGAAACGGGAATGACGGAACCTTTAATTCGTCGAAATGAATGGCTTTTATGTATTCGGTCAGATCAAACTCGTCGAGCTTGGTCAGAAATTTGGAAAGGCTGTCCGTTCTGGTGCCTTTGCCCTCGAGAAGCCAGCTCTGTATTTTGTCAAATCTTTTCGAGCTGTCGGAAAGCTCCTCCGAAGAGCAGCCGAGAAGCTCCGCCAAAACAGATATTTCCCCGGCGCTGTTCATTTCTCTGGACACATATCCGGCGACGGCTGCGGCGAATTTCGTCGGCTCGGACGGGTGGCGTGAGCCGTTGCGGAACCGGAATATCGTCGATGTGTCGTAATTGGTATGCCGGCATAACTTGGAAATATTGATATCCAGAACAGAAATCAGCGTATTGAAATTTTCTCGCAGCTGTTCCTTGTCCGCGATCACAAGATCGGTGCAGTCAAAAAAGCTTTCTTTGACGGAAGCTTTCGTGATATCGCGGAGCTGTTTCCTTTCCGCGAGCAAAGCGATGGCTTCGCAAAGCTGTTCAAAGGCTTCGGAATCGGTTTCCGGCACTCGTCCGCCGGTTCGATAGCGGCTGATGGTCGCCTCGGATAAGCCGGATACGCCGCTTATATCCTTGGCCGTACAACCCAGTGTTTCAATATATTCATTCAGCGTTTCACTAAACTTCATAAGGTTGTCCTCCGGGAGATTGCCTCAATGTGTGTCTATTATATACTTCCTTTGCGTGAAAAGAAAGAAGTTTCCGATTTGGATAATGACATATCGGAAATATCGCTTTGGTGTGAAAGGCGTAAATGCTATAATGACTTTGAATAAGCAAATGGTTGGAAAATATCGGAAATACATATTCATAGGAGGTTTTTTCGGATGAAGAAGACCAGACACAATCATCATGCAGGGCGAATAATCAGCCTCTTGCTCGTGTTCTGCATGACCATGTCAT
>JBJDYS010000091.1:28597-31463 GCA_051867595.1 Oscillospiraceae bacterium
CATCATGCAGGGCGAATAATCAGCCTCTTGCTCGTGTTCTGCATGACCATGTCATTGTTGTCGGTAACGACGTTTGCAGCGGCGGATAACGATTACACAATGACAGAGGAAGCAGAGTATGTGTTGGAGGATGTGGTGGTTCAGCTGGAGAATGCGGATTCCGTTGATGCCGAACCCGAAGATGAACCTGCTGACGACGATGGAAATATTCCGGAAACGCATACAGTGAATTTTGGAAGCGGAAGCTGGATCGTGGGAGAACAGCTCGTTACAGCAGACAAAACCGGAACGGTAGATGCGTTGTCAATGGATGAAGTGATCACACTGACCGGGTTTGATGCCGATACGATGCAGGCAAAACTCACGGCAGAAGATGGCTTTACTACAACGCTGACAGTTACCGATGGGAAAACAAGCCTATCAGCAAAAAACAGCGAAGTGCTTCCGGGCGGAACTTTGGTCTTTTCGGTAGAAGCAAATAATAATTCAGAAGAACCCGAGCCCGAGCCCGAGCCCGAACCCGAACCGGGCAATACCGGTGAGCTGCGCTTCACCTGCCAGGGAGAGGGAGCTACCGGCGGCAGCATATACTATAAGCTGAATAACACCGGCGACTTTATCCAGGTCGGCGAGGAGAATGGTCAGTACAATTCCATCACGCTCACCGATACGGACACCTCCATTGCGATCCGGCTTGTGGCAAACGAGGGCTATCAGCTTGATACAACCCGCGGCGTGACATTCCGGGTAAACGGGGCGGATGAGTTCTACAGCACCGATGAGAATATTGCCGACTTCACCTCGGAATCGGGCTATACCTTTGATCTTGCCAAGCTCGCCGGCGGCTCTGCAGCCGAAAGCAGCTTCGAGCTGGAGTTTGGCTTTGAAAACGCAGGCGGCGAACCGGGACCGGGACCCGACGAGGATGGTCTCACCATTGAGCTTGGCGGCAGCTCCTCCGTCAGCAATGGCACTTTCACCTACGCTAACGGCACGGCCCGTGTCGTGTTTGTGAGCGAAAGCATCGGAAACGATGAAATCATCGAAAACGATTATGACGGCAGCGAGGCCAGAATCACCCTGACCGACGATGTGACTTCTGTAAAGATCATTCTGACCGCAGACGACGGCTATCAGGGGGCACTCAGAACCGGCGGAAACATTCCTCCTGTTCCCGAACCCGAGGTCAATGGCAGCGAATATACCTATACCTTTGCAAGAGGTGAAATCGAAGAAGCCGGAAGCTTTGCCGCATTTAACATCGAATTCACGGAAGAGTCCGGCGGCGAAGATCCCGAGCCCGGCCCCGGCGAAGAGGATGGTCTCACCATTGAGCTTGGCGGCAGCTCCTCCGTCAGCAATGGCACTTTCACCTACGCTAACGGCACGGCCCGTGTCGTGTTTGTGAGCGAAAGCATCGGAAACGATGAAATCATCGAAAACGATTATGACGGCAGCGAGGCCAGAATCACCCTGACCGACGATGTGACTTCTGTAAAGATCATTCTGACCGCAGACGACGGCTATCAGGGGGCACTCAGAACCGGCGGAAACATTCCTCCTGTTCCCGAACCCGAGGTCAATGGCAGCGAATATACCTATACCTTTGCAAGAGGTGAAATCGAAGAAGCCGGAAGCTTTGCCGCATTTAACATCGAATTCACGGAAGAGTCCGGCGGCGAAGATCCCATCACTTGGCACACTGTCTCCTGGGGCGGCGAAAATGTGACGGTGGAAAACGGCACCGTTGCAGCTGAGCGCATTCATTTGGGCGACAGGATCTTCACCGTAAATGAGGAAGAAAGCGGTGCGAGTGACAGCGATAACATTTACCCGATCGATGACATCATCGGCGAGGAAGGTCAGGAAGGTCTTGGTGAGTATGGCCTCGGATATAGCGATACCGACCTCTTTATTGATAACAGCGTCGAAGAAGATGTTTCCATCGACTTCCGGTTTGTCCCCGATTACGGCTATCAGCTGGCCGACATTCTCACCAATGAGACGGAAAGTATGCTGGGCGATTTTACCGCCAGCGTGTCCGAGATCAGCACCTTCAACTTCAAGGTGCACCCTGAGGGGAACGTCCACTTCAACGTGGTGTTTGCCGCAGCGAAAGACATCATTGACGTGACAAGCGACTCTGTCACCGACGCCTCCATTGCCAACGGCGAAAACGCCACCGACTCCGGCAACCTGAAGATGACCGTTGCCGATGTTCACGAGAAGGAGGTCAGCGAAGAACTGAAAGCCCAGGCTGGCGAGAACGCTCTGTATCTGGATATGAATCTGTATCAGGTCGTCAGCAAGGGCGGTGAAAACGGAAATTGGGAGAACCAGCTGGAGGAGCTGAGCGGAGCCATCACCGTCACTCTGAGCGTCCCCGCCCCGGCGAAGGGCAACGCCTACTACATCATCCGTGAGCATGGAGACAGTAATAACAAGACCTATGACCTCATCGGGGTAACATTTGTCCCCGATGAAAACGATCCCACCATGGGTACCGTCACGTTTGAGACCGACAAGTTCTCCACCTATGCCATTGCGACACAGCACACACATATTGTTTCCGGTTGGAAATCTGACGCGGATAACCATTGGAAAGAATGCAGCGATTGCGGTGAGCAGATCAAGGGAAGTGAGGCGGCCCACAGCTACGGGGACGACAATGTCTGTGATGTTTGTGGATACACCGCGACAAACACGTGGCTGAAGCTCGGCACAAGCTGGTACTGGTTCGACGCTAACGGCGTGATGGTCAAGAGCAAGTGGGTGGCGTACAACGGTTACTGGTACTACATGAAGTCCAACGGCGCGATGGCGGCGAGCGAAAAGCTCACCATCGGCGGTGCGGAGTATATCTTCC
>JBJDYS010000092.1:0-8091 GCA_051867595.1 Oscillospiraceae bacterium
AAAATTGCGGAACCCTCTTTTCCTTTTTCGTGTATTGTGTTAAGATGGTGGCACTATGAGTACTTATAATAATCACTATGGAACCCCGTCACCGGGGCCGGGCCCGGGAAATCCCCGCCCGAATCGAAACAATAACAGCGGAGACGACTTCATCGAGACCCTGTCGTGGATCATTGACGTGGGCCTGATCTTCGTCTGGTTTCCGGTCGGCCTGTTTCTGACGATCGCGAACGCCAACGGACACAATTTCGTCGGCAGCATTATCCGTTCGCTGCGGAAGTCGTTCCGCGGCACGTCGGCGCAGCCGGGGTATTCGCAGGTGCATCGGACGGAGACGGCCTCGTCCGTCCGCCGGAATCAGCAGACACGCGAGCGCGAACGCGAACGGGAACGCGAGCAGGCACGGGAAGAGCGGCACAGAGAGCGCGAACGGGAGCGCGAGGAAGAGCGCGAAAAGGCCGAAAACGGCCTCCGTCCCGTGGACGCCGGCGCGAAGGTCAAGGAGGTCTTTGGCTGGATCCTTGCGGCCTTCGGCGTGCTGTGCGTCATCAACGCCGTTGGTGACGGGCTTTGGGCGATCCTGACCGGCGTGGCCGTCCTGCTCGGCGGCGGCGCGATGCTCTGGTCGAGCCGCAAGGCAAAGCGCAAGGCGGCCGCGTTCAAGCGCTGCCTGACGGTCTCCGGCAATACCGGCATCGTGAAGCTGGAGGGGCTTGCCAAGACGCTCGGTATGTCCGTGGAGGAGCTGGAAAAGCAGCTCACCGAGATGATCGACCACGGCTACTACGGCGAGCGCGCCTATATCGACCACGCCCGCGGCCTGCTGGTCATCCAGCCGGAGGATATGCGCTATGTGTATCAGGCCGAGGACGAGGCAAAAGCCGCCGGTGAGGCCGCGAAGAAAGAGGCTTCCCGCACGGAGTATGAGAAGATCATCGAGCAGATCCGTCAGGCGGATATCGACATCGAGGACGAGGTCATGAGCGAGAAAATCCGCACGATGCAGGAGTTGACCGCTTCGATCTTCCGGGAGGTGGAAGCCCATCCCGAAAAGAAACCCCAGATCCAGCGGTTTATGAACTACTACCTGCCCACGACGCTGAAGCTTCTCGATTCCTACGCCCGCATCGAGGAGCAGGGCGTGTCCGGGGACAATATGGCGAAGGCCAAGGCGGATATCGAGCGCATCGCCGACACGCTGGTCGAGGGCTACCGAAAGCAGCTCGACACGCTCTATCAGTCCGAGGCGGTGGATATTGCCGGTGACGTCAGCGTCATCGAGAATATGATGCGCCGCGACGGGCTGACCGGGCATAACGATTTCAAGGTGTCCCCGGAGGATAAGCCCGGTGAGCAGGGACAGGTCATGGGAGGCCGCTGACATGAGCAACATCTATTACGAAAAAGTGCTGCGCTGCACCGAGCAGGTGCGGGCGAAGATCGACGGCTTTGAGCCGCGCATCGCGCTGGTTCTCGGCTCGGGCCTCGGCCCTCTGGCCAAGGCCATGGACGTGAAGGTCAGCGTGCCGTACAGCGAGATCGACGGGATGCCCGTCTCCACCGCGCCGGGCCATGCCGGACGGTTTCTGTTTGGTCATATCGCCGGTGTGCCGGTGGTGTGTATGCAGGGCCGTCTCCACTATTACGAGGGCTATGACATCCACGACGTCGTGCTGCCGACCCGGATCATGGCGATGCTCGGCGCCAAAACGCTGTTTCTGACGAATGCCGCCGGCGGCGTTGACCCGACCTGGGAGCCGCCCACGCTGATGGTCATTTCCGACCATGTGCTTTACAGCGTACCCAACCCGCTGATCGGGCCGAACATCGACGAGCTGGGCACCCGCTTCCCCGATGTGAGCCATCTGTATACCCCGGCGCTTCGCGAGCTTCTGCTCCGCAAGGGCCGCGAGATGGGCCTTCCGATGGAGGAGGGCATCTACGCGCAGTTCTCCGGGCCCAGCTATGAGACCCCGGCGGAGGTGCGTATCCTCGGCAGGCTCGGCGTCGGCGCGGTGGGTATGTCCACGGCGGTCGAGGCGCTGGCCGCGGGCCACATGGGCATGAAGGTCTGCGGCATCTCCTGCATCACCAATAAAGGCGCGGGTCTGACGCAGAAGCCGCTCAACCACATCGAGATCGTGGAAATGGGCGAGATCATCGGCGAGCGCTTCTCCGCGCTCGTGGCAGCCGTGCTGCCGGAGATCGACGCACTGTGAAAGATACAATCCGAAACATCGCGCTCTCGGAGGACGGGAGCGCGGTGTGCATTATCGACCAGACGCTCCTGCCCGGCAAGCTCCAATATCTCGAGCTTCGCGAACGGGAGGAGCTGTATGAGGCGATCTGTGCGCTCCGTGTGCGCGGCGCGCCCGCGATCGGCATCTTCGCGGCCTATGCGGTGTATGTGCTGGCGCGAAGCTACGGGGAGGAGGACTTCCTTGCCCGGCTCGACGCCGACTGCGATTACCTCATTTCCAGCCGCCCGACGGCGGTGAATCTTGCCCGGCAGACCGAGCGGATGCGGACGCTTGCCCATTCGATGGCGGGAAGCCGTCCGGCGGAGATCACGGCGGCACTGCGGGCGGAGGCGGAGGCCATCCACGCGGAGGATATCGCCATGTGCCGCGCCATCGCGGAGTACGGCCTGGAGCTTCTGCATGAGGGCGATACCGTGCTGACGCACTGCAACGCGGGGCCGCTTGCGACCTCGGAGTACGGCACGGGCCTCGGCCCGCTGATGCTCGCGGCGGAGCGGGGCATGGACATCCGGGCGTATGTGGACGAAACGCGACCGCTCCTGCAGGGTGCGAGGCTGACGGCGTGGGAGCTTCAGAACGCCGGCATTGACTGCACGCTGATCTGCGACAATATGGCGTCGCTCGCCATGAAGCAGGGGAAAATCCAGGCCGTGCTCGCGGGCTGTGACCGCATGGCGGCAAACGGCGACGCGGCGAACAAGATCGGCACATCCGGCGCGGCGATCATCGCAAAGCACTACGGCGTGCCGGTGTATTTCCTGCTGCCGTCCTCCACGATTGACATGGACTGCCCGACCGGGGCGGATATCCCCATCGAGCTGCGCGGCGGCGAGGAGATCCGCTCGCTCTGGTACGAGCGCCCGATGGCGCCGGAGAACGTGAAGTGCTGGAACCCGGCCTTTGACGTGACCGACCACGAGCTGATCACGGCGATCATTACCGAGAAGGGCGTATTGTATCCGCCGTTTGCGGAGAGCTTACGCGAGAAATTCGGAGGGAAAACAACATGATTCGATTCCATAACGGCCGCGTTCTGGAGGGCCTGAACGTGACGGAAAACGAGGTCTGGGTCGATGGCAGCCGGATCGCCTATGTCGGCCCGGCCAGGGACGAGACCCCGGCCTTTGAGCGCGAGATCGACTTAAACGGCGATCTGCTGATGCCGGGCTTCAAAAACGCCCACACTCATTCGGGCATGACCTTCCTGCGTTCGCTGGCGGACGATCTGCCGCTGCAGGACTGGCTGTTCCGGCAGGTGTTTCCGCGCGAGGCGCGGCTGAACCCCGAACGGCTGGTTGCGTTTTCCAAGGTGGCCTTCCTCGAATACCTCGCAAACGGCATCACGGCCTGCTTTGATATGTACTACTACACCGACGAGTTCGCGGCGCTGGCAAACGAGTGGGGCTTCCGCGCCGTGATATGCGACGCGCTCTCGGCCAACAACGACTGGGCGGAGGTCTATCGGAGCTATGAAAAATACAACCATATGGGCCCGTTCGTGAGCTATCAGCTCGGCTTCCACGCGGAGTACACGGCGAACGTCGAGATGCTGAAGTATGTCTCCGAGGCCGCCCATGCGCTGAAAGCCCCGGTCTGGAGCCATAACTCCGAGACAAAGTCCGAGGTGGAGCAGTGCATCGAGCGCCACGGCGTCACGCCGACGAAGCTCTTTGACGATCTCGGCCTGTTTGAGTACGGCGGCGGCGGCTATCACTGCGTCTGGATGACGGACGAGGACATCGACATTTTCCGCCGTCGCGGGCTGTATGCCGTCCTGAACGCCTGCTCAAACGGCAAGCTCGCAAGCGGCATCGCGCCGCTGCGCCGGTTCATGGATGCGGGCGTGAAGCTCGCCGTCGGCACGGACGGCCCGGCCTCCAACAACGCGCTCGATATGTTCCGGGAGATGTACCTCATCAACATCCTCGCCAAGCTCGACGAGAAAGACGCGGCGGCAGGCGATCCCGGCGTCATCCTCGAGGCAGCCGTCGGCGGCGGAGCGCGGGCCATGGGCCTTGCGGACTGCGACGGCATCGCCGAGGGCAAGCAGGCCGACCTGATCGTCTTGGATATGCACCGGCCCAATATGCGCCCGGTGAACAACATCGTGAAGAATCTCGTCTACTCCGGGAATCCCGGCAACGTGCTGCTTACCATGATCGCGGGCAAAGTCCGCTACGAGAAGGGCGAGTTCTTTGTCGGCGAGGATCCCGAGACGGTCTATCGCGAGGCGGAGCGCCTGACCAAAGAGGTCATCGACGAGGCGGGCTGAGCCGCCCGAAAAGAAGGCGGCCGGACAGTTGTCCGGCCGCCTAAATTTATGCAAAACGAAAAATATTTAATGTTTTACGATAAAAAAGCATTGACAAACATTAAATCACGTGGTATTCTCTATCCATCCGGTACCCCGGAGCGGGGAAGCGGAGAAAATCATATCGAATCTGGGAGGCTCGAAATATGAAGGGTTTGAGCAAAGCGGCCATGATCGTGGCAAAAATTCTGGAGGTGTGCCACTGGATCGGCACGGGCTTTATGGCGGTTCTTCTGGGCCTGTGCCTGTTTGCAAGGGACTATGCGGCGGCGGCGTGCGCCGAGTATGGCGTACAGAACACGATCTACGGGTTTCAGGTCTCGCTGGCCAGCGGCGCGGACGGCGCGCTGAGCATGGCGGCGCTGACGGTTTTCGCGGTCACCGGCATCCTGCTGATGGCGCTGATGGCGATGGTGTTCCGCAACATTTATCTGATCATCAAAACCTCCCGCGGCGAGACGAAGTTCTCGAAGGGGGAAACGCCGTTCCAGCCCGATAACATCCGCATGGTGCGCGAGATCGGCATTTTCTCGATCGCCGTGCCGGTCGTGGGCCTCGTCATGAGCATCATCGGCCGGGTGGTCATCGGCCCGGAGTTCGCGGAGATCAGCGTGGATCTGGGCGGCGTCGTAGCGGGCCTCATCATGCTGTGGCTGACGAATGTCTTCGCCTACGGAGCCGAGCTCCAGCGCGAGTCCGACGGTCTGATCTGAGGTGCGCCATGGGAAATATTGTCCTGCGGCTTGACCGCATGATGGTCGAGCGAAAGATGTCTCTCAACGAGCTTGCCGAGCGCGTCGGCATCTCGAATGTGAATCTCTCGAAGATCAAGAACAACAAAGTGACCGCTATCCGGTTTTCCACCCTCGCCGCGATCTGCGAGGCGCTGGACTGCGAGGCGGGGGACATTCTGGAATACCAGAGGGAGCAAGCATAAAAAACCGGAGCCTGTCAGGCTCCGGTTTTGTCATACGAGAAACAGCTCCAGAATAAACACCACCGCGCAGCAGGATACGGCGACCGGGAAAAGCCCCGCGCCGAGCCAGGCGAGGATCACGCCGAGCACGAGCGCCGCGGCGCCGGCCAGCGGGGACTGCGTTGCGTCCACGATGGCGGGGAAGGTCATGACCGCGAGGGTGACATACGGCACATAGTACAAAAACGACTGGATAAAGCGGTTTTTGATCGGCTTGCGGACAAGTGTGAGCGGCAGAACACGGATGGCGTACACGACCGCGAACATGACAAGCAGGTAGATGTAAACATTATGCTTCATCGCCGGACGCCTCCTCTTCCTCGGTTTTTATGGGGAAGGCCGCTGCGGCGATGCCCGCGAGAACAACGGTCAGCAGAATGACCTTCGTGCCGCCGGACATCCCGGCAAAGCAGGACAGGCGGGACACGGCGAAGCTTGCCGCAAAGCTCAGGAGCACGAAAAGCAGCACGACGCGGTTTCCTTTTGTCGGCGGGATGATGACGGCGATGAACATACCGAACAGCGCCACGCTCAGCGCGCTGATGACGCGCAGCGGCAGGATATTGCCCGCGATGACGCCGAGCGCCGTGCCGGCGGCCCACATCGGGATGGCGACGAGGTAGGAGCCGTAGCTATACATCGGGTCGAGCGGCTTCGGCTGGTGGATGGCGATGCCGAAGAGTTCGTCCGTGACGGAGTAGCCGATGACAAGACGCTGAAGCAGCGTGGTGTCCGGGGACAGCCGCTGGCTCAGCGCGAAGCTCATGAGAAGATAGCGTGCGTTCGTGATGAGGGTCACAAGCGCCATCTCCCAATAAGGTGCGGAAGCGGCGATGACGGTGATGGCGGCGTATTCGCCGGCGGAGGCCATGCCGAGCCAGCTCATCAGAAAGCCCTGGAAGGCTGTCATACCGGCGTTTTTGACGGCAATGCCCAGCGCAAAGGACACCGCCAGATAGCCGAGGCCGATGGGGAAGCCGTCCCGCATACCGCGCAGGAAAACGGCTTTCCGGGTCTGCGTTTTTTCGTTCATATGCAGTTCTCCGGGATTATGTGATTTATTCGTTCATTTCCGAAAAACGATTCAGAAACGCGGCAAGCTGTGCGCGGGTCACGTATCCGGTCGGATCAAGATAGACGCCCGAGCTTTTGGCGACGCCGTTCTGCAGACCGGAGGCAACGCTCCAGATCACCGCCTCCTCCGCCCAGGAGGCGACGGAGGCGTAGTCCTTGAACCCGGTGAGAGAGGCCGTCTGCGAGGTGTCCATGCCGTTGAATGCGGCGAAGCGGTAGAGAATGGTCATGAGCTCCTGCCGGGTGATCGGGTTTGCGGGACAGAACTTTCCGGTGGTGTAGCCGTTGACGATGCCGCTTTCGCTGGCCCATGCGATCGCGTCGGAATACCAAAGACCGGTCTTGACATCCGAGAAGGCGGACGCGTTGGACGGAGCGGGCTCTCCGGCGAGCCGCCACAGGGTCGTAACGACCTGTGCGCGGGTGGCGGTTCCGGCCGGCTCATAGGCGGTGTCGGAC
The DNA here is from genome assembly GCA_051867595.1 of Oscillospiraceae bacterium. GTDB lineage: Bacteria > Bacillota > Clostridia > Oscillospirales > Oscillospiraceae > CAJOIG01. The sequence continues at coordinate 7,082 of JBJDYS010000092.1, forward strand.
ATACCGTTTACAAGGAGCTTGAGCCAGGCCGCCTCGACATCCTGGTAATACCAGGCGGTTTCCGGGACGTCGGTAAAGGGGAACACCGCGTCCGCGCTGTCGGTATAGGCCTTGATGCGGACATTGGGCGCGCCGGTCAGGCTATGGCAGTCGATCCAGGCGTCGCCGTCGAGGGAGACAAAGCTCTGTCCAGCGGCGGAGTCGTTCGTGCTGTACCAGGTGGAGGAGGTGCTGCAGCCCGGGACGAAAACGGAGCTGTCCGTCGCCATCGCGACGCGGAATACCACGCTGAACATCTCGCCTTCCTCAAGCGTCACGGCTTCGGGAAGCTCGACAGTGTGGAATCCGGCATAGGGGAACGTGCCGGAGACCGTTGCGGCCAGCGTGCCGGAGAGGGGAGATTCGGTGTTTTTGAGGTTCGTGTAGACCTCGACGGTGTAGGGTACGCCGGCGCGGTAGGAGTAGGTCGAGACGGCCTTGAGCAGCTCGGTCCCGCGGGCGGCGCCGTTGCCGTTTGCGGTGAAGATGTTGGCATACCAGCGGCGTGTACTGGAGCTGGCGCTGGTCGTGGAAACGCCCCTGCCGTCGATCCTGTCGTTTACATAGCCGAGAATGGCGGCGCCGTCATATTCGTAGTTGTTGTCATAGTTGTCGGCCGGGCCGAAGTCGAACACGGTGACGCGTGCGCTGATGGAGCCGTTGGTGTTGGCGCTGACTGACGCATCATAATAGGAGACCCAGAAGTAGCCGCCGTCGCCCCAGCTTGTGCCGTAGGAGTTGCGGCAGAGCCAGGCGCCGTTTCCGGGGGGAACAAGACCGGCGTCGGAGTATCCGAAATTCTCGGCGGGATAATTGTCATCCCAGCCGACGATAATCACCTCATGGTTCGTGAGCGAGGATTCGCGATTCTGATAATAGCAGGCCGTGAAATCCTCCGCGGTGCTGTCCGGCGTATCGTCGGGTTCTTCGGGAGCGCCGTCAAGAGGAAGCGCAGATTCTTCGGGGGTTTC
>JBJDYS010000092.1:8191-31342 GCA_051867595.1 Oscillospiraceae bacterium
TCCGAGGGATCGGGTGTTGCCGTGGGTGTCGGCGTCGGATCCGCACCGGCTTCCGAGGGAGAGCCGACGAAGAGATAGTCGCTCTTGAAGTACAGGCACAGCACGGCGCCGCCATGCTCCTTAATCATGGACTGCAGGGTGCTGCGCGCTTCGGCGGTGTCGATGTCGAGCGCGTAGGTGTTTTCAAGGTGAAGCTCGTCGGCGTAGGCGTACGCGGCGGGCAGGGTATCGGAGCCGGACAGGCCGCTGTAGGCGGATTCGGTCGCAGCCTCGGAGGCTGCGCCGTGCCAGTTCGCCAGCGTCATCATGGCAAGCTGCGGGTTGCCGCCCTTCGTGATCCAGAAGGTCTCGTTGGTGTTATAGTCCCCGGAGGAGTTGCCCAGCGGGTCATCCGCCTGATGGGTCAGAAAATAGAGCATATGCCGCTCGCTCAGGTCGGTATCGGCCGGGGAGGTGGAGAGCAGGCCGCTATACAGGCCGTCCAGCTCGGCCGTGCCGATGGCGGCCATGGCCCAGCAGGTGTTCCAGCTGCCCTGTGCGCGCACAGAGGGGAGCGTTCCGTCCGTCCGGGGGTCATAGGAGGTGCCGGCGCCATCGGAGACGGCGGTCATTACGCTGTATGCGGCTCTGGCCGAAACCGTGTCGGCGGCCTCATCCTGCAGGGGAATATGGCCGAACTCGGAGACCTCGCCGAGCGTGAAGAGGTCATCCGGCGCGGGAAGCTCGCTTCCTGCGGCAGCAGCCGACAGGCTGCCCAGAACCGCCATCGCCAGCAGCAGAGCTGCTATGCGGTTTTTTATATGCCTTTTCATCATGTTGAATTTACCTTTATATCGTGGGGCAGGGCTGTTTACAACAAAATTGTAACATATTGTAACATATTAGGTACAAAGTGTCAACCGTGAACGGCCTTCGGACGGCTCCGGGCAGGATTGAAAAGGCGGGGCGTCTGTGGTAAAATCAGGGTACTATCATTTGGGAGGCTCACTATGTATTTTCGCCGCGCCCAATGGGTCACGGATAAATATATTCTGGTCATGCTGGGGCTGTTTCCGCTTTACTGCGGCCTGCGGCTTCATGCGTATACCGACATCACGGGATCCAAATTCCGCTTTTTTGCTGCGGCGACCTGCCTGTGGCTGGCGGTGGTGCTGGTGCTGCTCGTGATCGGTGCGGTGCGTGGAGAGCGGTACAGGGTCAATGTGCGCCCGGCGCATATGCTGATCGCGGTGTTTCTGGTGGCTGGAGCGGTTTCGGCGCTGTTTTCCGAGTATGGCAGCGTCTGCCTGCTCGGGGCGGATCGCTATGACGGATATATCACGACGCTGCTGTATGCGAGCATTTTTTACGGCGTGTCGTTTCTGGCCGTGCCGCGGCGGCGCTATGCCTGGGCGCTGGGCATCTCGGCGGCGATCTGCTGTGTCATTGCGGTTTTGCAGCTCGGCGGTCTGGATCCCTTTTGGCTGTATCCGGAGGGGCTGAATTACTACGACAAATACGAAGCGCTGAACGCGCCGTTTCTGGGTACGATCGGAAACACCGGGCTTCTGGCGGCCTATCTCTGCCTTGCGGCGCCGCTCCTCGTCACCTTTGCGGTGCTGTCGGAGAATCAGAAAGACAGCCTGATGCTTCTGCCCGGGGCGCTTTCCCTGTCCGTGCTGTTTGCCTGCGATGTGGATGCGGGCCTGCTGGCCCTGGGTGGAACGGCGCTCGTGACGGTCCCGGTGGCGATCCGGAAGAAAAAAACGGCCCGCATCGCGGCGGGCGTGTCCGGAGGTGTGACGCTTCTGGGTCTCGGCGCGCTGTATTTCTGGCCGGGACAGTCCGGCACGCTCCATGAAATTTCCCGTGTGCTGCACGGAGAGCTGTCGGACGAGTTCGGCTCGCACCGGGGTCAGATCTGGAAACAGGGCTGGCAGCTGATTTGGGAAAAGCCATGGCTCGGCGGCGGCCCGGGAACAACGGCGGAGCGGTTCGACATCCGCTGGAGCCGGTATATCGAGGCGCTGGGGCGGGAACGCGTGGTCTCCGTCGGAAATGCCCACAATGTCTATCTCGGGTACTGCCTGAATTTCGGCCTGATAGGCGGCCTTGCGTATATGGCGGCGGCGGTCTGCTCGCTGGTGACATGGGTGCGCCGCAGGAAGGAAAACGCGCTGATCCCGGCGCTCGGAAGCGCGTTTTTGTGCTATATGATTCAGGATTTCTTCGGTCTCGGCCTGTGCCTGACCGCGCCCATGTTGTGGGTGGTCTGGGGCCTGCTGGAGAGCGGTGCTCCCGAAGCGGAATAACAAACACGGAACGATGGTACGCCATCGTTCCGTGTTTGTTCAGGTCGGGCGGTTCAGGCCTTTCCATTTCATCAGCGCGAGATAACGCTCCCGTGCGGCGCTGAGCCGGTCCCGGCCGACCGGCAGATCGCCTCCCGTGTCCAAAAGGACGCTGCGGGAGGTGATTTTTCGTATAAAGCGGTAATTGACGAGGAAGCCCTTGTGTATGCGGATGAAGCCGTGGGGGAGAAGGACTGCCTCCAGCTCCTGCATGGAGGTGCGGATGAGCAGCGGCTCCGCCGCGGGAAAAACGAGCTTCTGCGTCTTTCCGACGGCCTCGGCGTAGACAAGTCCGGCGGGGTCGATGGAGAGCATCTCGCCGCTGATGCCGGTCAGGAGGAGCGTATCGGCGGTTTTTCGCCGCGAGCGGGCGTATTCGGCGAGAACGCCGGGCAGCTCTTCGGCGTAGCGGCTCTTGCGGATAAACGCCCACGGGTGCACGGGGAAGATCTCATAGACCTTGTCTTCCATGTTGGAGACGTAGACGATATCCGACCGGCAGCTCTGGCTGCGAAGCAGTTCGCCGAGACGGATGCCGTCCATGCCGGGCATATCGATGTCGAGAAAGATGAGGTCGAAGAGCAGATGTCCCGCGGCCATGAAGAACTCCTCGGCGGAGGACGCCTCGAAGCAGACGGCGGAAAGACCGGCGCCGGCAAGCGTTTTTTCCGCTTCGCGGCGCAAAAGACCGCGAAATACCGCGTCATCGTCGCAGAAGGCGACCGTCAGCTTATTCATGGCTCGTCCTCCATATACATCATGGCGTCGGCGGTGAACCAGCCGTCCTCGACATGGAAGGTGATGATGCCGTCGTACTTTTCCGTGATACGCCGCAGGATCGGAATGCCGAAGCCGTGGGAGGAGGCGTTCTCCTTGGTAGAGAGCAGTGTGGGGTTCTCCTTGAGAATATCCCCGGCGACGGGGTTTGTGACCGTGATAAAGAGGCAGTCCCGGTCGGTGTGGAGTGTCGCCCGAACCAGGTTCTGTCCGGCCCGGAGGCAGCCCTCCACGCCGTTATCCAGCATATTGGAGAGCACGGAGCAGAGGTCGTCGTCCGCGATGCCGAGCTTTTCCGGCACGGCGGCGATCACGTCGAGGGTCACGCCGGCGGCCAGCGCGGTGTTCATCTGGTGGGAGATGACGGAGCTCACCAGCGGATTTGCACAGCGGAATTCCGCAAGCAGCGGCGTGATCTTCCCCGTATAATCGGCGAAGTAGCGTTCCAGCTTGTCGTACTGCTTATCCCGCAGCAGATTTTCCATGAGTGCGATGTGGTTTTTCAGCTCATGCCGCAGGGCGTGATACTCCTGCACGATGGTTTCCGAGCGGCGGTAGAACTCGAGATCCTGCTCGAGCTTGGCCTGCATGGCCTTCACGGACGAGGAGGCGCGATGCTCCTTGACGAGCGTATGATAAAGGTAGTAGATCAGCAGGTTTACGAGGTAAAACGCCGCCAGAATCACGGTGACGATCACCCAGCTCGGAAAATAGAAGTAAAGCCCGCGTCCGCCGACGATGCGGATGCTGTAGAGACAGGCGGTGGACAGCACCGCGATCACGAGCATGGAACACCAATAGCCGGTGGGGATGATGTATTCCGCGTCGGAGGGACGGAAGATATAGATCTCGACCAGCGCGACGACGAGAAGCAGAAGCTGGATGACGTTTGAAAAACTCACGGGGAGCACCGGCATGAGGCACTGGGTGCAGATGGACTGGGAAAAATTCACATTCGTCAGGATCGCCGCAACCAGGACGACCTTTGACGGAAGCGGCATGGGGCAGCAGAAGGCGGCGTACAGGATGACGAGCGACATCAGCATGATATGACTGACGGTGCCGATGGTCGTGAAATTGCCGATGATGGGCGCGCAGAGAAGATACAGCCCCACCCCGGCGAGCATGACGCCGAGGATCTCCGCCGCAGAGCGGACAAGCCGTCCGCGCTCCGCACAGAGGCGGAGCGTGAGGACGGTCAGGAAAAGGGGGATCAGATACCCCTGATAGAAAAACCCGGTGAAGCGGGTAATCGTGGAACCGAGCGAATAGACGATCGGTTCGGCAGGCGGTGTGATCATCGCGTTACGAGGCTTCGCCGGAGGCGAGCGGCGCGATGGTCAGGGTGCCGTTTTCGTTCTCGGTGATGACGCCGTTCACGGTGCAGCCGTCGTTGATGATAAGGTCGGTGACGACGGAGGTTTCCGTGACGTTCCAGACCGCGCCGTTTGCGAGGTTGACGGTGACGCCCCACCAGGTCTCATACCCGTCGGGGTTCAGGATGTACTCGCCGTCAAACTCGGCCTCGCACAGGGCGTTCCAGTCCTCACAGGTGTTGGAGTAGATCGCGCCGGTGAGGGTGGTGTTGTCGAGGTTGAGGTACAGCTCGCGCTGATAGTCGTCGTGGACGATATCGCCGGCGACGTCCATGTCCTGCATGGTGACGGTGCTGCCGATGGTCTCGTCGCCGTCGGCGATGTTGTTGACGTTCGAGTCGGAGTTAATCATGCAGTGGATGAGAACGCCGTTCCAGCTCTCCATCGTCGTTCCGCAGAAGAGCGCGTTGGTCTGGGCGGATTTCGTGACGAGGCAGGCGCCGGCATAGTGCTGGTTGTAGGCGGCGAGCGAATCGAAGCCGCCGTTTATCAGGCTCTCGTCGGTCACGAGCGCGCCGCCCTTCATGTAGAGCGTGCCCTGGGTCTGGTTCTTCGCGCCGGAGTGGCCCTGGTCGGGCATATGGAACTGAATGGCCGTCTGGCCGCCCATGATGACGCTGTCCATCGGCTCACCGCTCGCGCCGTTATCCTCCCAGCTCAGGTCGCGGGTGGAGGTGGTCTTGTTCATGACGGCGCGCAGCTCGGTGGTGTTCGTCGTGTCGTCGCTGCTCGTGACATAGATCTCGCCGTTGTTCGAGGCGACGATGCCGTCGGAGCTGCCGATGAGGGTGCTGCCGTACAGGAAGACATGGCAGCTCGTGTCGGCGTAAGCACCGTAGCCGCCCTGGCTCAGACCGAGGCTGCGCCAGGCGACGAGGTCAAGGCCCTGACGGGCGGAGTCGGTGCTCCAGGCACCCCAGGTGCGGGACACAATGGCGGAGTTGTAGAGGTAGGTGACGCTCTTGCCCTGGGGCTGGATGCCGCGGGCACGGCCGCCGGAGCTGCCGACGGAGATCTCACTGTCGATGCTGCCGCCGCCGGTGGTCTCGAGCAGGGAGTTGCTCACGATGACAACGGGGGCCTCGCTGCCCTGCGCGCCGCCGGAACCGGGGCCGGGGACGGTGCTGCCGCCGGAGACGTCGGAGTAGAACGCGCTGCGGGCCGCGCCCTCAGCAAGCAGGGCAACACCCTCGATAGTGAGGTTCGTCCAGCCCTTGGCGGAGATGACCGGGGGGCAGGAATCGGCGGCCTGATCGTCGCCGAGGAGGATGACGGAGTCGGCGGTGTCAACCCCGACGGACTGCAGGAACGCGACCGCATCCGCCGAGCCGGGGAAGTCCGCAAGGTCATAGTTTGCGGCGTCGCCGCCGAGCGTGAAGGTCAGGCCGGGCTCAACGGCGGGCTCGGAGTAGAGCAGCGCCGCGTCGGAGCTGTCGGAGGTGAAGAGAAAGCCGCGGAGGCCGGTCTCGGTCAGAGCGCCGCCATCGTAGAAGCTGAGTTCAAAGCCCTCGGTCTGCTCGTTTTCGATATCCTCGCCGTCATCGCCGAAGACGAGGACGGCCTTCGGCCCGGTATCTTCCTCGGCGGAGGCCTCGCCGGAAGCGTAGCCGAGGACGGCCAGGCTCAGCATCAGCGTCAGTGCCAGCAGGATGGACAGAAGCTTTTTCATGGGGATTCTCCTCTCAAAAATTAATTGTTTCACAATTATAGCATAGAAAACAGCCGCTTTCAAGGAAGCGGCTGTATCTGCACGTTAAAAGGGACGGCCGAAGCCAAAACCGCGGGAGCTGCTGATGCGGTTCGTCTCGGTGAAGTCGAGCGTGGTGGTCTGGCCGTTATACGAAACGGTGTAGATATGCCCGACCGTCATATCCGGATGGGAGATCTGCAGGTTCGTGAAGCTGTCCTCCAGCGTGGCGATCCAGAGGACGTTGCCGTCCTCGTCGGCGAGGGTGACCTCGGTGTTCGCGGGCGTGGCGCTTGTCGCGATGACGGCGCAGCACTGCGTGGAGTAGGAGCTGAAGCTCTCCGACATGGCGGAGGAACCGCCGGCGATGACCATGCCGCCCGTGACGATGGGGCCGCCGGTGCCGGTGTCGATGCCGTTTTCCATGAAGGAGCCGAAGGTGGAGACGATCAGCTCGCCGCCGGAGATGATGACATAGCCGTTCGAGTCGATGCCGTCGCCCATGTTGCTCATGCTGCCGGTGACGACGAGGTTCAGCGTGCCGCCGGACTGGGCGAAATAGGTTCTTTCCGCGCCGCTGACGGAGACAAAATCGGTGTTCTGGTTCATGCCGCCGAACATCCCCTCCGGGCCGTTGGCGTTCACGCCGTCGTTCACGGCACGGATATCGACATTGCCGCCGTGGATCTCGACGGCGTAGGCCTCGAGGCCCTCGAAGCAGTCGGTGATCGCGATGACGCCGTCGTTCACGACCAGCATATCGTCCGCGTGTACGGCGTCGTCGCTCGAACAGACAGTGACGTGCCCGCCGTCCATGGTAAAGACGGTGCCGCAGTGGATGCTGTCGTTGGCGGTGTTCAGGTCGATGCTGCCGCCGGAAATATGGATTGTGCCGTCGGATTTGAGACCCTTGCCGGTGACCTCGACGGCGGTCGTCTGCGACCAGGGGCCGAAGCTGTCGCCGGACTTGCTGCTGGCGTTTCCGCCTCCGCCGCCGGCCACGATGGAGAGCGTACCGCCGGAAACGGTGAGATCGGACGCGGTCTGAATGGCGTCGCACGCACTCTCGATGGTGATGACGCCGTCGGCGATGAGCGCCGCGCCTGCGCGGATGCCGTCATCCGCTGCCGTGATGGCGACGGTGCCGCCGGTGATGGAGACGGTGCCGCTGTCAAGACGGGTCTCCTCGGCGACGAGGCCGTCGGCTCCGGCGTCGACCGTCAGCGCGCCGCCGGTGACGGTGAGCGCGCCCTTTGTCTTGAGGCCGTGGTTCACGGCGGAGACATCGACAACACCGCCGCCGATGGTCAGCGTGTCCTTGCAGCGGATGCCGTTGTTGATCCCGGCGCGGATGGTCAGCGTCCCCTCGCCGCCGATGGTCAGCGGAGCCTTGGAATACACAACGGCGCCGGAGGCGTCTTCCTCCTCTTCGACCGCGGCCTCTTCGGCCTCGGCGGCAGTCTCCGCGGAGGTCTCACCCGAGGTGTCGGCGGCGCTGTCCGAAAGGACATTCACCGTGCCGCTCTCGGCCGTGATGGTCACGGGGTCGGGGGAGAGCACCCGGACGCAGTCGGGGCCCGTGATGCTCACACCGGCAAGAATCAGCTCCACCGGGCCGTCAGCGGCGACGGTGAGGGAGCCCTCCAGAGAGCCGGTCAGGCGATAGGTTCCGGCGGAGGTGACGGCGTATGCGCCGTCGGCGTATGTGACGCCGTCAGGGACGGTGTGCGGCGCCGTCAGATCGAGCGGACGCACGCCCGTCTGGGCAGCCGGGGCGAGCTCTGCGTCGGACGAAGCGGGGATGTCCGCCGGCTCTTCCGTTTCGGAGGAGGCAACGGCCGGGGCGCTTGGCTGTGCGGCGCGGCAGGCTGACAGGAAAAATACTGCCAGCAGGACGCAAAGCAGCAGGACGCAAATCGCAATCGGTCGAATCAAAATATCTTTCTTCATATCTCGCATATTAAAGCATTTTAATCTCTGTGTCAACGGCATAGATCTTGAATAAGGGATTGTTTTTTTTCGGAAAAGAGTTATAATGATTGGCGGAATGTCATGAAATAAACGAGCATCGGAGAAAGGAAAAGCCCATGAAAACAACCAAATTCCTCGCATTGTTTCTGAGCCTGTGCATGGTTTTGTCCGTCGGCGGTCTCGCCGCGTCCGATATGCCGGACACGTCGCAGGGCGGCCGCGCCACCAGCGCCCCGCCGGATAACTCCACCAAGGCGGTGAACATCCTCGGCACCCGTGCTGCGATTTACTTTGAGTTCGGCGACGCGGGCTATACCATGTCGCAGAACATCACCGACGACTACACGGTCGAGACGAAAGCGCCCGTGACCGCGCCCGCCTCCGGCGAGCTGAATGTCATCGACGGCATCGAGCTCTACTGCGGGGCGGAGGCCTGGGACGAGGAGAACGCTGTCGGCAACTCCGGCATCGTCATCAACTCCCTGACCGATACCGATACCACCTACATGATCGGCGGCGCGGAAGATTACTATGAAGCGCCCGACGGCAATATGTATAACTCCGTCATCGTTATGGATGTTGCGGAGGACGAGGAGCTTGCCTCCGGCGCGACGGAGACCGCGCCCGGCACGGGCATTGCCTTCAACGGCAAGTCCCTTGAGCTCAAAAACATCTACGGCGAGGCGTCCGGCACGGGCCGTCCCATCGTCCATATCCCGGCTTCGACCCGCGATAAGAACGTCTCTCAGCTGTCCGATCTTATCATCGTGGACAGCTCCTTCCTGAACCACAGCACCCGTGCTTTCCTGCTCATGGGCGGCGATGTCTGGTGCCTGAACAGCACGGCGCTGACCAACGCCTGGGGCGCGCTGAGCTTCGACAACACCTCCGCGACCATGTATGTCGTGAACTCCGACGTGGAGAACATGGGCCTCGGCGGCTACGCGATCTATGACGCGGCGGGCTGCGCGCTCGAAGCCTACGGCAGCCATGTCGTCGCGGGCAACACCGCGATCACCATCTGCCGCACGGCGACCGCGATCATCGACAGCCTTGAGAACGCCTCGGAGACGGCGGTCGCCCCCTATGACGGCGAGGCCGACCTGCTCGTTCCCGCCGCGACGGCGGATGGCCGCACGGAGCTGATCGCGAACGATTATCCCATCAAGATGCACGCGGATATGTCCGGCGCAGACAGCCAGGCCGTCGCGGAGATCCGCAACACCTATCTGTCCACCATGCCCGAGGATGTCGTCTTTGCCGACGGCACGACCCCGGCGGATTACGAGTCCACGAGCACCGGCATCTCCAGGCTGATGGCCGATCATGTGAACGGCACGATCATCGACATCGCCTGCCACAACGGCAAGGTCGTGTTCGATAGCTGCGAGCTGCACAGCCGCACCGGCGTTCTTGTCCACACCGCCTACGCCTATGACCCGATGGCCTCCGGCATCTATCCCGTGGACGGCGCGGAGTATGTGGGCGATGAGATCGTCTTTAAGAACATGAGCGCCGAGGGCGACGTCCTGCACGAGGACTACTTCCGCAAGATGGTGCTGTCCCTTGAAAACGCCGAGCTGACCGGCAAGGTCGTCGGCGGCACGGTGACGAGCTGGAACAACTACTGGAACGAGGTCGTGGCCTCCATGCCCGCGGAAGAGCTGACGGAGGCGACCGAGGACATGACCGCCGTCGAGGCGACGCTGGCGCGCTGCATCTACAACGAGAGCTACGACACCATCTGGGGCGTACGCATGGCGATGGACGCCGATTCCGTCTGGACGGTCACCGGCGACTCGAACCTCTACAGATTCACGATGGCGGACGGCGCGGTCGTCAAGGCCCCCGAGGGCAAGAGCCTTGCCATCTATGTCGATTGCGGCATGAGCGGCAGCGAGGCGGCGTATGACACCTCCGTCGGCACGAAGATCGAGGCCTTTGAGCCGGGCGTTGAGTACAGCGGCGTGGTCATCCTCGTCGAGGACGGCGCGGACACGACGACCGTCGAGCTCGGCGCGGAGGAGCTGAGCGCGCTCGGCATTGAGACCTATGTCGAGGACGGCCAGCTCAAGATCGCTCTTGGCGGCATCCTCGATGCGCTGGGCGCGAGCCTGCAGTATGACGAGACGACCGAGACGGTCACGGTCACGGATGATACCGGCGTGATGGGCCTTCTGGTCGGCTATCTGGCCGACTGAACCGACGCCAAAAGGGAATACGATGGAACCGTGAGTGCACTCACGGTTCCATCTTTGATGGAAAGGGCCGTATGAGAGAGAAAGGCCGAAAACAGAATATCGCATGGCTCGGCCTCCTGATGCTGCTCGTTCTCTGCGGCTGCGGGGCGGCGCAGACGACGGCGGATGTGTCATCTTCACCCGAACCGCAGGTTCTGACGGTTTCCACGCCGCCGCCGACGGCGGTTCTGACGCTCGCGGCACAGGACGGGCATCCCGCGCTCATGAAAAACCGGGGCAGCGGACAATTCGACCCGGCGCAGACCGTGACCAGAAGCGCGCTGTGCCGTATGCTGGCCCCGATGCTCGAGGGGCTGACGGCGTCGTCGCCGGCTTTTGCGGATTATCAGGCGGGCGACTCCGGCTATCGCGAGGCGGCGTCGCTCTTCGCGGCGGGTCTTCTTCCGGAAACGGAGGACGGCTGCTTCGGCCCGGATGAGGCGGTGTCACGGCAGGAGCTTTCGTATATCCTCTGCCGTCTGGCGGAGGCGCTTCCGGACGAGGACGGCGCACGGGCGCGTGTGCTGGCGGCGGATGTCACCGCGGGCGTGACGGCCCGGAGCGGGAAAAGCGCCGGGAATGACGAACTAATCCTCCGGGAGGAGCTGGCGGTCGTGCTGGTGCGCCTGGCGGGCCGAACCTTGGATGAGACGGGGCTGTTTCTGGCCGAATGCCTTCCGGCGGACATAAGCCGGGAGGATTACGCGTGGGCGTATATCGCCGACGCGGTCACGGACGGGGCCGTCCCGGCGGCCGAGCCGGGTGTGCATCGGGCGTATAACTGGCTCTATGCCGTCTGGGAGGACGGAACGCTTGTCTGCAACGCGGACTACGACGTGTGGAGCTTTGCCCCGGACGGCGGGTATACCACCGGCAGCGCGGAGCTCGATGGGTACCTGCGCGGGGCGCTGGAGGAGATCGGCGCGGATGCGCTCGACGACGAGGCTGCGCTGCAGGCGGCGTATCTCTATGTGAAGTATTTTGGCGAATACCTGGTGCAGCCGGAGGACATGACCCCGCTGGAGCCGGGCGCGATGGGCTGGGAATACAATCGCGCGCTGCGCTTTTTCCATAACGGCGGCGGTACCTGCTACGGCTTTGCGGCGGCGTTCGGTATGCTGGCGCGGGTGCTGGGGCAGGAGGCCTATATCGTCTCGGCCGAGGTGAATCAGTATCACGGCGCGCACGCGTTCGTGGTCATCCCGGAGGACGGGATCGACTGGATCTACGATGTGGAGCTCGAGGCCACCCGGCAGGAGCGCCATCCCGATCTGGCGCTGTACCGTATGCAGAATTACACGACCTACTTCTACTGGTATGAGCCGGTTTGGTAAGAGACGATGACGGAGCTGTTTGTGTTTGACCGGGACGGCATGACGCTGCCGGATGAGGCGGCGCTGTTGCTTCCCGAATGGCGGCGCGCACGCTGGGAAGCACTGAAAAACGAAAAAGCCCGGGCGGAGAGCCTCGCGGCGGGGCTTCTGTTTGCCGCGGCGATGAAGCGGCGGGGCCTGACGGGCGGTGAGCTGGATCGCGTGACGCTGCGTCCGGCGGGCAAGCCGGTGCTGGCGGACAGAGACGACGTGTGGTTCAGCCTGTCCCACTCCGGGCGGTATGTCCTCTGCGCCGTGAGCGGGCGGCCGGTGGGCGCGGATGTGCAGCAGATGCGCCAAACACGCCGGAGCCTTGCGCGGCGGTTTCATCCGTCGGAGCAGGCATGGCTGTCCTCTCTGCCGGAGAATGAGCAGAACGCGGCGCTTTTCCGCCTCTGGACGCGCAAGGAAGCGTGGGTGAAGGCCGTGAGCGATGAGCGGATGCTGTCGCTGTCCGAGGCGGATGTCATCCACGGCCTGCCCGGGCTGTGCTTCCGGGATTACACGCTGCCCGGCGGCTATGCCGCGGCGCTCTGCGGCGGGAGCGGGCCGCTGCCCGGCCTGACCGCGATCAGCCGGGAGGAGCTTCTCGCGGAGCTTATGCGCTGAACGGCGGCGAAAAACGGAATATTCATCGGAAACTCTCCGGCGGCTTGGCGGCGTCGGAGAGTTTTTTGCCGCAGCCGGAGGCAAAATGGTTAAAAAATGCTGACAAATCGCCGGAAGGACTTTCAATTATCGAGGCGTTTTGATATAATATGTATCGTCTGAAAATGCGCGTATTTAGATATAAGCACGGACGCAAAAAGAAAGAAAACTTTATAATATTTTTTATGGGTAGGGGGATCACTCCAATGATATCTCAGGGAAAAAACATCAAGCTCTTCGCGGGCAACTCCAACGCCGCGCTGGCGCAGGGCATCAGCGATTGTCTGGGCCTGCCTCTCGGCAACGCGGTCTGCACGAACTTTGCCGACGGGGAATGCTCCGTCTCGGTGTATGAGCCGGTTCGCGGTGCGGACGTGTTCCTGATTCAGTCGACCTGCGGCCCCGTGAACGACAACCTCATGGAGCTGCTCGTCATGATCGACGCCATGCGCCGCGCTTCCGCCGGCCGCATCACGGCGGTTATACCGTATTTCGGCTATGCCCGTCAGGACCGCAAGGCCAAAAGCCGCGATCCCATCTCGGCCAAGCTGGTTGCGAACCTGCTGACCACCGCCGGCGCCGACCGTGTGCTGACCATGGATCTTCACGCGTCCCAGATCCAGGGCTTCTTCGACATTCCCGTGGACAATATGCAGGGCGGCGCGGTGTTCGTCAGTCACTACATCGAGCGCTTCGGCGTCGGCAACGAAGATGTCATTGTCGCCTCTCCCGACGTAGGCAGCGTGGCCCGTGCCCGCAGCATCGCGATGAAGCTCGGCACCGGCCTTGCCATCGTGGATAAGCGCCGCGAGCGCGCCAACCAGTCCGAGGTCATGAACCTCATCGGCCATGTCGAGGGCAAGGATGTCATCATCCTCGACGATATGGTCGATACCGCGGGCTCTCTCTGCGGCGCGGCCGCGGCGCTCAAGGAGATCGGCGGCGCCCGGCGTGTTTATGCCTGCGCGAGCCACGGCGTGCTGTCCGGCCCCGCACTGGAGCGCATCGAAAACAGCGCGCTCGAGGAACTGCTGCTTCTTGACACCATCCCCTATCCTCAGGACAAGCCGCAGATCGAGCGCATCAAGTATCTCTCCGTCGCGCCCATGTTCGCGTCCGCGATCCAGAAGATTCACGACGACGAATCCCTCTCTGACCTGTTTTCCTGATGTTCGGCAGAGCTTCCGGCATACAATGGCTCGTGGTCTGTCTGGGCAATCCCGGCCCGAAATATGCCGGGACGCGGCACAACGCCGGTTTTCTGGCGGCGGATGCGCTGAGCAAAAACCATAACGTCTCCGTGACCCGACTACGCTTTCGGGCGCTGACGGGGAAGTGGACGCTCCCAAACGGCGACACGGCGCTCATCATGAAGCCGCAGACCTATATGAATAATTCCGGCGAGACCGTGGGCGCGGCGGCGCGGTTTTTCAAGATCCCCGCCGACCACGTGCTGGTCCTGTCGGACGATATATCGCTGCCCTGCGGAAAGCTCCGCATCCGGACAAAAGGCTCCGCCGGCGGACATAACGGCCTCAAGAGCATCATATCCCATCTCGGCACGGAGGCTTTTCCCCGGATCAAGATCGGCGTCGGCGCGCCGGTCTCCGGCGGGCAGGAGCAGATCGACTGGGTTCTGGGCGTGCCCCGGAATCAGGACGCCGAGGCGTTTGCGGCAGCCTGTGCCGCCGCGGCGGAGGCAGCGGAAGAATATATCCTCCATGGCCCGGAGAAGGCCATGGGCAAGTTTAACTGAAAGGCCCCAAAATACTACATCCCCAACAGGAGGTGCTCCGGTGAAAAAGGAATGTATCGCCATGCTGCTGGCAGGAGGGCAGGGTTCCCGGCTGTATGCCCTCACGTCAAACGTGGCCAAGCCCAATATGCCCTTTGGTGGGAAATACCGCATCATCGACTTCCCTCTGTCCAACTGCGTCAACTCCGGCATTGATACCGTCGGCGTGCTGACGCAGTACCGGCCCATGAAGCTCAATGCCTATGTCGGCAGCGGTCAGCCCTGGGATCTGGATGGGGACGACGGCGGCGTGTATATCCTGCCGCCCTATATGTCGGCCGGGGAGAAGGGCAACTGGTTCTCCGGCACGGCCAATGCCATTTTTCAGAATCTGGATTTTATCGACCTCTGGGATCCCGAATATGTCCTCATCCTCTCCGGCGACCACATCTACAAGATGGACTACTCCGATATGCTCCGCGAGCACAAGGAGAAGGGGGCGGCCTGCTCCATCGCCGTGATCCAGGTGAGTCTCGCGGAGGCGACCCGCTTCGGCATCATGAATGTCGGCGAGGACGGCTATATCTGCGAGTTCGAGGAAAAGCCCGCCCATCCGAAGAGCGATCTCGCCTCCATGGGAATCTACATCTTCACATGGAAGACCCTGCGTCAGGCGCTCATTGACGACGATAACGACCCGAACAGCGAGTTCGATTTCGGCAAGAACATCATCCCGCGTCTGCTGGCGGCGGGGGAGAAGCTCTGGCCCTACCGGTTCCAGGGCTACTGGCGCGACGTGGGCACGATCACGAGCCTGTGGGACGCCAACATGGATATGCTGACGCCGGAGCTCATCGGGCTGTATGACCCCGACTGGCCCATCCTGAGCCGCAGTCCCATCCGTCCGCCGCAGGTGGTCGGAAAGAACGCCGACATCCGCCACTCCATCGTGACCGAAGGCTGCATCGTGGAGGGCAGCGTGTTCAACAGCGTCCTGTCAAATCAGGTGACGGTGCGGGAAGGCGCGAAGGTGGAATACAGCGTGCTGATGCCCGGCGCCGTTGTGGAGGCCGGTGCGGAGGTTCGCTTTTCAATCCTCGGCGAGAACGCCCGCGTCTGCGCCGGCGCGAAGGTCGGCACCGAGCCGGACGGCTCGGAGGCATGGGGCGTGGCCACGATCGGCCCGGATGTGACCGTGCACGAGGGCGCGGAGGTCGCTCCGAACGCCATGATCTATGACGATGTGGAGGGCGCATAATGAAAAACGATTTTCAGGGCATCATCTATACGCTCCGTTCCGATCCCGAGCTTCGGGAGCTTGTGGCGCACCGCAGCACCGCCTCGATCCCGTTCGGCGGCCGCTACCGTCTCATCGACTTCGCGCTCTCCGCGATGGTGAACGCCGGTGTGCGCGATGTGGGCGTCATCATGGAGCGGGACTACCAGAGCCTTCTCGACCATCTGTCCAGCGGCAAGGACTGGGGGCTGTCCCGCCGGAACGGCGGTCTGCGCCTGCTGCCGCCCTTCGGCCTGCGGGAGGCCCATTCCGGACACTTTTCCGGCTGCATGGAGGCGCTTCGCAGCGTGCGCTCATATATTGAAGATGTCCCCCATGAGAACATCGTTCTCGCGTCCGGCGACGTGGTCGGCAATGTCGATCTGGGCGCCGCCATGGAGCAGCACCGCCGCACCGGCGCGGAGATCACCGCCGTCTGTGTGACGGGCGAGCCGGCGTATGCTCACCATCGCTTCGTCCCCGGTGACGACGGCTTCTCGACAAAGCTCGTTTTCTCGAACGGCGATAAGTTTGAGGGGCTTGTCTCGACGGAGATCTATCTCCTCAAAAAGGAGCTTCTGCTCTCGTTCATGGATTTCTGCTCCGACGGCAGCCGCATCCATTTCCACCGGGACGCGCTGGCGAATTATCTCGCCGGGGGCGGCCGCGTCGGCATCTATGTCCATGACGGTTATCTGCGCCGTATTTCCACGGCGGCGGAGTATTATCGCGCCAGCATGGATATGCTGGAGCCGGAGATCATGACCGGCTTCTTCCCGGCGGGCCGGCCGATCCGCACGAAGGAACGCGCCGAGGTCAGCACCTATTACAGCGACACGGCGCAGGTACGCAACTGCCTCGTGGCCGACGGCTGCTATGTGGAGGGTGAGCTCGAAAACTGCGTCCTTTTCCGCGGCGTCCGGGTCGGCAAGGGCGTGAAGCTGCAAAACTGCGTCATCCTACAGGATACCGTGATCGAGGCCGGAGCACAGCTCAAATGCGTCATCGCGGACAAGGATGTTGTCATTCAGAAGAACTGTTTTCTGGCCGGCAGTGAACGCCTGCCCATCCTTGTGCCCAAGGGGGCTGTGGTATAATCCAAGCATTTTCAAGGAGCAATTATGTCAGAAATTACAACCAGCGAGCTGCACGCAGCGATCGAAGATAAGCTCTGCGCCTATTTTGGCGTGAACGGCAAAGCCGCCACCGACGAGCAGGTTTTCCAGGCGGTGGCGATGGTGGTCCGTGAGATGATGAGCCGGAACCTCTCGGTTCAGGAGCCGGCGCCGTACCGGCAGGTGCATTACCTGTCGATGGAGTTTCTGCTCGGCCGGAGCCTGATGAAGAACGCCTATAATCTCGGCATCGGCCGGGAGCTGACGGAGGCGCTGGCGGAGATGGGCCGTGATGCGTCGGAGATCTTTGAGTGCGAGCCGGATGCGGGCCTCGGAAACGGAGGCCTCGGCCGTCTGGCCGCCTGCTATTCCGACAGCATGGCCACGCTGAATATCCCCGCGATGAGCTATTCGATCTGCTATGAGCACGGCCTGTTCCGGCAGGTGATGAAAAACGGCGCGCAGACCGAGGTTGCCGATGACTGGCGTCTCGGCGCGCACAGCTGGCTCGTTCCCCGGGAGGAGGATACCTGCGAAGTGCGCTTCGGCGGTCATGTCGAGGAGGAATGGGATCACACCGGTATGTGCCGGACGACCCAGACGGGCTATACCAGCGTTCTCGCGGTGCCGCGGGATATGCTCATCAGCGGCTATAAGGGCCGCGTGAACACCCTGCGTCTGTGGGAGGCGCACAGTCCCGAAAGCCTCGATATGTTCCTCTTTTCCGGCGGGCAGTATGAAAAGGCGCTGGCCGAGCGCACGAATGCGGAGGTCATCACGAAGGTGCTGTATCCCGCGGACGATCACCCGCAGGGCAAGGAGCTGCGTCTGAAGCAGCAGTATTTCTTCGTCTCCGCGACGGCGCAGGATCTGGTGAAAAAGCACCGCGCTGCGTGGGGCGATGTCCGCTCGTTCCCAGAGCATCATGTCATTCAGATCAACGACACCCACCCGACGCTCATCATCCCCGAGCTCATGCGTATCTTCATGGATGAGGACGGCCTCGGCTGGGATGAGGCGATGGAGGCCGTGCGCGGCAGCGTCGCCTATACGAACCACACCGTCATGTCCGAGGCGCTCGAGAAGTGGCCGCAGGGCCTGGTGCAGGAGCTTCTGCCGCGTGTCTGGCAGATCATCCGCGAGCTCAATATCCGCTGGGGCAATTATCTGCGCGAGGCGTTCCACGGCGATCAGGGCCGCGTCGAGCGCTGCCTGATCCTCTCCGGCGGCAGCGTGCATATGGCGAACCTCTGCCAGGCCGTCTGCTTCCGCATCAACGGCGTGTCCACCCTGCACGGCGAGATCCTCAAAAACGACCTCTTCCGGGATGTCTGCTCGCTGACGCCGGAGCGCTATACCTTCGTCACGAACGGCATCGATCACCGCCGCTGGCTCGATCAGGTGAACCCGGCGCTGTCCGCGCTCGTGCGGGAGCTCATCGGCGACGGCTGGCGCACAAAGCCGGAGGAACTCAAAAAGCTCCGCGCCTTTGAAAACGACACGGCGGTTCTCGACCGCCTGAACGGGATCAAACGCGCGAATAAGGAGGCCTTTGCCGCGTGGCTTGACCGGGCGCAGGGCGCGAAGCTCGACCCGTCCGCCATTCTGGATGTGCAGGTCAAGCGCCTGCATGAGTATAAGCGCCAGCTGCTCAGCGCGATGCTCATCGAGAGCCTGCGCCAAAAGCTGCATGAAAATCCCCACGCGGAGTTTCTGCCCCGCACCTTTGTGTTCGGTGCGAAGGCCGCGGGCGGCTATGTCACCGCGAAGCGTATCATCGAGCTTCTGAACTCGCTGTCCTTCGATATCAACAACGACCCCGTCTGCAAGGGGAAGCTGCAGGTGTTCTTTGCCGAGAACTACCGCGTCTCGATGGCGGAGGCGCTGATGCCCGCCGCGCAGGTGTCCGAGCAGATCTCCACCGCCGGCAAGGAGGCCAGCGGCACCGGCAACATGAAGCTCATGATGAACGGCGCGATCACGATCGGCACCATGGACGGCGCGAATGTCGAGATGCATCAGCAGCTCGGCGACGGGAACATCTTCATCTTCGGCCTGCGTGCCGATCAGGTGGAGGCGCTGCGTCCGCATTATAACCCGCAGTCGTATTATGATTCCGACCCCGTGACCAGGTCGGTGCTCGACCGCTTCCGTCAGGGCTTTGCCGACGGAAAGAGCTATCCCGACCTCGTGGCCGGCCTTCTCTACGGAGGCGACCCCTATATGCTGCTGGCCGACTTTGCGGATTACCGCCGGGCGCATGAGGAGCTCTATGCGCTCCTGGCCGACCCGCGTGCGGCAGCGAAGATCTCTCTTGTGAATATCGCGGAATCCGGCGTTTTCGCCGCAGACCGCGCGATTCAGGAATATGCCCAAAACATCTGGCACATATGAAAGGAGAAAGAACAGCATGAAGAAAACCAGCAAGATCCTGGCTCTCATTGTGGCGCTGGCCATGATCCTGAGCCTCGGCGCGTTCGCCTCCGGCGAGGCTTCCGGCGAAGGCTCCGACGAGACCGTCATGTCCGTGAACGCAAGCGCAGAGGCGGGCATCACCGCTTACGCGATCGACGAGAACGGCCTGTCCGAGACCGTCACCGACGGCGTCACCGTCGCCTCCGGCGAGATTACCGCTTCCGGTGCGAAGAACGTGGTCATGGAGATCACCGACTTCACCACGAACGGCTTCAAGGTCACCGGCGGTGAGTTCACGATCGAGGACTCCACCATCACGAAGACCGTGACGGAGCCTGTGGGCGCGAACGATGCCGGCGGCTACATCGCGGGTGTCACGAACGGCATCCTCACCATCAAGAACTCCACCCTGACGAATGCCGGCAAGGGCGGCCGCAACGGCAACTACACCGTTGACTGCGAGCGCTCCGGCATCATGGTGGTCATCAACTCCGACATCATCCAGACCGGTTTCACCGGGGACGAGGCCGGCTACACCGCCGACATCGCCGATCCCCCCTCCAACCTCGGCCTGCTGATCTCCGGCTATGCCCGTGCGAATATGTCCGTCGGCACCAGCCAGACCTACTACTACGGCTCCACCGTCACCACCGAGGGCTGGGCGGCCATGTCCACCGACTCCGCGCAGTCCGGCTTTGCTTTCTACAGCTATGACTCCATCGGTGAGGCGCTGCACGGAGGCTACGGCACCTATGCGGACACCTCCTGCGTGGACTGGTTCTATGCCTCTCAGCTCCTGAGTGCGGAGGTCGGCGCGATCATCTCCAACAACGGCGAGATCCATATGCGCAGCGGCGCGGCTGCCGATGAGGCGGTTCTGGCCTATCTGCCCGCCGACTATGAAGTCTCGGAGACCTACGGCGACGGCCGTTCCGTCGTGAAGGCCGGCCGCAACGACTTCCAGCTGCACTCTCCCGATATGGGCGGCGGCGGCGCCCGCGGTGATTTCGTGGCGATCCTCGACCTTGAGGATACCGACCTTGTCACCTCTGCGGAGCTTGACGCGCAGGCGACCCTCATCGACTGGAGCACCGATTACGGCCCCGCTGTCGGCGCGTATGTCGATCTCGTCAAGGGTGCGAACATTCTCGTGAAGTCCACCGGCGCGGACATCGACCTCAAGAATGTCACCGCCGAGAGCTCCAGCAATGTCCTGCTGATGACCGCTCTGAACTCCGACTCCATGAGCCGCTATGCTCTGGCTGCCGATGACATGAGCGAGAAGTACGTCACCATGACCATCACCGACAGCACCATCACGGGCGATGTCGACCACTACGACTATCAGCGCAACACCGCGGTTGAGCTCGTGAACTCCACCTGGGACGGCGCGTATGTCACCATCGACAAGGCCGCGTGGGACGCCATGTGGTCCGAGGAAGTCGCGGCCGATGCGTACTGCTACTGGCTGCTCGACACCGAGAAGTACTTCGATGGCGAGGGAACCGTCTCCACCATGAGCGTGGATGCTACCTCCACCTGGAACGTCACCGGCGAGTCCAACATCGACAGCCTGACGGTCGCGGCGGGCGGCGTCGTGAACGGCGTTGTCACGGTTGACGGCGCGGTGGTCGATGTGACGGCGGGCGGCGCCTGGACGGGCGACATCGTTGTCACCCCCGCTGCTGCGGCGGCTGACACGGCGGTCGATACCGGCGCGAACGGCGAGCCGGCCGGCTTTGACGCCAGTATGA
Source organism: Oscillospiraceae bacterium (assembly GCA_051867595.1). Taxonomy (GTDB): domain Bacteria; phylum Bacillota; class Clostridia; order Oscillospirales; family Oscillospiraceae; genus CAJOIG01. The sequence continues at coordinate 28,889 of JBJDYS010000092.1, forward strand.
ACGAGGGCCTCGACGCGGGCGCCTATCCGCACTTCGACGAGTACCGTGACTATGTCGCGGCGTATATCGCGGCGGACGCCTTCATGTCCGGCACGGCGGCGATGGAGGATACCTACGCGGCGGCCAGCCCGTACATCGCTCCCTTCATCGACATTAACCCTGTCATCGGCGCGATGGATTATGCCGACTGGATGGGCGCGAACTATCCCGGCGAAGCGTTCCCTGCGGCGTAATTCCCTGAAATAACCAACAAAAATACACGGCCTTTTCGGAGGCTGTGTATTTTTTTATAAATGCGCTTGTGAAACAATAGATAATAATATATAATGTCTGCATCACGCGCGCTGCGCGAAAAAAAGGAGAAGGGAATTATGGTGAAGAAAATTTTTGCACTGGTTCTGGCGCTTTGTATGTGCCTGTCCGTGTCGGCGTTGGCCTCCGGCGAGGCGTCCGGCGGCGCGTCCGGCGCGTCCTATGCCTACACCGTGACCGCAAACGGTGTGGAGGAGGAAAGCGATGCCGGCATCGACCTGTCCGCTGCGTTTGACGCGGCCGGGATGACCGGGTTTGAAGTGAAGGGCAGCGAGAACGGTTTTGTTTCCGTGAAGGGCGACGATACCACCGAGAGCGCGGTGTCCGTCGTGCTCGGCGGAGACGGAGCCAATTATGACGCGGCGGCGCTGGATGTCTATCCGGCGGCGCAGGAGAAGCTGGGCTTCACGGCGTTTGACTCCAAGGCCGATATGGGCGATGCCCCGCTGGCGACGGCCCGCGGCGGCGCCTATCTGGAGCTTTCCGGCGTCTACGCGGTGGGCCATACCGGGCTTGTGACGGCGGGCAGCGACTCCGACCGTTACAGCGGCGCGGATGACTCCGCTTACATCGACACTGTGGTCGTGCTGCGGGACAGCTATTTTGAGAGCGCGAGCGAGACCCCCATCAACGAGGGCAGCTGGCCCCACGGCTCGACCCTGATGGTTCGCGGCGCGAACCGTGCGGTGCTGTCCATCGGTGAGAGCGAGACCTATTACTACGGCACCGGCGTGGTCGTGGACGGCTGGGCCGCCATGGCGACCGACTCTGCGGTGGGCATGGGCCTTGACATGGTCGCCTACAACAGCTACGCGGCGACCCGTCTCGGCGGCTACTGCTCCTATTCCGACAGCCGCTGCCGCGATTTCCTCTACGGCACGACCTATGAATCGGCCGAGTACGGCTCCATCATCGCAAACTTCGGCGAGCTTTACATCCTCAGCACCGACGATGCGGCGGTCGATACCAACACCATCCGCGCCGCTGTCGGCGGCACGGAGATGGCTGAGCGTGTGACGATCGACCCGCTGGCATTCGCGGAGGAGAGCGACATCGTGCAGGAGACCGTTCCGTCCTCCGTGGCGGGCTTCCGCAACGCGGTCATGATGCACGTCCCCGACCTCATGGGCGGCGGCGCGAAGATTTCGGACGCCAAGGGCATTCTGTATGTGAAGGACTCCACCATCGCGACCCGCGAGGATCTCGCTCCCGCGGACTATGCGACCGGCGAGTATAAGGCGGCCTGGATCGAAAAGAACGGCGAGGCAAACTATGCCTACCTCGAAGCGATGATGGGTGCAGCCATCCTCATCCGCAGCGACAACGCGCTCATTCACCTGACGAACGCGAATGTCGAGTCGTGGACGGGCGTCCTGATCCAGAGCGCCCTGAACGCGGACGGAAAGGGCAACTGGATCGCGGCGGACGCCGAGGTCTCCGACCGCATCGGCATCGACGTGATCGTGGACGGCACGACCGCGCTCGTCGGCGACATCAACCATGAGGATTATCACCGCGTCATGAACATCACGCTGGCGGAGGACGCAAGCCTGACCGGCGACATCTTCACCGGCACGGTGGACACCTGGCACGCGAAGTTTGCCGACTATCTGGACAGCGGCGCCAACTTCCTGCGCGATCTCGACGGCTATGACAGGATCTGGGGTACGAGTGTGACCCTGACCGGCAACGCGGTCTGGATCGTGGCGGACACCTCCAACATCACGGAACTGACGGTGGAGCCGGGCGCGGCCCTGAACGGCGTTGTCACCGTGGACGGCGCGGTGGTCGATGTGACCGCGGGCGGCGCTTGGGCCGGAGACATCGTCATCACGGCGGCGGAGGAGGCCGGTGCGGCCTCCGGCGAGGCCACGGCGGAGCTGGACGCGACCGTGGAGATCGCGGGCGTCAATGTCCGCGACGTGTTCACGCTCGACGTGGTCGTCACCTTTGAGGATCAGGGCAACGGCGTCAAGGCCTATGCCATTGACTTCGACGGCCACTGCATCGAGGGTACCATCAACATGGGCCAGTGGGTTGCCGCTTCCGGCGACAGCGCGGAGCAGGACATCAGCGACGCGGTGCAGGCGGCCTATGAGGCCATGACCGGCGCGGGCGGCAACTGACCTGCGGCATGACATC
>JBJDYS010000093.1:0-31095 GCA_051867595.1 Oscillospiraceae bacterium
TTTCATGAGAGTACCTCCAAAGTTTTTTACAGCTTGACTTGTGCCTTGCTTGGCTTTAGAATAAGGCCAAAAGTATCAAATGTAAAGTAAGCACAATATTGTGCTGTAGTTACCAAAAAGATACTATTGGAGGATTACAATATGGAACTGCCTGCTTGCCCGGTGGAGACGACCCTGATGCTCATCGGGGACAAATGGAAGGTGCTGATCCTGCGGGATCTGATGAACGGCACCATGCGCTTCGGCGAACTGAAAAAGTCCATCGGCACGGTATCCCAGAAGGTGCTGACCGCTCAGCTCCGGGATATGGAGGAGAAGGGCCTGCTCACGCGCAGGGTATATGCCGAGGTGCCGCCGCGGGTGGAATATACCCTCACCGAGACCGGCTATAGTCTGAAGCCCATTCTGGACGCCATGTGGGTCTGGGGCGCGGACTATCAGGCGAAGAACGGGTGAGCGGCATACAGGGAGGTATCCAATGCGTTCGATGAGACCGGACAAGGACATTCGCGTCCGGAAAATTCATATCCCGGCGGAGCACGGAAGCATTCCGGCGCTGCTGCTCTCGCCGTTGGCCGAGCCGGTGAAGGCCCCCGGCGTGCTGTGGCTGCACGGCGGCGGGTATATGACAGGCATGAAGGAAATGGTTCATATGTCCCGGGCGGTGGAGCTGGTGAAAAAGCATGGCGCGGTCGTGCTGTCGCCGGGATACCGGCAGTCGCTGCAGAGACCCTTTCCGGCGGCGCTGGAGGACTGCTTCGCAGCGCTTCTCTATCTGAGGCAAAACGCCGAGGCTCTGGGTGTGCGGAGCGACCAGATCATGGTCGGCGGCGAGAGTGCCGGGGGCGGCCTGTGCGCCGCTGTCTGCATCCGGGCCCGGGACACGGGCGAGGTGAACGTCGCGTTCCAGATGCCGCTCTATCCCATGCTGGATGACCGGGACACGGAAAGCTCCCGGGATAACCACGGCCGGGTCTGGAACACCCGTCTCAATCATCTTGCATGGCGGCTCTATCTGCGCGGGACGGACAGGACGCAGCTTTCGCCCTATGCCGCGCCGGCACGGCTGGAGGACTTCTCCGGCCTGCCGCCCGCCTATACCTTCGTGGGCGACGGCGAGCCGTTTTATGCCGAGACGGTTCACTATATTGAACGGCTGCGTTCCGCCGGCATCCCGGCGGAGCTGGACATCTGGCACACGGATATGCACGCTTTTGATCTGATACGGCCGAACACGCCGCTCAGCGCCGCCGCCGCAGAGGCATTTGACCGGCACTTTGCGTACGCAAAGGAGCATTACTTCGCCCCGCAGCGGGACGAAGGGGAGATGGCCGGGCCCTATGAGGCGGAGGAGGGCTGTCTGTCCCTCTCCGGCACGCGGTGTACGAAGCGCTTTCAAAGCATCAAGGTGCAGTGGCAGAACGAGAAGTTCCAGACACGGCTCAAGACCTTTACCGGCTGGACGGCGGAGATCATTCAGCACGAGATCGACCACTGCGAGGGGATTTTGATATGATTTTGTATTTCAGCGGCACCGGGAACAGCCGGTACATCGCGCAGCGCCTCGCCGAAGCGCTGGGCGACGAGCTTCTCAGCCTGAATGACCGCATCCAGGCGGGCGATACCTCGCCGGTCGGGGCTGACGATCGTCTGGTTATCGTCACGCCCACCTATGCCTGGCGCATTCCGCGCCTTGTGCGGGACTGGCTGGCGGAAACGGAATTTCCCTGTGGGGTGCGGACATGGTTTGTCATGACCTGCGGCAGTGAGATCGGCCATGCCGCGGGGTATAACCGCGCGCTCTGCGAGGCGAAACAGCTCACCTATAGGGGGACGGCGCCGATCGTCATGCCGGAGAATTACATTGCCATGTTCAACGCGCCGCAGGCGGAGGAAGCGCGGCAGATCGTTGCCGGGGCAGAGCCGGATATCGACCGGGTGATCTCCGTCATCGCGGCCGATCAGGCGTTCCCGCCGCCCCGCCATAACCTCTATGACCGCTTTATGAGCGGTCCGGTGAATCCGGTTTTCTATTCGTTTTTCGTCAAAGCAAATGCCTTCACGGCCGGCGAGGCCTGCACCGGCTGCGGTCAGTGTGCCAGGCTCTGTCCGACAAACAACATCACGATTCAAAACAACAAGCCTGTCTGGGGCGGTGACTGCACCCACTGCATGGCGTGCATCTGCCGCTGTCCGTCGGAAGCCATCGAGTACGGCAAAAAGAGCCTCGGCAAGCCCAGATACCATTTCGAGGCGCTTTGAAAAGATTTCTCACGCATCCGGTCTATGCGGAGGTGCCGCCGTGGGTGGAATATACCCTCGCCGAGACTGGCTGAAACGCTTCCCGTCCCAGTCAGGGCGGGAAGCCTTTTTGTCCGCAGAAAGCGGTGAAAACCGTTGGAAATCACCGGAAAAAGGTTTTCGCTGCCGTTCGGGAGTGGGATGGCGCCGGGACAAATCCGGGCCCAAAGGGGGGCGCGGCGGCGGATTTGTCATAGTATGGTAAGGCGGATTATACAATCCGGAAAAGTTTTGTCAAAATAACAGTTGCAGTACGCGCGCAAAAGGAGTATAATTCACCACACGTGGACAAATGATTTTATGAGGAGGACATTTTCATGTCTAAGGAAAAGCATTCGCGGTTTTATCTCGTGGACGGGGACGCCCTGCCGGAGGTGTTCATCCGTGTGACCGAGGCCAAGGAGCTTCTGGACACGGGCTGTGTGCAGACGGTGGCGGAGGCTGCCGCGCAGGTGGGCATTTCCCGTTCCGCATACTATAAATATAAGGATTCCGTGATTCCCTTTCAGGATCTCGGCCGGGGGCGGATCGTCACCTTCCAGATCATGCTTCGGCATCAGATGGGCGTTCTGTCCGCGATGCTGGGCCTGCTCGCCGAGACGGGCGCGAACATCCTGACTATCAACCAGGGCATCCCCACCGACGGCACCGCGCCCGTGACGATCACGGCCGATACGGCGGATATGGATATCACCACGGAGGAATTGCTGGAGCGCATCGAGGGCATCGAGGGCGTTATCCGGGCAGCTGTCGCCGCCGGCTGACAGGAGGACGAACGAATGATAAAATATGCAATTTTGGGCTATGGCACCGTCGGCAGCGGCGTGGCGGAGGTCATGGCGGAGCAGAGCGATAAGATCGCGCGTGTCGTCGGCGAGGAGGTCGAGCTCAAGTATATCCTCGTGCGCCATCATTATCCCGGCGACCCGTTTGCCGACAAGATGGTGATGAATTTTTCCATCATCGAAAACGACCCGGAGGTCGCCATCGTAGCCGAGGTCATCGGCGGCGCGGGGGATGCCTATGACTATACCAGGCGCGCTTTGCTGGCGGGCAAGAGCGTTGTGTCGAGCAACAAGGAGCTGGTCGCGCTCCACGGCGCGGAGCTGAACGAGATCGCCCGGGAAAAGGGCGTCAATTACCTCTTCGAGGGCAGTGTGGGCGGCGGCATTCCCGTTCTGCGTCCGCTGACCCAGTGCCTCGCGGCGAACCGCATCGACGAGGTGTTCGGCATCCTGAACGGCACAACGAACTATATCCTGACCGCCATGGACACGCAGGGCCAGAGCTTTGCGGAGGCCCTGAAAAAGGCGCAGGAGCTGGGCTATGCCGAGGCCGATCCCACCGCGGACGTGGAGGGGATCGACGCCTGCCGCAAGACGGCGATCCTCGCCGATCTCGCGTTCGGGTACAATATGGACCCGCTGGCGATCCCGACGAAGGGCATCACCCAAATCACGCCGGCCGATCTGGAGCTGGCCCATGCGCTGGACTACGGCATCAAGCTTCTCGGACACGCCATCCGGACAGAGGACGGCTGCTGTGCCTTTGTGGAGCCGCATCTCGTGCCGCAGAGCCATCTGCTCGCGAATGTCAGCGGGGTCATGAACGCCTGCGTGGTGCGTGGAAGCGCGGTCGGCGAGGTCATGTTCTATGGCCCGGGCGCGGGCAAGCGCCCGACAGCGAGCGCGGTCGCGGCAGATATCGTGGACGCGGCACAGCATCAGAAATATCGCAAGGACACCGATCTCGGCGCACCCGGCGGAAAGCTGGCGCCGGCCTCGGAGCTTTTGAGCCGCTGGTATGTGCGGGCATCCGCCATGCCGGACGCGGTGCAGGCGGCGTTCCCGTCGGCGGCGCCGGTATACGGGGCCAGTCAGGAGTGCGGCTTTATCACCGAAGCGATGGATCGTGCGGCGCTGGAAGCAAAGCTTGCGGACATGGAGGTCGGAGCGATCCTGCGCGTGCTGGACTGATAGAAGGAGACATTTTCAATGCTGATCGTACAAAAATTCGGAGGCTCCTCCGTGAAGGATGCGGAGCGCATCCGTCATGTGGCCCGGATCATTGCGGAGACCTTTCTTTTGGGCAACGATGTGGTCGTCGTCCTCTCCGCACAGGGCGACACGACGGATGAGCTGCTGGAAAAAGCGGCGGAGCTGAATCGGAACCCCTCCAAGAGGGAGCTGGATATGCTTCTCACCACCGGCGAGCAGCAGTCCGTGGCCCTGATGGCGATGTGCCTTGAGAGCATGGATCTGCCCGTGACCAGCCTGAACAGCTGGCAGGTCGGACTCCGCACGGACACGACCTACGGCAGCGCCCGTATCCGCCGGGTGGAGACGGAACGTCTGCGCCGGGAGCTGGATCAGCACCGCATCGTGCTGGTGACGGGCTTCCAGGGCATCAACAAATTCGACGACTACACGACGCTGGGCCGCGGCGGAAGCGATACGACCGCGGTGGCGCTGGCCGCGGCGCTTCGCGCCGATCGCTGCCAGATCTATACGGATGTGGAAGGCGTTTACACCGCCGACCCGCGCAAGGTACCCGGAGCGAGAAAGCTCGCGGAGATCACCTACGATGAGATGCTGGAGCTGGCGTCCATGGGCGCGCAGGTTCTTATGAACCGCTCGGTAGAGCTTGCCAAGCGCTACGGGGTGGAGCTGGAGGTGCTCTCCTCCTATGTGAGAGCGCCCGGTACAAAGGTTAAGGAGGCTGTAAAAAAGATGGAAGAGATGAAGATCACCGGCATCGCGAAGGACGAGAAGGCGGCCCGTATCACCGTGGTGAAGCTGCCGGATCAGCCGGGCGTGGCGTTCCGGGTTCTGAATGCGGTTGCCCAGGCCGGCGTCAACGTGGATATTATCATCCAGGCGAACGGCAGCGACGGCGCCAACGACATGAGCTTTGTTGTCGCCGAGGATGACATGGAAAAAGCCTCCGCCGCACTGGAGGCGCGCAAGGACGCCATCGGCTTCGATCACGTTTCCGTTGACCGGAACATCGCCAAGGTCAGCGTGGTCGGCGCGGGCATGATGTCCTCCGTCGGTGTGGCTTCGCTGGTGTTTGAGGCGCTGAACGATGCGAGAGTCAACATCCAGATGATCTCGACGAGCGAGATCAAGATTTCCTGCGTCATCGACCGTTCCGACGCCGATCGCGCCGTTGCCGCCATCCACCGAAAATTTTTTGAAAACTGAACCGCGATCTATATTTTGTGTTTCACGCACCATCCCAAACTAGGGGTGGTGCGTGTCGTTTTTTGCCGAAATTTGGTGTTGACAAGGAAAGAATTGCATGATAAATTGTTTCTAGTTTGTAATAAGTTGTAACCTTTATCCATATAGCATGAGGTGACGTATATGTTGGAGACCGGAATGAACCTGACCGATGAGATGCAGGAAATGACGGCGGATCAGGCCGTTAAAATGGTGCGCGAGCTCTGTGCACAGCTCGTGAACGAGGGCACAGAGTTTCACGGCAATGTCTGGCCCGGCAATGTGGAGCTGAACGAGGAAGGGACTGCCGTTCTGGGCGAAACCACGGATCAGCCGGCCGGGGAGCGCAGCGCGATGCAGGTGGAGTATCTGGCGCCGGAAATCTTCTGGGACAACGCCGGGGAGCCTGCGTCCGACGTATACGCTCTGGGTATGCTGCTCTATACCGCCTGCAACGGCGGTTATCTGCCGTTCCAGCCGAAGGGCGGCGCGCTGACCGAGAAGGATCGCTCCAGCGCGCTTCGCAAGCGTATGAAGGGCGAGCGGGTCAGCGCGCCCTCCGGCGTCAGCCGCGAGCTGGCGAAGGTCATCCGCAAGGCGCTGTCCTATGAGCCGGAAAACCGCTATCAGTCTCCGGCGGAGCTGCTCTCCGCGCTGAGTGAGACGGATGAGGCCCTGCCCTCGCCTGAATACGATGGGCTGGCGGCGGTCGGCATGGAAGCGGCAGCCGCGGCGGCAGAGCTTCGCCATGCGGCGGAGGAAGCGCCCGTCATCGAGGAACCGGCGGCGGAGGAAGCGCCGGCGAACGCGGAAGAAGAGACTCCTGTGACGGAGGGCGAACCGTCTGCGGACGAGCCCGTGACCGCCGGGGAACCGGCGGAGGCGGCATCTGCCGAGGCGTTCTTTGAGCAGCCTAAGGAGAAGCGCTATTCCGTCCAGAAGGATTTTGAGCATAACCGGGACCGTAAGGCATCGGCGGCACCGGCTTCCCGCAAGAAGAAAAAGACCTCCCCGGCCATACCCATCCTGTGTGTGGCGGCGGTGGCGGTCATCGCGGGCGTGATCTATTACGTCGTCTCGCATCGTCCCGCCGCGGGCGTTGTCACGCCGAACGAAGAGGTCTCCGAGCCCTATGTGGTGATCCCGGCGGAGAGTCCGGAAACCACGATCCATCCGGAGGCGCTGGAAGAGACCGAGGCGACGCCCGCTCCGGAGGCGGAAGCCAGCGAGGAGCCCGCAGACAACGTGGAGGAAGAAGTCATCACCGGCAGCGCGACCGTGGACGGACAGGATGTCACCCCGGTCAGCGATACGGTGTATGTGACCGGCGCAGGCGTCAATCTGCGTACCGGCCCGGGCACGGCCTATGAGATATACAAGACCATCAACCGCGGCACGGAGCTGCAGCGCACCGGCACGGTGAACGGCTGGAGCCAGGTGCAGTATGAGGAAGGGGAGTATTACATCTCCTCCAACATGATCTCCACCGAGGACCCGAACGGCGAAAAGACGCTGGAGGACATCCAGTCGGGTGACAGCACGGACAAGACCGACAAGGAGACCTCCGATACGAATACCACGGACAAGAATACCTCCTCGAACACGTCCGGCGGCTCGACCACCGGCACGGGCAGCAGCACCACGTCCGGCAGCAGCACATCGACGGGTACATCCGGCGGCAGCACGTCTGCGTCCACGAGCGTGACGGTGACCGCGGAGCGGGATGTAATCAAGGTCACGGCCAGCGAGGTCAATCTCCGCAAGGGCCCCGGCACCGGCTATGACGTCGTCACGACCGTTCCCGCTGGCACGGAGCTGCAGCGCACCGGCACGGCAAACGGCTGGAACCGCGTGGTCTATAAGGGTCAGGAGGTTTATATCAGCGGCAGCATGACGGAAGCGGTCACCGGCTCCACGGTGTCGGCCGTCGTCGGAACGCTGAAGGTGACTTCGGACGTGAACGTCCGCAGCGCGGCGAATACGGACAGCACCATCCTCGGTGTTGCCAAGGTCGGCACGTCGCTGCCCACCACCGGCATCACGGACGGCGGCAAGTGGTTCCGCGTGTCCTATAACGGCCAGGAGGGCTATGTGAACCGCAAGCTCGTTTCGGTCGAGGATCTGGCTCTGGTGACGAAGGACAGCGGCACCGCGACGGTGACCACCCGCGCCAACGTCCGCAGCGGCCCGGGCACGGATTACACGGTGCTCGGCGTTGTCGAGGTGGATGAGACCCTGACCGTCACCGGCGTTACCGATAACGACTGGTACGAGGTGTCCTATGACGGCAAGGTCGGCTATATCGCCTCGAATCTGGTCAAGAAGTAAAAATCACCTGGGACAATAAAAGATCCGGCGCCGCGGTGGCTGATCCCCTCCGCGGCGTCGAAATTGTTCGGAAAAATTTTTGCACGTTCATGCTTTTGTCATAAGTACATAGTATGATATACTGGTAGAAAAACATGGGGAGAAAGCAATACATGGCGGGAATGCGTGACCAAAACGAATACACTCCGGAGGAAAAGTCCTCCGCCTACAGCGACGCTTACTTCCGGGAGGCGCCGCAGAGCGGTCATACCTGCTATGGATACAGCCCGGCGCAGTGCTATGCCCGCGCTTCGGAAAACGGCGGCACGGCGGGCAAAAAGCGCAGAAGCATGGCGTCGATGGTGCTCGCCTGCACGGCCCTGCTGCTGGCGTTCGGTCTGCTGGCGTTCGGCGGGCTGCTGCTGCTTCTCCGGGCCGATGCCGGCAGCGAGACGGAGCAGGCCAGCCGGGAGCTCTATGAGGACTATTCGGTTGCCGCGGCAGAGGAGGATGAATCGCTGCTCTCGCTGAACCGGAGCAACGAAGAACCGGCGCACGAGCTGTCGGCGGAGGAGATCTATACCATCGCCTGCCGCTGCACCGTGGGCGTGACGATTCCCGGCTATGCCCAGAATATCTTCGGGCAGACGAGCGCATCGACCGTGAGCGGTACGGGCATCGTGCTGAGTGAGGACGGATACATTCTCACGAATTTTCATGTCATTGAGAACGCCTACGAAAAGGGTACGCCCATTTGCGTCATCACCTATGAGGGCGACGAACACGAGGCGGAGGTCGTGGGCATCGAGACGGACAGCGACCTGGCGGTACTCAAGATCGAGGCAGAGGGCCTGACGGCCGCCGAGTTCGGAAACTCCGGCGGGATGCGCGTGGGCCAGACCATTTACGCCGTCGGAAACCCGCTGGGTGAGCTGACCTATACCATGACGAGCGGGATCATTTCCGCGCTGGATCGCCGCGTCACGACGGACGTGAATGTCACCGTGAATATGTTCCAGATCGACGCCGCGGTCAATAATGGCAACTCCGGCGGCCCGGTGTTCAACATCTACGGGCAGGTGATCGGCGTGGTCACGGCGAAGTATTCGCAGTACGGCATGGAGGGCCTTGGCTTTGCCATCCCCGTGAACGACGCCTGCGAGATCGCCTCCGACCTGGTGGAGAAGGGCTATGTCTCCGGCAAGGCGTATCTCGGCCTGACGCTCGCGACGATCTCTCCGAGCGTGGCGCGGTATTATGACCTCGTCGAGGGCGTGTTTGTCTACGCGGTGGAGGAGGGCAGCTGCGCGGAGAAGGCCGGGCTTCTGTCCGGCGACGTCATCACGGCGATCGACGGCGTGGAGGTTCTGACGGCCGACGAGCTGGCGCAGACGGTGAAGCAGTATCGTGCGGGCGACAGCGCCGTGCTGACGGTGTTCCGCGGGGAGGAACCCCTCTCCATCACCGTTGTGTTTGACGAGGAGCTTCCGGCGGAGCGCGTGACGGAGCAGGCGCTTTTCCCGAGCGGCGAGATCGTTCTCCATGAAGATTGATTAGAAAAATCAGAAGCCCGCAGCCATCGCGCTGCGGGCCGTGTAAAAACAGCCGTGAGCAGACGCTCACGGCTGTTTTATATCCTTTTGGCGGGTTCTGGGAATTACAGACCCTTCTGCGCGTTGACCTTGATGCCGGGGCCCATGGTGGAGGCGGTCACGCAGCTGCGGATGTACTGGCCCTTGGCGGCGGCGGGCTTGGCCTTGACGATGGCGCCGATGAGAGCGTCATAGTTCTCCTGGAGCTTCTCGGGGCCGAAGCTGACCTTGCCGATGGGGCAGTGGATGATGTTGGTCTTGTCGAGACGATACTCGATCTTACCGGCCTTGACCTCGTTGATGGCCTGGGTCAGGTTGGGGGTCACGGTGCCGGCCTTGGGGGAGGGCATCAGGCCCTTGGGGCCGAGAACCTTACCGAGACGGCCGACGACACCCATCATATCGGGGGTGGCGATGACCACGTCGAAGTCGAACCAGTTCTCCGTCTGGATCTTCTGAACGAGATCCTGACCGCCGGCGTAATCCGCACCGGCAGCCTTGGCCTCTTCCTCGCGCTCCGGCTTGCAGAACACCAGAACGGTGCGGGTCTTGCCGGTGCCGTGGGGCAGGACGATGGCGCCGCGAACCTGCTGGTCAGCGTGACGGCCGTCAACACCCAGCTTCACGTGCAGCTCGACCGTCTCGTCGAACTTGGCCTTGCTGGCCTTGCAGACCAGATCGAAGGCCTCGCTGGGATCGTATACAGTCTGTTTATCAATGAGCTTGGCGCTCTCTTTATAATTCTTGCCTCTGAACATTCAAATTTCCTCCAATAGATGTGGTTGAGCGGAAGTTTTCCTCCCACATAAACGGGTAAGCCTGCCTTACCTCAGTCGCCGACGAGAACGCCCATGCTGCGGCAGGTGCCGGCGATCATGCTCATGGCGGACTCGATGCTGGTGCAGTTGAGGTCGGGCATCTTCTGCTCCGCGATCTTCCGAAGGTCTTCCTTGGAGATGGTCGCGACCTTGTCCCGCTGGGGGACGCCGGAGGCAGTCTCGATGCCGCAGGCCTTCTTGATGAGAAGCGCCGCGGGGGGCGTTTTGGTGATAAAGGTGAAGCTGCGGTCGGCGTAGACGGTGATGACCACGGGGATCATCATGCCCATATCGCCTTTGGTGCGCTCATTGAAGTCCTTGGTGAACTGGCCGATGTTGATACCATACTGGCCGAGCGCGGGGCCCACGGGGGGAGCGGGAGTCGCCTTGCCTGCCGGGACCTGGAATCTTACATATCCAACTACTTTCTGCGACATAGTTAATTTCTCCTCTGATCCTCTATAAAGAGGTGTCTAAATTCAATCTTCCTTGACCGCTTCGATCTGATCGAGCTCGAGATCGACCGGCGTCTCACGACCGAACATGGACACGATGACGCGGACGCGATCCTTGGCGGGATCCAGCTCGTCCACCGTGCCGAGGAAGCCCTCGAGCGGGCCGTCCAGAACCTTTACGGTGTCGCCGACATCGAAGCCGATCACGATTTCGTGACGCTCCATGCCGAGATCCAGCACCTCCTGCTCGGTCAGGGGAACGGGCTTGCCGTCCATGGACACGAAGCCGGTGGAACCGCGGGCGTTGCGGACGAGATGCCAGCTCTCGTCGGTCATGATCATCTTCACCAGCACATAGCCGGGGAAGGTCTTGCGGTCATAGGTCTTGTCACCGTTGTCGGTGTGTTCGGTGACCGTCTCCATGGGAATCTTGACCTCCAGAATGAGGTCCTCCATGTGACGGTTCTCCGCGGCCTTCAGAATGGACGCGGAAACGGTATTTTCATAACCGGAGTACGTGTGAACCACGTACCACTTTGCGTTATCTGCCATCGTTACGCAAAAATGTTGATAAGAGCCTTGACGACGGCCTGTGCGGCGCTGTCGAAGCCCCAGAGAACGACGGCGCACACCACGATCATGACAAGAGCCACAACGGTACCCTTGCCGGTCTGCTTCGGGGTGGGCCAGACGACCTTCTTGAGCTCGCTCTTCATCTCGCGGAACCACTTTCCGATGCGAGCGAAGAAGCCCAGCTTCTCGTCCGTCTTTTTGACGGCGACTTTTGCGGTGGCGGGAGCGGCAGATTTCTTTTCTTCAGCCATTGATCTGCGCCCTCCTTACTTCGTTTCCTGATGCACCGTGTGCTTGCGGCAGAAGCGGCAATACTTTTTCAGCTCAAGTTTGTCCGTGGTGTTCTTCTTGTTCTTGAACGTATTGTAGTTCCTCTGCTTGCACTCGCTGCAGCGTAGCGTGACTTTGATTCTTGCGTCAGCTGCCATTTTTTTCGGCACCTCCTTGTTTTATTGCCTCCCTGTTCCGGCCATAACGGGTTCTCCCGCCCGGACGGCAGGTATCATACATAGTATCACGAAGCGTGGTGAATTGCAAGCATGAATTTCGCTTTTTTCCTGTATTTTCAAGGTTTTTATTGAGTTTAACAGCGGGATATGGTATCCTGCGGACAGAGTGGTTCGGAAGGAGTATGCTGTATGAGGATCATGGCTGTCGATTACGGCGATGCGCGGACGGGCATCGCGGTGTCGGATGCGCTGGGGATGATCGCCGGTGAAACATTTGTCATCACGCAGTGGGATCCGGCGGCGCTGTCGCGCACGATCGTGGAAGAGGCCGCAAAGCGCGATGTCGGCACGCTGGTGCTGGGACTGCCGAAGAACATGGACGGCACCGAGGGGCCGCGCGCGGAAAAAGCCCGGGCCTTTGCGGAGCGGCTCAAGGCCGACGGCGCGCCGGCGATTGTCCTGTGGGACGAGCGCCGCACGACGGTGGACGCGCACCGCATCCTGCACGCCAACGGCAAAAAGGAAAAGAAACACCGTCAGAATGTGGACGCCGTGGCGGCGGCGCTGATTCTGGAAGGGTATCTGGGTACGCTATGAGCTGTGTTTCTGCAAAACCCTTTGGGGTCACGGCGGCCGGCGCGCCCGTCACCTGTTACACGCTGGAAAACGCGTCCGGCATGACCGTGAAGGTGCTCGATTACGGCGCCACGATTCAGAGCGTCCTTGTGCCCGACCGGGACGGAACGCGGCGGGATGTGGCGCTTGGCTATGACGACATTTCGGGCTATGAGGCGGGAAGCTGCTGGATGGGCGCGTTTGTCGGGCGGTATGCCAACCGGATCAAAAACGCCCGTTTCGTGCTGAACGGCACGGCCTATGAGCTGGAAAAAAACGCCGGCCCGAACCATCTGCACGGCACCTTTGAACGGCGCCTGTTCGCCGGGACGGTGGAAAACGACCGCCTTGTGCTGCGCTATACGAGCCCGGACGGCGAGGACGGCTTCCCGGGAACGCTCGCGGTCGCCGTGACCTTTATGCTCCGGGAGGACAATACGCTGGCGCTGGAGGTTCGGGCCGTCACGGATGCGGACACGGTGGTGAATCTGATAAGCCACACATATTTTAACCTGTCCGGGCAGGGCGCGGGCGACGTGCTCGACCACCGCCTGATGGTTCCGGCGTCACGCTTTGCCGAGGCGGATTTAAACACCGCCCCCACCGGACGGCTCCTGCCCGTGGCGGGGACGGCGATGGATTTTCGGACGGAAAAGGCCGTGGGACGCGACCTGTTTTCCGCGGAGACGCAGCTTGTGCAGAGCCGGGGCTATGACCACAGCTATGCGCTCGATAAGCGTCCCGGCGAGTTCGGCCCGGCGGCGTCGGTGTATGCGCCCGCGACCGGGATCGCGCTGGAGCTGTGGACAAGCCAGCCGGCGCTGCAGGTTTACTCCGGCAATTTCGTGGACGAGGACGCCGCGCCCTGCGGAAAGGGCGGTATACGCTATCCGCGCTACGCCGGCCTCGCACTGGAGGCGCAGCGGCACCCGGACAGTCCGAATCAGCCGGCCTTCCCGTCGGCCGTGCTTCGGGCCGGCGAGGAGTATCACGAGCTCACGGAGTACCGCTTCGGCGTGCGATAACCGAAAAAGACAGCAAAAAAGACCGACCCTTGCGGGCCGGTCTTTTTTAGTTGGTGCGAAAATCAGAACTCGATGTCGTAGCCGGTGAACTCGGCAGCGGCGCCCAGAACAGCCTGAGCAGCCTCGACATTGCCGTTGGTCTCGGCGGTAGCCATGGTGTCAGCCTTCTTGGACTCCATGATGACGGACCACCACTGATCGAACTCGTCAGCGGTCATCTCGGCGATCTTGATGCCGTAGTTCTCGGTCAGGGTCGTGGCCTCGCTCTCGAGAGCGGAGGTGTAAACCTCAACAGAGTAAGCCGCGGTGGCATCGACAGCAGCCTGGATGGCATCCTGCTGGGCAGCGGACAGGCCGTTCCACCAGTCGAGGTTGACGGTCATGAAGTTGCCGGCGGTGTAGGTGTTGTCGTACATCCAGGTGCTGGTGACTTCGGCCACGCCGTCCTGCAGCATGGAGGTGGAAGCCATCTGGGTGGCGTCCATCTTACCGGACTCGAAGTTCTGATACAGCTCCCAGGGCAGAACAGCCTCGACGGTGAAGCCGAGAGCGGAGAACTTGGCAGCCTCCATGTTGCCGAAAGCACGGGACTTGGCGATCAGGTCGGTCAGGTTGTCGAAGTCGAAGTTCGCGACGAAGGCGTTCGCGCCGCCGGCGAGAGCGCCGAGGAACTTGACGTTGTTCGCGGTGGCCTCGGCCTCGAGAGCCGCAGCGGATTCAGGGTTGCCCTTCAGCAGGTAGTTGAAGTAGTCAAGCGCGTTCTGCACGGAGTCGGGAGCGAAGTCGGGAACACCGCAGAGCAGGGGCAGCTTGGCAGCGTGGGGGTTGTGGCCGAGAGCGGTCATGTTGACAGCGCCGGTGGCAACGCCGTCGAGAGCGTCGGCGTCGGCGAACAGGGTGCCGCCGTAGTAGACGGTCACGGTGATGGCGCCGTCGGTGGCGGATTCAAGAGCGTTCTTGAAGTAGGTGACCAGCTCGCCGCCGGTAGCGGTTTCCTGGAAGGTGGTGGAGAAGGTGATCTCCAGGGGCTCGACCGCAGAGGGCTCAGCAGCGGGGGCAGCAGGAGCCTCAGCGGCAGGCGCTTCGGCGGCGGGAGCCTCAGCAGCAGGGGCTTCCTCGGCAGCGGGAGCAGGCTCCTCGGTCTTTGCGCCGCAGGCGCACAGAGCCAGAACCATGACCACAGCCAGAAGCAGGGCGAGAAGTTTCTTCATGTTTGTTCCTCCAATAGTAGAAATATTGATAAAGGGTGTTTCCCTAATATCCGGGGATGAGGTATGTTACCCGATCAGGTTCGGCAGCCAGGTGACGATACCGGGCACAAAAGCGATCAGCACGACCATGGCGACCTCGCAGATGAAGAACGGCCAGACGCCGGAGAAGACCTTCGACGGACTGACGCGCAGCGCGTTCGAGGTGGCAAAGACGTTCATGCCGATGGGCGGGGTCAGACCGGCGATCTCCATCATGAAGCAGAGGCTGATGATGACGGCGTACGGGCTGTAGCCCAGGGAGCAGAGGATCGGGAACACCACGGGAACCGTGATGATGATGATGCTCATCATGTCCATGACGCAGCCGCAGAACATATACAGGATCATGACCAGGATGAACACGACAAACGGAGGCGCGTTCAGGCTGGCAATGGCGTTGGACAGGTAGCTGGCAAGGCCGGAGAGGGACACAAAGCGGGAGAAGATCTGGCCGCCGATGATGATCGGGAAGATGCCGGCCTCCATGACCGCGGAGTCGACGATGCAGTTCCAGATCTGTTTGAAGGAGAGACGCTTGATGATGGCGAACACCAGCACGGCGACAGCGCCCACGGCGCCGCCGACGGTGGCGGTGAACCAGCCGAGCATCGTGCCGCCGATGATGAGACCGAACAGCAGGATGATGGGGATCAGGAAGCGCAGACCGGTCAGACGTTCTTTCCAGTCAATAGCCTCGGTGGACTTGGGGGGCAGAGCGCCCTTGCGGAAAAGGCCGACGATGCGGACGGTGATGCACAGGGCGATGGCGGTCAGAAGGCCGGGGACGATGCCGCCGGAAAGGGCGGTGCCCACGGAGATCGCCATGGTGCCCTGACCGGCCACCTCGATGGGGCTCGGCGCGATGATGCAGAACATCAGGATGCCCATGGAGGGCGGGATCAGCGTGGAGAGCGCGCCGGAGGCCGCGATGCAGCCGAGGGAGAGGCGCTCGTCATAGTTGCGCTTGCGGAGCTGAGGCAGGCTCAGCTTGCCGAACACGATGTTGCCGGCGATGGAAGAGCCGGAGCACGCGCCGAAAACGGCGTTCGAGGCGACGACGGTGAACAGAAGTCCGCCCTTGACGCGCTTGAGCCAGGACTCAAGGCAGTTGAACGCGCCTTCGGCTACGCCTGTTTCTCCGACTAAGGCACCGACGAGAGAGAACAGGGGCAGCACGGCGTAGTTGTAGTTTGCGCCGAGGTTATAGATGCCGGAGGTGAACTGCGTCAGCATCATGACGGGGTTGCCGTGCATGATGACCACGAGACCGGCCAGCGAGGCGGTCAGCATGGAGATGAACACAGGGATGCCGCAGAAGACCATGATCATCATGATCAGGAAGAAAATGATACCGATTAAGGCGTTGCTCATGCGTCTGCGCCTCCTTCCTCGACCTCGAGAGCGTCATCGGCTCCCGGAGGGCCGTGCTTTTCCTCGGGGTATATGTATACACCGGGGTTCACGCCGTCATACTTCCAGAAACGGATCATGCGGACAAGAGCCCAGCAGAAGGAAAGACCCAGCAGCAGGAAGCCGACGCAGTGGCAGACCGTGAAAGGCCAAACGACCCAGGAATCGGCCGACGTGCTGATACGGGCGTGGTTTTTGAGGTTTTCCGCCAGCGTGATGAAGGTGCCGCGATAGCTGATGAAGAAGCTGATCGCCGCGCCCAGCACATGACCGATCGCCATAAAGACCTTTTCGAGCTTCGGAGCCTTCTGGATGAGAAGGTCGATGCGGGTGTGGCCCTGGTCGAGCGTCACATACCCGGCGGCCAAAAAGACCAGAGGAATGTGGAAATACTGAATGATGGCAGTGGAGTTGGGAATGCCTTTTGCCCAGGCGACACCGGCGCGGCCCAGCTTTTCGCCGATGACGTTGATGAACGCCACGAGCATGATGATAACGAGCGCTGCGGCGGACAGCCAGCAGAAGAAACGAAGGATCTTCCGAATGGTGCTGTCTACACGCTTGAAGCTGGTGAAATCATCGTCGCCGATGCGGGCTGCGGGCGCTTCGCGTTCGGGTTCGTTGCTCAATGCCAGCCCTCCTTTTCTGTGTTAAGAATCTGTTAAATCAACTCCATATTATATCGAAAACCACCGGTTTGTCAACAGAAAACGGGGCGGTGGAGATTATTGATATAACGACGGAGATGTGCTAAAATAATATGAATAACTTTGTATCAAAGAGAAACAGCGCATGGAACAGGAGATGGTATGTCAATGAACGCTTATGAGCTGGAACGAAGCCTGACCGCAGAGGTCTCCAAGGTCGTCGTGGGAAAAGCCGCGCAGCTCCGCCTGATCACCGCCGCGATCCTCGCGGACGGCCATATTCTGCTGGAGGATCTGCCCGGCGTCGGCAAGACCACGCTGGTCAAGTGCCTCTCCACCGCCCTCGGCTGCGAGGCAAAACGCATCCAGTTCACGCCGGATCTGCTCCCGTCCGATGTGACGGGCATGAATATCTTCGACCGCCAGACCGGCGCGTTCCGCCGTCTGCGCGGGCCGGTGGTCACGAACCTGCTGCTCGCGGATGAGCTCAACCGCGCGATCCCGCGCACCCAGTCGGCGCTTCTGGAGGCCATGGAGGAAAAGCAGATCACGATCGACGGCGAGACCGAGGCGCTGCCCGCGCCGTTTGTGGTGCTCGCCACGCAGAACCCGGTGGAGTCGGAGTCCACCTTCCGCCTGCCGGCGGCGCAGATGGACCGTTTTCTGATGTGCCTGTCGATGGGCTATCCCACGCCGGAGGAGGAGCTGCAAATGCTCCGTCTGGTGGGCAACGACATTCCGTTTGACACCGTTCGGGCCGTGACGAACCCGGAGGAGCTGTGCCGTCTGCAGAAGGAAGTGCAGGATGTGCGCGTGTCGGATGAGGTGGCGGCCTATATCGTGGCGCTCACGGATCGGACGCGCAAAACCCCCGATCTGCGTCTCGGGGCCAGTCCCCGTGCCACGCGTGCGCTGTACCGTGCGGCGAAGGCGCTGGCGGCGGTGTCCGGGCGGGATTTCGTGACGCCCGATGATGTGCGGGAGCTGGCGCTTCCCGTTCTGAGCCACCGTCTGATCCCGAGTGCGGATGCGGCGATGGGCGGACGTTTCCCCGCGCAGACGCTGACGGCGATTCTGGCGGAGCTGCCCGTTCCGCCGGCCAAAGAGGAGCTTTTTGACAGGACGAATGGATAATAAGCGCGAGATCGGCTTTCAGTCCACGCTGCTCGTGTCCCGGGGCGTCATCATCGGCGCCTTTGTCGGGGCGATCCTGGCGTGGTGGGTCGGCTTGTCGGGCGTGGGCGTTCTGCTGATGGCTCTGGCGGTGACGGGGCTTGTCAGCCGCCTATGGGGACTCGATTCCCTCCGGGCGATGGAGGCGTCCGTCCGGCCGGAGCGGGAGACGCTCTCCGTCGGTCAGAGCGTGACGGTCCGCTACACAATAAAAAACAACAAAGCGCTGCCGCTCGTATGGGTAGAGCTTTTGCAGGATATTCCCGTCCGGGACTGCCTTGTGCCGGATGCGAGCTTTGTCCGACGCACCTTCTCGGAGGAGGAGACGGCCCACACGGGGCGCGCGGAGGCGTATCTTCGCCGCCTGTCCTTTGTGATGGGGTACAGCACCCTGGAGTGGGACACGGAATGGACGGGGACGCGACGCGGCGTGTACCGGCCGGGCGATCTGGTGCTGCGCTCCGGTGACGGCTTCGGCCTCACGCAGTCCTCGGGCGAGGTATCCGGCCTGCGCGGGCACTCGCTCATCGTGTGGCCCCGGCTTGTGCCGGTGGAGACATGGCCGTTTCTGCGTCATGTCTGGACGGGTGCGACCGGCCGCAGCGGCTGGGCGGAAGACCCCACGGTCATGCGCGGCGAGCGGGCGTATCAGCCCGGCGACCCGTGGAAGCGCATCGACTGGCGCACCGCCGCACGGATCAATGAGCTGATGGTGCGGCAGTTTGACACCGTAACGCCCCTGAGTGTGCTGTTCATCCTGGACGCGGCCTCGCTGGAGGATGCGGAGGAAGGCATCAGCATACTGGCGAGCGTCATCCACGCGCTGTCCGCGAGCGGGATTGACTGCGGTCTGGCGCTGCCGGAAACGGCGTCGCGGGAGCCGCTGCTGCTCCGCGCAGAAGACCCTGCGGTGACGGAGGCGGATTGTATGCTCGCGCTGACGGAGTTTGAGGCGGAGAGCGCCACCGAGCGTTACGACGAGAAGAATATCATGACGGCGGCGGCCTCGACGGGACAGGTCTGGATCGTCGCGCAGGGTACGAAGAGCATGGGCTGCGCCCGGCTTGCGGCGCGCATCTCGGAGACCGGCGTGCGGCTTCTGGCGGCCCGGCGGGAGGACGGCGGCGTTTCGATGTCCAAGGTGTATACCTTCGACGAGCTGCGTAAAAAGGAGGCGGCGACATGAGAGATCGGGCCGGTTTCTTTGCGGGGCTTGCCGACGTTCTGACGGCGATGTGCATTTACTATGTCGCGGCGGGCATTCTCATCATGAACGAGCGCGGCTGGGGTCTGCATCTGTTCTGGCTTTTGCTGTGCGGGACGGTCTGCATGGCTGTGTATGCGGCGCTGCTGAAAAAACCGCGCAGCACGCCGTTTTTGACGGTGGTGACCGGCGTTCTGGTGGTGGCGTCACTGGGCGTGTTCCTGCTGGCATCCAGCACGCCGCCGCGCTTCGGATATGTCTTTGTCCTGTGCATCGGCGCGGGCATGGCGGCGGGACTTCCGCTGTATTACTGCATCCATCGGCCGCAGGTCATGCGGCATCTGAACTGTCTGGAGTTCCTGATCCTCGCGGTGCTGGGCCTCATGCTGGCCAAAACCGCGCTGGGCATCGACGGCGCCACGGTGGCGCTCACGATCGCCGTGCTCCTCATGGACGCGGCGGCGGCGGTGGGGTTGCGTATGTCCGACGGCGAGACGGAAAGCGAAAAGGACAGCGCCTTCAAGGCGACGCTGATCGCCCTCGCCGGCGCGGGCGGGCTCTCCCTGCTGATCGGCCTGATGACGCTGATTTTCTCCCGCAGCGGCGATGTGACCGGCCGCATTCTCCACGGCATCGGTGCGTTTTTTGCGGCGATCGGCCGGGGGGTCGAGCGGGTTTTCCAGTGGTTTGCCGAGATGGTCTACCGCGAGCAGAGGTTTGACGCGATCGAGCTGGACACCGCGCCGCCGTCCGTGGCCGGGGCGGAGCTCGCGCAGGAGGGCATGGAGCTGTCGGTGAATACCACGGCGGTGGGCATCGTGCTGGTGCTTCTGGTCATCGCGGCGGCGGTGGCCGTGGCCGTGATCCTTCGCCGGAAGAAGGTCAGCCGGCGGGAGGCGTCTGTTTCGATTCCGGGGGGCGCGGCGGTGCGGCGCACCGGCGGCGGAATGGATATTCTGCGGCAGCGGCTGTGCGCGGCGCTGCGGTTTCGCTGGACGGCGTTTGTGAACCGGGATACACCGGGCGGCGTCCTGCTCCTTCTGGAGCGGGTCGGACGCCGGACGCGGCAGCCGAGGCAGACCGGTGAGACCATGCGGGCCTTTATCCGGCGCATGGATTCGACGGGCGGTCTGGAGGAGCTGTCCGCGGCACTCGACAGGGAATATTACGGCGGCGTATCCGGCGCTTTGAGCGGAAAGCGCTGCCGGGAGCTGAAACGATACATCAGACATACGGTCAGAAAGGCGGCGCAGCATGGGTAAATTCAGTCTGGTCGTAAACGGGATCACCCGGAAGGAATATTTCGCGGCCTGCCGGGAAAACGGACGGCGGATCTATCGCATCCTTGCCGGGGCGATGGTCGTCATCTGCGGCGCGATCATGCTGGCGACGGGCGATTTCAGCCTGCGTGCGTTCCTCGGGCCGGTGGCGGTGTTTCTCGTGGTGATCGTCGGCTATGAGCTCGTCACGCGGCTGGGGTATAAGAACCAGCTCGAAGTGCTGGATCCGCCGATGGTGTATGATTTCCACGGCGGACGCTGGAAGGTCACGCTGGGCGATCAGGTGGTGGAGATCGAGTGGAAGGCCACACCCCGGCTGCACAAGACCAAGACCTGCATTTTCCTTTACAGCGACGAGGTGAGCTGCAACCTCGTCCCACGACGGCTGCTGACCGACGAGCAGGTGCTGTCGCTGGAGACCTGGTACAAAAACACCCGGCCGCTGGCCAAGGCATACCGGAAGCAGCAGGAAAAAGAGCGCCGTCAGAAGTACAAAAACAGCCATCCGAGCCAGCGTCTGGGACGCACCGGCCCGGTATGGGGGCCCTGGAAAAAACGATAGAAAGGTGATACGATATGGTTAAGACCGCGGTTTTAGTCTCCGGCGGAGGCACCAATCTGCAGGCGGTGATGGACGCACACCTGTTTGGCGAGATCCCGAACTGTGAGCTGACGGCCGTCATTTCGTCCGATCCCGAGGCGTATGCGCTGATCCGGGCGAAGAGCGCGAATATCCCGACCTACGTGGTGGATCGCTCGCTGTTCCCGAACAGCGCGAGTTATTCGACGGCGCTGCAGCAGAAGCTCGAGGATCTGGATATCGAGCTTGTCGTCCTCGCGGGATACACGCTCCCCATCGGCGGCGCCATTCTGCGGGCCTATGAGAACCGGATCGTGAACACCTTCCCGAGCCTGCTCCCCGCCTTCGGCGGCTGCGACGGGAACACGCTGGCGCCCTATGAGGAGGCGCTGCGCGCCGGCGTGAAGCTTTCCGGCGCGACGGCCTATTTTGTCACGGCGGAGCCCGGCGGGCCGATCATTCTCCAGCAGGCGGTGGAGGTCTGGGAGGGCGATACGCCCAAAACCCTGCAGCGCCGCATCATGGAGGAGGCCGAATGGAAGATCCTGCCCCGGGCGCTCGCGATGTATTGTCAGGGCGAGCTCCATATTGAGGACGGCATCGTCCACATCGATGGCAACAAATAAAAGACAGCAAACAAAAAAGCATCTCCCGCGAAGGGAGATGCTTTTTTATGGTAAGGGGAGAAATTACTCTACGAAGTCGTCGCCTTCGATGTAATCCCAGGCCTCCATACCGGCCATACGACCGGAGTTCAGCGCCCAGGACATCGTGGAGCCGGGGTTGTAGAAGCAGTACTCGCCGCCGAAGATCACGTTGGCGGTATCGGTGCCGCAGGCAAACAGGCCGGGGATGGGCTTGTCGTCCGACGCACGGAGAACCTTCATGTCGTGGTTGACCTTCAGGCCGCCCAGAGAGCCGTAGCCGGAGGGGAAGTGACGGGCAACATAGAACTTGTCGCCGGTGATCGGGCGGAGCCAGCGGGCGGGCTTGCAGAAGTCCTCGTCGTAGCCGCCGGCGAAGCTGTTGTAGCGTTCGATGGTCTTCTTGAGGGTCTTATAGTCGATGCCGGTGACCTCGCAGACCTCCTCGAGGCTGCTGCACTCATAGAAGTTGTTCTCGTTTTCCGCGTTCTCGTCCTCATACTGGACGCCGTTGTCGGCCATGAAGACGGAGTTCTCGGCTGCGGACTTGACGCCGGAGAAGTAGAGCTCCTTCTCGTACTCCCACTTGTTCAGATCCTTGACAGCGTGGTGATAGGTGATGTAGTCAAGGCCGTGCTCCTTCATGTAGTCGATGCCGTCCTGGCCGATGATGGAGAAGGCGCGGTGGCCGGCCTGCGCGTTGATGGCGTTGCCGGTGAAGGTGGTGTTGTTCATGATCTGCTCGTTGATGATACGCTCGCCGTGGATGTTGACCATGATGCAGGACGGCTGGCGCATCGCCTCGGACAGGGTCTTGAACACGTCGGTGGTGCCGGGGGTGTTGTAGGTGACCTCCATGGAGATGGGAGCCTCGGTGGCGCCGATCTTCCAAGCCATCTTCATGCCGTCGCCGTCCAGACCGGGGATGCGGAAGGTGAACATATCCTTGCCCCAGGTGAAGCCGAGGTACTGCTTAATCATCTCGACATTGTTGCCGATGCCGCCGGTGCCGATGATGACGGCGTCCGCGAGGCACTCGACCTCTTCGCCGTTCTCGTCCACCGCGATGACGCCCAGAACCTGACCCTTATCGCCGACGATCAGCTCGCGGGCAGGGGTGCGGAAGTGGAAATCAACGCCCATGGAGTTGGCGTAGTCGGTCATCAGCTTGACCATGTGGCTGGCCTGACGCTCGGCGGGCTTGTTGGCGCCGGGGAGCTTGATCATGTGCTGGGTGGTGTGGCTGTCCTGGAAGTACTTGTAAGCGCCCAGGATCTCCACGCCGAAGTTCTCGACCCATTCCACGGTGGAAGCGGTGGTGTTCAGCCAGCGGCGAACGGTCTGCGCGTCGGCCTTCCAGTGGTTGTACTCCATGATGAACCGGAAAGCGTCATCCTTCGTCCAGTCGTTGACCATCTGGTCGCGCTGGACATGGGACTCGACGGCGAAGAACGCCATACCCATATTCGCGGCGCCGCCGGTGGTGCCGCTCTTCTCAAAGACGACGACCTGCGCGCCCTTCTCTGCTGCCTGCGTAGCAGCCGTCAGGCCGGAGAGGCCGCCGCCGACTACGCAAATGTCAGCTTCCAAATGTTTCATTGGTGTATCCTCCTAAAACTTTTTAAAAGGGGTCGATGCAGCATCGACCCCCTGTTGTATGGACGTGATTATTCGGGGAAACGGATCCAGCCGTCGAGATCCTTCATGATGGTCTCGGGCAGCTCCAGATCGGAACCGTCGGGCATCTTGCCGCAGACCTTGGTGATACCGCCGCCTTCGGTGGTGCCGACGAGGATGCCGCGAGCGCCTTCATAACGGCCGGTACCGCCGACAATGACGTTTACGAGAACGTCCTGACGGGTATACTCGCTGTTGTAGACGATGCACTTGTGCGGATCCTTGCCGCGAACGGCAAACATACCGTCCCAGGCGTAGATGTCACCGTCGGGCAGACGGTAGATGCAGAACAGATCGGTCTCGAAGTTCTCCATCCAGTCCTCGGTGAAGTACTTCTCCAGCGGGAACTGCTTGGCTTCCTCGCAGAAGTTGTCGGGCAGGCAGGCAACGCCCCAATATTCACTGGGTCCGAAGGGATGGAACCAGCCGATACCGGAGTGGATGGTCATGCCGCCGTTCGGCCACTCGTTGTAAACGCCGTAGCCGGCATGATAGTTCATGCGGACGTGCTCAACGGTGCCGATCTCCTTCTTGGTCAGCTCGCCGGTGGGAGTGCCGCAGCTGGGAGCGGGAACGGCTTCCTCTTCGGCAGGAGCCTCAACCGCCTCGACGGCCTCCTCAACGGGAGTGGCCTCTTCCACAGCCTCTGCGACGGGAGCGGCTTCCTCAACGGGCTCAGCGACCGGCTCTTCTACCTTGGCAGCGGCTTCCTCGACGGGAGCGGCAGCCTTTTTGCGATTAAAAAGTCCCATAGTATTCTCCTTAAAATCTGTGTGTAGCGATTCGATTACTCGGCCTTCTTGGCGAAATCACGGTCAGCAGCCATCGCGTCGGGAACCTTGCGGAGCATCCAGGTGGCGACAAGGCCGATGGCGATGACGACGAGGCAGATACCATAGGCGAGGACGCCGTGGCCGCTCTCGATCAGGGCAGCCATCATGTAGGCGGCCATGGCGGAGGGGATCAGCTGGATCGCCATGATGATACGGTTGGCGGACTGATACTCACGACGGCCGTAAGCGTAAGTAATGGAAGCGGGGTGCATGGTGGGAACGCCGCCGGTCATGCAGGCAACACCGAAGCCCCAGAGAATCTCCATGGGGATGTTGCCGCCTTCGGGCATGAACATCAGCATACTGACGGGGATGATCTCGGCAATGCCCAGAGCGATGGAAGCCTTGATGGTGCCGAACTTATCGTCGATCCAGCCGAAGACATAGCTCATGAAGATGCCGAGGATAGCGCCGACGGACAGCCACTTGGTAGCAGCCAGCCACACGGTCGGAGCGGGAGAAGCGCCGGAGAGGAACGCGGGGTCAAGGCTCATGTAGCGGGTAGCCATGGAGCTCATGCAGCAGTTGATGATGAACTGGAAAGCGCCGTAGGAGACGATGAGGAGCCATGCGCGCTTCTCGGAGAGAACCTGCTTGACGGTCAGGTGGATCTCGTCGCTCTGACCCTCGGAGAGGGGAGCGTGATCCGCACCGTCGGGATACAGACCGACTTCTTCCGGCGTATCGCGGAGGAGGAAGCGGGTCAGGATAGCGATGACAACGAGGACGACGGAAATGCCGACATAGAAGAAGCGGTAGTCGCCGTTCCAGGTGTTGGCGATGAGGTTGGTCATGCCGCCGACGCCGACGACGGAGAACAGCGGGGAGCCCAGGGTGACGATACCGAGGACACGGCCGCGATACTTGATGAACCAGTTAGCAGCGAGCTGGAAGCCGGCCATCTGGAAGCACATGCAGCAGCAGCGCAGCACGAAGCTGGAGATGTTGAACAGCCAGAAGGTGCCGACGCCGCCGGTCACGAGCAGGCCGTTGGCGGCGGTGATGCCGATGCAGCCAAGGGCGCAGAGCATGATGCAGGGGATCAGGGTCTTGCGGACGCCGTACTTCATGAAGAACGTGCCGTAGACGAAGGTCAGGGCGATGCAGACGAATTCGGCAACGGTGCGCGCGATCTGGATCTGGGAAGCAGACCAGGCGCTGAACGAGGTGATGATGTTGTAGTGGTCATTCTGCAGACCAGAGTACATGAACATAAAGATGATGCCGAGGATGTTGAACGCAATTGCATAGGTTGCGAATTTTTTGTTCTTTAACATTTATGCTTTCCTCCTAATTCTTTTCCTGTTTATGTTGGGTGATGCTCAGCCGACCTTCTTCTTGCCGAAGGAAAGCATAAGGACGGCACCGACAACGACGATGACCAGAGCCATGACGATGCAGATGCTGGCCCAGTTGTGGGCGTCGGGGTCATAGTTGGGGTTGGCAACAGCAGCCGCCTCTTCCTCAGCGGGGGCTTCCTCAGAGGCCGCGGGCTCGCCGGAAGCGGCAGGCTCAACGGAGGGTTCGCCGGATGCAGCCGGGGCGGCCGGAGCCGGCTCCTCAACGCCGTAGTAGTAGACGGCATTGCCTTCGGTAGCCTCTACGACGTCGCCGCAGTTGTCGCACTTCCAGGTGCCGTTGGAGGCGAAGCTGCCGTCCGCGTTCCGGACAGCGTCATACTGGTAAGTGTAGCTGTGGCCGGTAGCGGGCTCCAGAACCTCGCCGCAGTTGGTGCAGACGACAGCGGTGTCGCAGTCAGCGGCGGCAGCGCTGGGGTTGTGACCGGTAGCAGCGGTTTCAAAGGTGAAGAGCACGTCGCCGGTGGTGCTGTCAACGTAAGCACTGACACCGTTCTCGGTGCAAGTCGCCTCCTGGATGACCTGCAGCGTGTAGTGAGGCGCAGCAGACTCTGCCGCCACGGCAGGGGCTGCTGCGGCTTCGCCGGATGCAAACACCGGACAAACCAGAACCGCAGTCATGAGGACAATCGCAAGAATTTTCTTCATAGTTCGTTTCTCCCTTTTCTTAAAATGGATGAATGCACTCTGAATTGTATCATATCTTCAGCAAAATGCCAACCCATTTTGTGTTAAATTAATAATTTTGCAAATAGTTTTAGCAGTGATAACGATTTGTTAAACTTTCGCCGGGTTATTGGGGGATAAAGGACAAAATACAGTGTTAAATTCTGTGCGATATATACGAAAATTGCTCCCAAATTCCTATTTCCCGGCGGGAAATCAGGGAAATAGCCGACACAGAAATTTTCAGGGAGAAAAATGGCCATCCGCCCGACGGACGGATGGTCGTTTCTTTAAGCTTTCCCGGAGCGGCGCAGCCGGGGCAGCCAGTATTTTTTGCCGAATACCAGCACTTCCGCCAGCAGGCACACGGGCAGCGCCATGAACACATCCACCGCGGAGTGCTGCTTGACAAAGCAGGTGGCGGCGCTGATGAGGATGGCGGAGATGACCACGAACACTTTCCATGGCTTGGAGGCGGCGCGGTCCTTGACCCATACGGACGCGAGACCGAGCGAGTAGGCGACGTGCAGCGACGGGCAGACGCCGGTGTTGGTGTCAAAGGAGTAGATGAAGGCCATCAGCCGAGTCAGGACATTGTCGTGCAGAAACTCCTCCGGGCGCAGATCCTGCCGGCTGGGATAGATGACATAGCAGGCCATCGCGATGACCTGTGTGATGATGATATAGGTTTGCAGGTTCCGGAAGCTCTCGGTGTCGAACAGCAGGTAAAACAGCAGCGAGCCGAATACGAGCGCATACCAGAACACATACGGGATCGCGAAGTATTCGCAGAACGGGATCAGATCGTCCAGCCGGCAGTGGATCGGGTGGCAGTTCTCGACCGGGATCAGGTTCTCCGTCAGGGCGTACATGATAAAATAGCCGACCCAGCCGAGCAGAAGCAGCAGGTGGGAGAATTTCGGGTCGGTCAGACGGGACAGGCGAAAGCCGCGATAATCAACGAGCGTTCTCTTCATGGCAGATGTCCTCGGCGGGGATGCTGAAGGGATAATCCTTCTTGGGGATGTTCCGATACGGAACGACGGTGTGCGGCGGGAGCGCAAGCGCGAGCTCTGTGATCTCGTCCATGAGATAGGAACAAATGCGCTCTCTCTCCTCGTTCATGGGCGCGTCGGCGCGGAAGCGGATGGGCTCGCCCAGAACCATTCTTTTCAGGTAGGGCGCTATATACATGGGGACAAAGGTCAGCTCCTGCCCGGTCTTTTTATAATAGAAACGGGCGATGTCGATGAATTTGTCCTGGAAATCGCAGAGGATGTTGTTGTGCGGCACGTCATGCTCCGGGAACACGACGACGCGTGCGCCCTCCTGCAGGCGGCGTATCGTCTCGCGGAAGGTCGTGATGAGGCGGGTGTCGTGATAGACGGGGATGGTGTTCGCGTTGGTGAACACGCAGACCGACAGCGGCGCGATGAGATAGGACAGGATCTTGTAGAGCCACCGGACGGATTTTGGTTTCTGCGACCAGAAGTCGGTATAGGCGTAGCCGGGGACTTCCTTGAGGTGCATCATCTGTCCGGCGCACCAGGTATACCGGTTGCCGGGGATATACAGCTCGCAGGCGATGGGCCCGTACATCTGGGTGTGGTTTCCGACGATCAGGCACGGCCCGTCCGGGAGGTTTTCCGTGCCGACGAGCTCCATCTTCGGGGAAAAGAGGCGGACGAACCATTTGATGATGCGGTAGAGAATGGATGGTTTTTTGCTGTTCATGGGATCAGGGGTCCTTCCATGTATGGGGATTTCCACCTATTATATACCCCTTGTCCTATATTTGGCAAGCGTCATCCCTCATCCCCGAAGCGCGTGAACAGCTCGCTCTGAAGGGAGCATATATCCTCGAACGGGATGGTTTTGCCGCCGAGCAGCAGCAGTCCGGTGAGCCCGTCGATGCGTTCGGGGGTTCCCTCGAGCGTGCGGTATTGGCCGCCGGTCTTGCGCTCGTCCGGGAGAAAGTACCGTACGCGCACCACCGGGGCGTCGGTCAGATGCTCCCGAAGCAGCCGAAGCTGCCGGTCGATGAGCTGCTTCTGCTCCTCGTCCGGCTCCGCCCGGACTTCCGTGAACCGGGCGGTCTCCGCGATCACGGCCTCGTACCCGGTCAGTGCCGCGAAGGGCGAAAACTGCGCCGCACGGCTCGCCATCGGCATCGGCGGATGGACGGAGGAGACGTGGTGCGGCAGGTCGATGATATCGTCATAGCGATGGGTGGCGCTCATCAGGCTTTGTGACCTCCGATCTGCCGGTTGCGTTCCCGGCCGGTTGCGCCCTCCTGATAGCTCGTGCCGTGGAGGATGGCGTTTTTGCCGTATTTCCGCTTGATGGAGAGCATGGTATCCTGAAGCCGCCGTTCCCGTTCCGGCGCCTCGCTCTCATCCGGCTG
The DNA here is from genome assembly GCA_051867595.1 of Oscillospiraceae bacterium. Lineage (GTDB taxonomy): Bacteria > Bacillota > Clostridia > Oscillospirales > Oscillospiraceae > CAJOIG01. The sequence goes on from JBJDYS010000093.1 coordinate 28,483, forward strand.
GTCGGTGAACAGGTCAAGCTGGCGGCACTCCATCCCGGCGGCCTCCTCGGCCGGGGAGGCATGGTTCGCGGCCACAACCATCCGCCGAACCGGGAGCGCGGGGTCAACGATGCGGTCAAACAGCCGCAGCGCCGCGTCGAGGATCTGCCGGGTCGAGGAGGTGTACTGCCCGATGTTCTCGCTGCCGTGCACGGACTTCGGCACCCGGCGCCCGTAAGGGTCGGTCTCGACCGGCCCGGTATAGGACGGCGTCGCGCCGGCGGTGTCGTAGCCCACGGTCAGCACGAGCTGATCGGTGACGAGGCGCTTTTCCACCAGATCGAAAACAAGCCCCTCCGCCATCTCGCGCAGGATGATCCGCGCCCGGTCAAACGGATACGGCTCCGAGAGCACCTGCCCGACGCTGATGCTGTGGCTTTCCGGCCGATAGCTTTTGATGTCGCGGAGGGTACACGGCTCCCAGCCCCACGCGTGGTCGATGAGAAGCTCCGCGTTGATGCCGAAGAGCTTATACAGCAGCTCCTCGTTGTGGTACTCCCCGGCGCCGTCCAGCGAACAGCGGGCGATGTCGCCCATGGTGTATAAGCCGATTCGCTCGAGCTTCCGGGCATAGCCCCGGCCCAGCCGCCAGAAATCCGTCAGCGGCCGGTGATCCCAGAGCTGTTCGCGGTATTTCCGCTCGTCCAGCTCCGCGATACGCACGCCGTCCGCGTCGGCGGGGATGTGCTTGGCCCCTATATCCATGGCGATCTTGCACAGATAGAGGTTCGGGCCGATGCCCGCCGTGGCGACGATGCCGCAGGTTCGCAGCACGTCGCGGATGAGCATCCGCGCAAAGTCGCGCGCCGTGCGCCCGCGCAGATAGGCGGTCGCGTCGATGAACACCTCGTCGATGGAGTAGACGTGGATGTCCTCCGGGGCTATATATTTAAGGTATACGCTGAAAACCCGCGCGCTGTATTCCATATAGTACGCCATGCGCGGCGCGGCGATGATGTAGTCCAGCTCCAGGGATGGATCGCGGGCGAGCGCGTCCGCGTCCGATGACCGGCCGGTAAAGACGTGCCCCGGCGCGGCCTGCCGGCGGCGGGCGTTTATGAGCTTTACCTTCTCCACGACCTCAAACAGCCGGGGCCGGCCGGGGATGCCGTGGGCTTTGAGCGACGGCGAGACCGCGAGGCAGATGGTCTTGGTCGTGCGGCTCTCGTCGGCCACGACGAGGTTCGTCGTCAGCGGGTCAAGGCCGCGCTCCATGCACTCCACGGAGGCGTAGAAGGACTTCAGGTCGATCGCGATATACGTTTTCTCGCTCATGGCGGAAACCTCAGGCCGAGCGCCGCTCCACGAACCAGCGGCCGATGCGGCTGCCGGTCAGCCGGGAGGAACGCTCGAAAAAGAGATAGCTCTCGCGCCCGTTGATGAGGACGGTGTAGCGGTCGCCCTGTCCCTCGGCGCGGGTGGCGGCGGCCTGCCGCACGTCCGTGATGCGGTCGATCTCGAAGCGGCGTCCGTCCTCCCACAGGATGGCGCGCGGCACCATAAGCCCGTCCTCCCGGAAATCCACGTCCACCCGGACGTATACTTTTGGGTTTTTCATAAAACTGCTCCCGTCAGCGCAGAACGCGCCCGACGATCCGGAAGGCGGCCTCGGGCGATACCGGGCGCGGCGCGTATTTCTGGTTGTATGAAATGAGAACCGGCTGCCTGCGGACGACGCCGTAGCTGTCCGTAAAGGCCTCCGGCTCGTCCGGCTCCCGTTCGCCGTACGCTTTGATGTAGCCCTCGCCGTCGTAGACGAAGATGCCGACCTCGCCCGGACGGAGCGTGTCGCAGGACTGCACCCAGACGATCTGCCCGTCGCGGTAGACCGGCTCCATGGAATCGCCGCTGATCCGCAGGCCGAACTCCGCGCCGGACGGCACGGAGGCACGGGGGAAGGCGATCATCTCGCAGTCGTCCTCGTCGAGGAACATACCTGTACCGGCGGAGACCGGCAGATAGTACACCGGCATATCCATATAGGCAAGCGGGGCTTCCGCCGCCGGAGCATACCGCCCGGAGGCGATGAGATCCGCCTTGTAATCCGCGAGCTTGCGCCGGCCGGCCGCGTTCAGCTCCGGCGCCGTATCCAGCAGGTCGCGGATGTCCAGCGCGAGGCACACGGCCATCAGCTGATAGGCGTTCGGGACGGTCTCGCCGCGCTCCCATTTGCTGAGACCCTTATAGGAGATCGGAAGCGCGTAGTCCGCGAGCCTCCGGCTCAGCGCCTCGAGGCTCATGCCGGCGTCCCGCCGCGCCTGCGCGATGCGCTCGCCGACGAGATTTTCGGCCCGTGCCGCGGTCATGTCCCGCGCCGATGCGTCTGTTTTCATAGCATCCACTCCTTCCGTCTCTATATTATCCCCTATCCATAGAAATGTCAATCATTTTTCTCTGAATGAGAGAATTTGGGCGGACGGCTTGGAATTCACCGGCGAAGTATGGTATTATCAAAAAAGATATAGGAGGGCGACAAAATGTTTTCTTTCAACCATGTGAATTTCAATGTGCTCGATCTTGACCGCAGCCTGCGGTTTTATAAAGAGGCGCTGGGCCTTGCGCCCGTGCGGACGA
>JBJDYS010000094.1:0-7024 GCA_051867595.1 Oscillospiraceae bacterium
TTTGGTACGGCTGACGGGATTCGAACCCACGACCTTTGGCTCCGGAGGCCAACGCTCTATCCAGCTGAGCTACAGCCGCCTATTCGGTTTTGCCCGCGAACAGGCTCACATATTATAGCGCAAAAGAGGCGGAATGGCAAGTGTTTTGTTCGGCGGTTTCCGAACGGATGCCGTCGGAAAATGTCTGCGCCGTCAGGCCTTGGAATCCGGCGCGCCATGTGCTATACTTTTCCCGTCATACAGTCGGCAAGAGAGCGTCAGCTCCAGAGGGAAGAGAGGATTATGAAGCGCATCAGAACAACCGGAACCCTTTTTATCTCAGTATGGATACTGATTATGTTAACTGCCTGCGGCGCAGGCCGCACCGAAACGGCGGAGGAAACAGCCGCCCCGCCGGCGGTGACGGATGCGGCGGCGATGGAGAAACACCAGAGGCAGGTCTATGCCATGGATACCGTCATGATCCTGACGGTCTACGGCGAAAACGCGGAGGCTGCGCTCGATGCGGCCGAAGCGCGCATCAGGACGCTGGAGGCAGACCTTGACCCGGAGACGGTCACGGGCTCCGTGTACGCGCTGAACGCCGGTGCGGGCGGACAGGTGGTCGTCAGCGAGGACTGCATGAATGTTATGTTAACTACTATGTCGGTCTGGGCCTCCTCCGGCGGCGCGCTTGACCCGGGGATGTACCCGATCTCCCGGGCCTGGGGCTTTATCGGCGGGGATTACCGCGTGCCGTCATCGACGGAGCTGAACGGCCTGCTGTCGATAAAAAACACAGGCGGCATCCTGCTCGACGAGGCGGCCTGCGCCGCGACGATCCCCGCGGGGATGGAGGTCTCCTTCGGCGCGGTTGGCAAGGGTTATACCGCGCAGGCGGTTTGCGACCTCATGGCAGAGATGGGCGTGCAGAGCGCGGTGCTGTCCCTCGGCGGAAACGTGCAGACGCTGGGCGATGCAAAGCCCGACGGCTCACGCTGGCAGGTCGCGGTGACAAACCCCTATGACACGGGGGCGTATGTCGGCATTCTGTCGGTCGGCGAAACCGCGGCGGTGACGTCCGGAGGCTATCAGCGTTTTTTTGAGCAGGACGGCGTGACCTATATCCACATCCTCGACCCGGAGACGGGCTGGCCCGTGGACAATGACCTGCTCTCCGTCACGGTCGTGACCGCGGACGGCGCGCTGGCCGATGCGCTCTCCACGACGCTGTTTGTCCTCGGAAAGGACGGAGCGCTCGATTATTACCGGACGCATGACGGTTTTGAGCTTGTGCTCATCACGAAGGACGACCATGTGCTCGTGACGCAGGGCCTGCAGGACTGCTTTACCGAGACGGATACGGAGACCTTTACCTATGAATACCTCGCATGACGCCCCCTGCACGCTCTGTCCGCGGCGGTGCGGGACGGTGCGTCCCGGCGGCGTATGCGGGATGCCGGCGGAGCCGGTCATCAGCCGTGCCGCGCCCCATTTCTGGGAGGAGCCTTGCATCAGCGGCGAGCGGGGAAGCGGCGCGGTGTTTTTTGCCGGGTGCAATCTGCGCTGCGTTTTCTGCCAGAACTACGACATCAGCGCGCTGCGCCGGGGCCAAACCGTCACGGTGGAACGCCTGCGGGATATTTTCGCGGAGCTGACCGCGCAGGGCGTACACAATATAAATATAGTGACCGGGACGCATTATACGGATGCGATCCGCGAGGCGCTGATGCCCGCGCCGACGATCCCCGTGGTCTGGAACTGCGGCGGATATGAATCCGTCGATACGCTGCAAACGCTGGAGGGAAAGGTGCAGGTGTACCTGCCGGACATGAAATACTCCGACGGGGAGCTGGCGGGAACGCTGTCCGGCGCGCCGGATTATCCGGCGGTCGCAAAGGCGGCGATCCGGGAGATGTTCCGGCAGACCGGGCCGTATGAGCTGGACGAAAACGGCCTGCTCACGCGGGGCGTGATGGTGCGGCATCTTGTCCTGCCCGGGGAGCTTGACAACACCTTCGGCGTGCTGGACTGGCTGGCGGAGACGTTCCGGCCCGGCGACATCCTCGTGAGCCTCATGGGCCAGTACACGCCGAACGGACACGGAGGCCCGGAACGGCGGCTGACGGAGGAGGAGTACCGCCGTGCGGTCGATTATATGGAGGCTCTGGGCCTGCTGGAGGGCTATACGCAGGAGCTTTCCAGCGCCGAGGCAGCGTATACGCCGCCGTTTGACCTCACCGGCGTGTAGGGCGAAACGACAGGTAAACATAAACTTTGCGTAAAATTGCGGAAAAACACTTGACCCGATTAAAGGTTATTAATATAATAACAATACCGTATCCGGCTTTGCCGGGCAAATCTTTTGGAGGTACATTCATGAAAAACACCACCCGCATTTTCGCTCTGGTGATGGCTGTTGCCATGCTGCTCAGCCTGTCTGCCTTCGCCAGCGGCGATCCCTCCGGCGCTCCCGCTGAGGAGACCTATGTCGCGGTCGAAAACATCGCCGACATGAGCGCTTCCTCCTATGCGACGCTGGACGCTGTTGCCACCCGTCCCCAGGACGAGGGCTTCATCTATGTCGGCTATGACGTAGTCGACGGTGAACTGACCGATGAGTCCAACTGGACCGGCGACATCAGCAGCATCACCCTGAACAACATCGTCACCGGCGCCGGATTCACCGCTGTCCACGCTTCCGGCGAGATGAGCGACGTGACCGTCAACGGCGGCACGCTCATCCTCACGAACGGCGCGGATGATGCCGAGGGCGAGCACGCTTCCGACTTCACCGGCATCGGCGCTGCGTTTGTCGCCGCCGACAGCGCGACCCTGACCGTGAAGGACGTTGACCTGACCACCGACGGCTTCGTCCGTGCGGCGTTCATCATCGACCACGGCGCTGTGGGCTGGATGGAGAACTGCGACGTCGTCACCTACGGTGCGGATCCCCTCACCGAGGCCTATGACGGCTATGTGAACTCCGCCACCACCAGCAAGATGCTCTCTCCCCCCTGGGTTCTGGGCATTCAGGGCGGCATCCGCACGGTCAACATCCTTGACACCGAGGCCACCTTCGTTCTGGTGAATTCCAGCCTGGCTTCCGGCGGCTGGGGCGTTGTCTCCACCGACGGCTGCACGAACCCCGTCATCTACTTCATCGACTCCGAGCTTCGCATCCTCTCCGAGCCGGAAGGCGGCATGACCTCCGGCTATGAGCTCTATGGCTACGATCCTGCGGCCTATGGCTCCGGCTATGGCTCCTACGTCATCGGCAATGTTGACGAGTACTACTACGGCGCGACCATCACCGGCGCTACCTTCGGCGCGATCGCCCGTGAGGGCAACGCGGTCTACGCCTCCTCCAACGGCGACATCGACGTCGTCTCCGCGAAGGGCGAGGATCTCGGCACCGTCGCCGGTCAGGGCAACCCGACCGTCATTGATACCGTCATCGGCGCGATGACCCACTCCTCTGAGGATGTTTCCCTCACCTACACCGACGGCACCATCGTGAACACCGCGGCGGAGACCATTCTCTATCGTTCCTCCGGCCACGGCAACTTCACCTTCGACAACGCTGTCCTGAACCCCGGCAACGGCATCATCGTGCAGATGATCGACGATGACGACTCCACCGTCGGCATGGGCGACTTCACCACCATGGGCTTCAACACCTCCCTCATCGAGGCGGCCGGTATGCCCAGCACCAACGGCAATGAGACCGGCGCGACCGCTACCTGCGAGGAAGTCAACGCGGTCTTCGCGAATGGCGAGTATGTCGGCGACCTGTATAACGGCACCGGTTATTACGGCCAGGCCGGCGACGTTATGAACGTCACCATCGGCGAGAACGCCACCCTCGAGGGTGCGATCGCGCTGACCGAGACCTTCCACGGCATCGCTTATTCCCCCGAGGCTCTGGCATTCGCGCAGGCCGAGGAGGGCGTTGAGTATGTCCTGATCGACGCGGACTACAATGTGACCGAGAACGAGGCCGACGCTGCGTACATCCAGTTCACCCAGTTCACCATCGACCAGTACTATATGCTCTGCCGTATGCTGAACCATGTTTACAACAACGGCTACTCCGGCGCCAACGTCACCGTTGAGGTCGGCGGCACCTGGAAGGTCGCGGGCGAGAGCCTTGTGAACTACCTCAAGGTCGAGGGTACCGTTTACGGTGAGATCACCGAGAACGCGGACGGCACTCTGTCCATCGCTCCCTCCGCCAATACCATCCCCGCCGGCGAGTACGGCGTGCAGGTCGTGGCTGAGGTCGCGGCTTCCATGGGCATGGGCAATGTCGGCGGCTCCGGCGAGCCTGAGGGCATCACCACCAACAACACCGCTTCCGGCGAGGCTTCGTAAGAATCGCCTGCAAACCAGAACGCTCCGGGGACATCCCCGGGGCGTTTTTTGCCGGACAATTGTTATAGATTTGTCATTGACGAATGGTTTGAAGCGCCGTATAATTGGAAATAAGTAATCTTGTGCTGAGGATTACAGCAAAAATACTATTTTATATGGAGGTTTTAAGCATGAAAAACGCATCCCGTATTTTCGCACTGGTGATGGCTGCGGCTATGCTTCTCAGCCTGTCCGCCTTTGCCAGCGGCGAACCCTCCGGCGCTCCCGCCGAAGCGGTCGTGGAGAGCACCAAGGACATGACGGTGTCCTCGTATTCGACGCTCGACACCTTCCGCCGTGACGATTCCGGCTTCATCTATGTCGGCTATGACATGGTGGACGGTGCGTTCACCGGCGAGGGCAACTGGAAGGCCGATTCCGCCGACATCGTCCTGAACAACACCGTCGAGGGCGCGGCCTTTACGGCCGTACACGCGGCCGGTGAGGGCTCCGATGTCACCATTACCGGCAAGGTCGACCTGTACGACCCCGCGGATGACGCGGAGGGCGTCCATGCTTCCGACTTCTCCGGCACCGGCTGTGCCATCGTCATCGCAAACGGCGCAAACGCCACGATCGAGGATCTCGACCTGACCACCGACGGCTTTGTCCGTGCGGCGCTGATCGTGGACAATATGTCCGACGTCTGGGTCAAGGACAGCTCCTTCGTCACCTACGGCGCGAACCCGCTGACCGAAGCCTGGGAAGGCTACTTCAACTCCGCGAACACCGGCATGATGCTCTCGCCTCCCTGGGTTCTGGGCATTCAGGGCGGCATCCGCACCATCAACGTCCTCGATAACACCGCCACGCTCGTGATCGAGAACAGCTACCTCGCCTCCGGCGGCTGGGGCGTCATCTCCACCGACGGCTGCACGAACCCCGTCATCTATGTCATCGACTCCGAGCTCGAGATCCTTTCCGAGAGCGAGGGCGGCATGGATTCCGGCTGGAAGCTCTTCGGCTATGACGAGGACGCCTACGGCTCCGGCTACGGCGCTTATATCATCGGCAACGTCGATGAGTCCTACTACGGCTCCACCGTCTCCGGCGCGACCTTCGGCTCCATCGCCCGTGAAGGCAGCGTGAGCTATCAGTCCTCGAACGGCGACATCGCCGTGACCTCCGCGCAGGGCGAGGAACTGGGCGTTGTCAAGGGCGCGGGTGCAAACTCCGTCATTAACGCCGTGTTCGGCAGCCAGGTTCACTCCTCTGAGTCCACCAATGTCTCCGTGCTGGACGGCACGGTCGTGAACGCGGAGGAGGCCGTGTTCCTGTATCGCACCTCCGGTCATACCGCCTACACCGTGGATGAGGCCGAGCTTAACTCCAATTCCGGCATCATCCTGCAGATGATGGACGACGACGATCCTCTGGTCGGCGGCTTCAGCCCGTTCAATGAGTTCTTCTATGAGACGGCGGGCGTGCCCTCCCAGAACGGCAGCCTGACCGGGGAAAAGGAGTACTGCGAAGAGGCGACCATCACCCTGACGAACGGCGCGTATACCGGCGATTTCTATAACGGCACCGGGTACTACGGCGGCCAGGCCGGCGACGTCATGACCGTCAACATCGGCGAGGGTGCGACCGTCGAGGGCGTGATCTCCCTGACCGAGACCTTCCACGGTATGCCGTACTCGGCCGACGCCGTCAAGGCGCTCGACGAGATCGGCAGCGATGTTGCCTACCTGTTCCTCGATGCCGAGGGCAATATCGTGGAGAACGAGGCGGAGGCTGCCTTCATCCAGTTCACCCAGTTCTCCATCCGTCAGTACTATATGCTCTGCCATGTGGCGAACCTCATCCACAACAACGGCTTCTCCGCTGCGAACGTGACCGTCTCTGACGGCGGCGTGTGGATCGTTGCCGGCGAGGGCATCATCAACTACCTGAAGGTCGATGGCGGCACGGTCTACGGCGAGATCACCGAGAACGCGGACGGCACGCTGACCATTGCGCCCTCGGCGAGCGTCATCGCCGACGGCGAATACGGCACGGCGGTCGAGGCCAATGTCGCGGCTTCCATGGGCATGGGCAACGCCGGCGGATCCGGTGAGGCGTCCGGTGAGGCATCCGGCGAGGCTTCGTAAGCAATAGATTCGATAAAAACAACAAAAATCTCCGGGGGAAAATCCCCGGAGATTTTTGTCATCCATTTGTTATTGACTTGCCGCATTGTAAAACATATAATTATCGAAGAACGATTTGATACCTCGGATCGTTAATTTTTTATGGAGGTTCCACGCATGAAAAACACATCCCGCATCCTTGCGCTGGTGATGGCTGTGGCAATGCTTCTCAGCCTGTCCGTCTTTGCCAGCGGCGAACCCTCCGGCGCGCCTTCCGGAGAGGCGGCTCCCGCCGCCGAGACCAAGGACGTGTCCACCATGACCGCGTCCGCGTACGAATATCTTACCAACTACACCAACCGCAAGACCCCTGGTGATATCTACGTCGAGCATGACGAGACCGGCGCTGCCGACATCGTCCTCAATGAGACCGTCACCGGTGAGGGCTTCACCGCTGTCTATGCTCACGGCGCCGGTGCTGACGTCACCGTCAGCGGCTCCCTGACCATCCTCGACGACAGCCAGGGCGAGAACACGTCCGACTTCTCCGGCCAGGGCTCCGC
>JBJDYS010000095.1:0-1657 GCA_051867595.1 Oscillospiraceae bacterium
CGCTGCTTCACGCAGGACGATGCCCATATCTTCATGACCTGGGATCAGATGGAGCAGGAGATCCAGAATGTCGTCCGCCTGTTTGACGAGGTGTATTCTGTGTTCGGACTGACCTACGAGATTGAGGTCTCCACCATGCCCGAGGATCATATCGGCGAGGAGGAGACGTGGAACTTCGCCACCGAAACGCTGAAGCACGCCATCGAGAACATGGGCAAGACCTATGTCATCAACGAGGGCGACGGCGCGTTCTACGGCCCGAAGCTGGACTTCCATCTGGCGGACTCTCTGGGACGTACCTGGCAGTGCGGTACTATCCAGCTCGATATGCAGATGCCTGAGCGGTTTGAGCTTGAGTACATCGGCGCGGACGGCGAGAAGCATCGCCCCGTCATGATTCACCGTGTGGTTCTCGGCTCCATCGAGCGCTTCATCGGCGTCATCACCGAGCATTTTGCCGGCGCGTTCCCGACCTGGCTCAGCCCGGTGCAGGTGAAGATCCTGCCGATCACCGACCGCACGCATGAGTATGCCGAAAAGGTTGCCGCGGAGCTGGAGGCTCTGGGCATCCGCACGGAGGTCGATCTTCGCAACGAGAAGCTCGGCTACAAGATCCGCGAGGCGCAGATGGAAAAGGTTCCCTACAAGCTGGTCGTCGGCGACAAGGAAGCCGAAGAGGGCACGGTCGCCGTCCGCACACGCGATGCGGATAAGGGCGCGATGCCGCTTGCGGATTTCATCGCGAAGCTTCAGGAAGAGATCGACACCAAATCCAAAACTTCGCTTTTTTAAAAAAGCATAATCAAATCTCCTCCCTCGTAGACTATTCACAGTTTGCGAGGGAGGTTTGTTTTATGAAATCGTCACGAAAGAAACTGTGCGCCGCACTTGCGCTGCTGTTTGGCCTGAACATCGCCATCATCTGTATGGCGCAGAGCGCGGACGCTGTAACGTACAAACAGGGCTCGACCGGCTCGGTCGTCACGGAGATACAGCAGCGGCTTTCCGACTGGGGATATTATTCCGGCTCGGTGGACGGCATATACGGGTCAAAGACCACGGCAGCCGTAAAGTATTTCCAAAGCAAGAATAATCTGACCGTGGACGGCAAGTGCGGCCCGAAAACGCTTGCCGCGCTCGGCATCAATGTGAGTGAGACAAGCCAGAGCACCTCCGGCGATGTGGAGCTTCTCGCGCGGCTCATTTCCGCCGAGGCGAGGGGAGAGCCGTATACCGGACAAGTTGCCGTCGGCGCGGTCGTCCTGAACCGCGTGGAAAGTCCGGCGTTCCCGAACAGTATGTCCGGCGTCATCTATCAGTCCGGCGCGTTTACCTGTCTGCAGGACGGCCAGTTCTGGGGCACGGTGAGCGACAGCGCCTATCAGGCGGCGCGGGATGCCCTGAACGGATGGGATCCGTCCGGCGGAGCGATCTATTATTTCAATCCCGATACGGCGACAAGCTCCTGGATCTGGTCGAGACCTCTGATTACCATTATCGGCAAACACCGATTCTGTGCATAAAATAGCGCATTCGGGCCGTTTTCGACATAATCGAAAGTTTTATAAAATAATTTCAAAAAAGGTGTTGACAAATGGTTTTCCGGATGGTATTATAGCAAAGCGCTCGCGAGAGGGGCGACCCTGAAGAGCGCGGT
>JBJDYS010000096.1:0-1607 GCA_051867595.1 Oscillospiraceae bacterium
ACCGCGTATTTGGCGTTTTCCTCGATGAAGGCCTTGCGCGGCTCGACCTGCTCGCCCATGAGAATGGTGAATATCTCGTCGGCCTTGACCGCGTCCTCAAGGCAGATGCGGCGCAGGGTGCGCGTCTCGGGGTTCATGGTGGTCTCCCACAGCTCGTGCGGATCCATTTCGCCCAGGCCCTTGAAGCGGGAGATATCCACCTTCGCGTTGGGGTTATCCCCGCGCAGCTCCGCCGAAACGCGGTCGCGCTCCTCGTCGGAGAAGGCGACGCGGGTGGTCTTGCCGCGGGTGAGCTTATACAGCGGCGGCACCGCCGAATACACATAGCCCTGCTCGATGAGCGGGCGCATGAAGCGGAAGAAGAAGGTCAGCATCAGCGTTCTGATATGCGCGCCGTCAACGTCGGCATCGGCCATGATGACTATCTTGTGATAGCGCAGCTTGTTTACGTCGAACTCGTCGCCTATGCCGGCGCCCAGCGCGGTTATGACCGGCGCGAGCTTGTCGTTGCCGTAGACCTTGTCCGCGCGGGCCTTTTCAACATTCAGCATCTTGCCCCAGAGCGGAAGTATCGCCTGGAAGCGCGAGTCGCGCCCCTGGGTCGCCGAGCCGCCTGCCGAGTCGCCCTCGACGATGTAAAGCTCGGTGAGCGAAGCGTCGCGCTCGTTGCAGTCGCGCAGCTTGTCGGGCATCTGCCCGGACTCCAGCCCCGTCTTGCGGCGCACGCTCTCACGCGCCTTGCGCGCGGCCTCGCGCGCCCTTGAGGCCGTCATGGCCTTGTCGAGTATCGCCTTGCCGACGGCGGGGTTTTCCTCAAGGAACTGCTCCAGCTTATCCGACACGACGGAGTCGACCAGCGTCCTCATCTCGGAGTTGCCGAGCTTTGCCTTGGTCTGGCCCTCAAACTGCGGCTCGGTGAGCTTGACGGAGATTATCGCGGTCATGCCCTCGCGGCAGTCCTCGCCTGAGAGCTTGTCGTCGTTTTTGAGTATGCCGACCTTCGTGCCGTAGGCGTTGAGCACGCGGGTGAGCGCAGCGCGGAAGCCGGTCTCGTGCATACCGCCCTCGGGCGTGTGGATGTTGTTTGCAAAGGAAACGATGACCTCGTTGTAGCTGTCGTTATACTGCAGGGCGATCTCCGCCTCGGAGTCGGATCTCTCGCCCTTCATGTAGATGACCTCGCTGTGCAGGGGGGTCTTGTTCTGGTTTATATACGAAACGAACTCGCGGATGCCGCCGGCGTAGCACATCTCGTCCTTCTGCTCCTTGCCGGGGCGCCTGTCCTCGGTGGAGATGTAAAGTCCGCCGTTGAGAAAGGCCTGCTCGCGCATGCGGGTGTGCAGGGTCTCGTAGTCGTAGACGGTGTCGTCGAACATCTCGGGGTCGGGCTTGAAGCGCACGGTCGTGCCGCTGCGGTCGGTCTCGCCGACTATCTTCATCTCCTGCGTGATGTTGCCGCGGGAGAACTTCATCTCGTATATCTTGCCGTTTTTGTGGACGTGCACGACGAGCCACTCGCTCATTGCGTTGACGACAGAAGCGCCGACGCCGTGCAGGCCGCCGGAGACCTTGTATCCGCCGCCGCCGAACTTGCCGCCGGCGTGCAG
>JBJDYS010000097.1:0-29575 GCA_051867595.1 Oscillospiraceae bacterium
TACTTCTTGGCGTTATCCCAGGCGCCGCCGGCGTTGGACATGAACACGGCCATGGCGAAGCCGGTGACGGAGACGCCGCCCAGCAGACCCACAACACCCGTCGGGCCGAGAATCAGACCGGTCAGGATGGGGACAATAATGGCGAGCAGAGCGGGGATGACCATCTCATGCAGAGCGCCCTTGGTGCAGAGGGAGACGCAGGCGGAGTAATCAGGGTCAGCCTTGTACTCCATGATGCCGGCGATCTCGCGGAACTGACGGCGAACCTCCACGACGATGGACTGGGCAGCGGTCTGCACAGCGCTCATCGTGAACGCGGAGAAGACGAAGGTCAGCATGGCGCCGATGAACAGGCCCACGAGAACGGTGGGGCTGGTCAGGGAGAAGTCGAGAACCTGCTCGGTCTTTTCCTGCACGATGTTCACATAGGAGACGAGCAGGGCGAGAGCGGTCAGGGAAGCGGAGCCGATGGCGAAGCCCTTGCCGGTAGCGGCTGTGGTGTTGCCGAGGGAGTCGAGAGCGTCGGTGCGCTCGCGAACCTCTTCGGGCAGACCGCTCATCTCGGCGATGCCGCCGGCGTTGTCGGCCACGGGGCCGTAAGCGTCGGTCGCGAGGGTGATGCCGAGGGTAGAGAGCATACCGACACCGGCGATGCCGATGCCATACAGGCCCTGGTTGAAGCTCTGGCCGCCGCCGGCGCAGAAGAAGCTGATGATGACCGCCGCGCTGACGATCAGGATGGAAGCCATGGTGGACTTGAGGCCGAGGGAGATGCCGCCGATGATGATGGTGGCGGAACCGGTCTCGGAGGCCGCGGCAAGCTTCTGGGTGGGCTTGTAGTTATCGGAGGTGTAGTACTCGGTGAAGTAGCCGATCGCGGTGCCGCCGACAAGGCCGCAGAGGATGGCAACATAGACGCCCCACCAGCGATCGGTGGTGTTGTGCAGGATGAAGTAGCACAGGGGCAGAGCCAGAACAGCGCTCAGAGCCGCGGCGGTGTAGGTGCCGGTGCGGAGGCTCTTCAGAAGGCTGAGCTGGGTGGCGTCCTCCTTGGTCTTGACGAGGAAGGAGCCGAGGAGGGAGCAGATGATGCCGCAGACGGCCAGCGCCACGGGCAGGAACATACCGCTCCAGCTGTAGCCGGCAGCGGCCGCCAGCGCGAAGGTGGCGAGGATGGAGCCGACATAGCTCTCATACAGGTCAGCGCCCATGCCGGCGACGTCGCCGACGTTATCACCGACGTTATCGGCGATGGTGGCGGGGTTGCGGGGGTCGTCCTCGGGGATACCGGCCTCGACCTTGCCGACCAGGTCGGCGCCGACGTCGGCCGCCTTGGTGTAGATACCGCCGCCCACGCGGGCAAACAGCGCCATGAAGGAAGCGCCCATGCCGTTCATGACCATGACATTGCCAAGCTCGACGGCGTCCATCTTGCCGATGTACTTCAGGCCGAGGAACCACAGGGTAATGTCGAGGATGCCGAGACCGACGACGGTGAAGCCCATGACGGAGCCGGAGGAGAACGCGACGTTCAGGCCGCGGTTCAGGCTCTCATGCGCCGCGTTGGCGGTGCGGGCGTTGGAGTTCGTCGCGATACGCATACCGATGAAGCCGGCCAGCATGGACCAGATACCGCCGGTGAGGAACGCGAACGGCGTCACACGGGAGAGCATCTGACCCTTGGAAGCAAAGGCGATGATGAGAAGGATCACGAACACGACGGCAAAAACCTTCGCGACGGTGGTGTACTGCGCTTTGAGGTAGGCATTGGCGCCCTCGCGGATGGCGGAAGCGAGCTTGATCATCTTGCTGTCGCCCTCAGAGAAGCTCATGACTTTGTTTCTCTGGAGGAGAGCGAAGATCAGAGCGATCGCCGCACCCACGAAGCCGATCCAGAACAGATTTTCAACCATTTTGAATCACTCCTATGTAGTTTTTTCAGTCCTACATATAATAAACTTTTTCTGTGGATTTTTCAAATCAAAAGTGACCGATTCTCAAAAAAAATGTTTTTTTTGTGAGATATGGCAATATATCCCTAAGACAGATGTGAGAAACGCACAAAATAACGACTTCTTTTTGTTACATTTTCGACAAAAAGAAAACAAGCTTCCTTATATAAATAAAGTACGCCGATTTATGCGGACGGCATAACCCGGCGTACCTCGCGTTTTAATGGAGTTTTCTGACAAAAAACCGGCATATATATCCCGCCGGAAAGAGCGTTACCGTCCGTGGAATTCCGGCGTGCGCTTTTCCCGGAATGCGGATACGGCTTCGTGGAAATCGTCGGTCATCATCAGGTCGGCGACAAGGCCGATTCCGAATGTCTGCGAATCCGCGTAGCTTCCGTCCAATACCGGCAGGGCCATGAGATCCTTGATGCCGCGCAGGGCCAGCGGCGGCTTGGCGGCGAGCGAGGCCGTGATCTCCTCGACGGCGGGGAAGAAATCATCGGCGGGGATCACCCGGTTGACGAGGCCGGATTCATAGGCCTCCGCCGCGGAGAGACGGCCGCCGAGCATCAGGATCTCCTTGGCGCGGATGAGGTTTGTACGCTTTGCCAGCCGCACGCCGCCGCCCCAGCCGAGGGTCAGGCCGAGATCGACTTCCGGCATCGTGAACCGCGCCGTATGCGAGGCATAGAGGAGGTCGCAGCAGAGCGCGATCTCAAAGCCGTCGCCCACGCACCAGCCGCTGACGGCGGCGACCACGGGCTTTTTCGTTTCCGCCACGGCGTTCAGCAGGGCGACGCCCTCGCGGCACATGGCCTCGCAGTCCTCCCGTGTGCGGAGGGCCGCCAGGTCGGACATGGAACCGCCCGCGCAAAAGGCGGCGTCGCCCTCGCCGCGGAGCATCACGGCCCGCACCTCCGGCGCGGCATCGGCATCACGCAGCGCGGCGATCAGCTCGCGGCGCATATCCGCCGTGATGGCGTTTCGCTCCGTGGGATTGGACAGCGTGAGAATTCTGTATCTCTGCTTTTCGGAGCCGTGCTCCGAAACAAGAATCGCGCTCATGGGATACCTCCGGGTTCAGTGAAAATCGGGGACTTCATAGCCGCCTTCGATCAGCTCGTTCAACGGGGAGTTGAATTCGATGTACTGCGCGATTTTGCCGTCGCGCAGGATGAACTCGTGCATATAGTGGTCGCTGTGCGTGCTGCATCCGCCGTCGCACTCCACGAGAAAGACGTTGGGGTCATCGGACTGATAGACCTGATAATTCGACCAGACCCAGTCCGGGTACGCCTGCGCGTTCACCGCGTCCATCGCGGCGGCGCCGCTGAGGCTCGTGGTCATGACCGGGTTGAACGGATTGGTCGTGCCGCCGAAATCGTAGGCCACGCCCGTGGCGACATCGTCGGTGTAGAGCAGATAGAGATACTTGTTCAGGCCCTGCATATAGCGGCAGACGGCTTCGTAATTCTTCTCGCGCAGGGATAGCTCCGCATCCGGGAACAGCGCGACGTCCATGCCCTCGGGAACGGTGAAGGCGTCCCACCAGGCCTGCTCGCCGGCGGCATCGTCGATCTCCTCCGACGTCTCGCCGGAGGGCATTCCGCCGCCCCCGCCGCCGGGACCGGGCACGTCAACGCCCATCTCGAGAAGCTCCTGAATGGGGTTGTTGAACTCGATGTATTCCGCGATTTTACCGTCCTCCAGCGTGAATTTGTGGAGGTAGTGGTCGGTGTGCGTGCGGACAACCTCGCCGTTTTCCATGACGGTGCCGGAGCCGTCGCATTCCACGACGAACACATTGGGGTCATCGGACTGGAACACCTGGATATTCGTCCAGGCCCAGTCGGGGTAGGCCTCCGCGTTGGAGGCGTCCAGCATCTTCTGAAAGTCCATGTTGCTGTTCCGCATGGCATCCTTTGTGAGCGAGAAGTCATAGGCCACGCCCGTGACCACGTCGTCCGTGTAGAGCAGGTACAGATAGCCGCTCAGGCCCTGCATGAACCGGCAGACTGCCTGGTAGTTTTTGGCGCGCAGGGCGATCTGGTCGTCGGGATACAGGACGATGTCTTCCATGCCCTCCGGGATCACAAAGCCGTCCCACCAGGCCTGCTCCTCCGCGGTCATGCCTTCGGGCTCTTCCACGACCTCGGCCCAGAGGGCCGGAAGATCGGTTGCAGGGGCATTGCCGGACGCCTCGCCGGACGCAAACGCCGCGCAGCTCAGAAGCAGGCAGAATACCAGAAGTATCGCCGATAGACGTGTCATTTTCATGGGGATTCCTCCTTTATGATTCATTCTTGTTTTCATCTTCCGCGATGCCCGAAACGGGGACGGCGGACGGGGTACGGCGGAGCAAAGCCCATGCCGCCAGCGCGAACAGGGGAAGGCCGGCGACCAGTCCTGCCATGGTCGGGCCGAGAATATAAGAGGTCGTGCCGGGAGCGAGGAACAGAACGCCGATCCCGGCGGCGGCGTTGAGCGCGCCGTGCGCGAGCGCCGGGGCCCAGATGCTCTCCGTGCGCTCCTGTATCCAGGTCAGCAGGATGCCGACGGCGGTAGTGAAAACGCACATCATCAGCATCCCGGTGAAGGGAGCGCCCCAGTAGCCGGCGCCGTATTCATAGCCCGCGAGCAGGATGAGCGGCCAGTGCCAGACGCCCCAGATGACGCCGGAGAGCAGAAGGCCCTTTGTGCGGCCGAGATGTCCGGTGAGATACGGCGTCATGAAACCGCGCCAGCCGGCCTCCTCGCCGACGGCGAAGAACATATTCAGCAGCGGCGCATAGGTCATGGCCTGCACCATCTGCACGATGGCCAGCACGACCGGCGGGAAGGGCAGCTCCGCGCCCACTGCCGCAAGCTGACTGCTGTAGCCGGTCATGCGGCCGTCGAAGCGGGACGGGAACAGCAGGAAAAAGAACACGGCGCACAGAATGGACAGCACGCCCGGCCCCCAAAAGGCCAGCAGATACGGGCCGACATGACCTCTGAGACGCACCGACCAGCCAATGCCCGTGGCGGCCTTTTTGAGACTGCTGTGGGCGATCAGCACACCCAGCATCGGCGCAAACATGGAGAGGGAGACAAGCACCTGATACCACATTCCGCCGAGGAGCATGGCCAGCATCTGCAGCGCCCATCCGCCGCCAAAGGCGATGAGAAGGTAGATGCAAAAACGCTTTTTGTCCGTCATTCGATATCCTCCGGGATGTATTTCCCATTTTTCGTTCGCTGCCGGACACATTCCGTCAGCAGGTATTCGATCTGTCCGTTCACGGAGCGGAAATCATCCTCCGCCCAGGCTGCAAGCTCGTTGTAAAGCTTTCCGCTGATTCGCAGGAGAAGCTGTTTTTTTTCGGCCTTTTCCGCCATCAGTACAGACTGCCGGAGTTCACGACGGGCTGGGCGTCCTTGCTGCCGCAGAGCACCACGAGCAGGTTCGAGACCATGGCGGCCTTGCGCTCCTCGTCAAGCTCCACGACGTCATGCTCGCTCAGACGCTCGAGCGCCATCTCCACCATGCCGACCGCGCCGTCCACGATCATCTTGCGCGCATCAATGATGGCGCTGGCCTGCTGGCGCTGGAGCATGACCGCGGCGATCTCCGGTGCGTAGGCGAGGTAGGTGATGCGGGCCTCAAGGATCTCAAGACCGGCGGCATCGACCTTCGACTGGATCTCCTGACGGATACGCTCGGCGACGACCTCGCTCGAACCGCGCAGAGAGCCTTCGTCGGCCTGCCCGTCGCCGGTTGTGTCCACGTTCGGCGCGACATCGTAGGGATACAGACGCACGATGTTCCGCAGGGCGGTGTCGCACTGGAGGGAGAGATACTCCTTATAATTATCCACAGCGAACACGGCCTTCGCGGTGTCGGTCACGCGCCAGACGACGGCGATGCCGATCTCCACGGGGTTGCCGAGACAGTCGTTGATCTTCTGCCGGGCGTTCGACAGGGTCATGGCCTTCAGGGAGATTTTCTTGCTGGCAAGTTCGGAGGAGTTGATCTCAACCCCCTTGCCGAGCGCGGCGGTAAGCAGGGCGTTTCCGGCGCTGCCGGTATCCACATCCCCGGACTGGTTGAGCTTGGTCTTGGCGGCGGGATTCACCGCGGAGCAGAACGGGTTTACATAATAAAACCCCTCGCCCTTCAGCGTGCCGATATATTTGCCGAAGAGCGTCAGAACAAGCGCTTCCTGCGGCTTGAGAACCTTCAGGCCGCACCAGGGAAGCCAGCCGATGCAGAGGTACACGATGCCGATGACCAGCAGAGGCGTGCCGAGGATTCTGCTGCCGCGTTCTGTCAGGATTCCGGCGAAAACGGTCAGCACGATCGCCAGAATATACAGAACGATGGAGCCGATCAGCGCGGTCATGCCGTTTTTCTTGTTTTGGAGGACGATTTCCTCCGTGTTTCGATTTTCCATGATTTTCCTCCTCTGAGAAAAGTTGATATCAAAATGATATAACTTTAATAGCGTTTTGTCAAGAAAAAAGAAATCACCGGCTCGGCAGGCGAGTCGGTGATCTCTTATCAGGATAAAGGACAAAATGAAAAAGATGAAACTGTCTCTTGCATTTCCTATTCTATATCCTGTTTGTTACAAAAGAAAGCCTCAGGGTGTTACATTTGTATGAAGTTTTTGATGGGCGGGATATTGTCCGCACGTTCGTGAGATGGCTCCGGCAGAAAGGATTTTCCGTAAAAAATGAAAAAACTGCATCAAAAAGCGGGTTAATATTCAGGTAGATGTTGACTTTTTCATCAGAAAATATTATGTTATAAATAGAACTCTTTACTTTAAAGCCCGTTTTTTGGGGAAAATGGGCCTACGCTGTTTTTTGGAGGTGAGGATCGCAGGCTTCATGGACTTTTAATTTGGAAGAATCCATATTCGGCAACGGTTTAGAGACACAGTCGGCGCAGCAAAGATGAGCGGTTCTGTTCTTTAGCAGAGAACAGTCTTGTTCACACTTTTTTTCCATGGACTCTTCCCCTTTCTTTTGAGCAGCTTTATTTTAATGGAAAAAAACTGTGTTGTCAGGCCTTGACGGGATATTGTTTCGATCCCAAAATGGTATTCTTTTTGAGGGACTTCTTTTTACGATTTTGAGAAAGCATTTTTTTCGCCAAATTTCCGGAAAAAGGAGAAAAAATTTTCTTTATGGTAATTGAGGATGGTTATGTATGAATGATGAATCCAGAATTGAAAGAGCAGAACGATTCGCAAAGATTTGGTGGAGTTCCCGTGCAAAAGCCGGAAAATCGCAGGAAGTGATGGCCCTTGGCCTGGGGGTCTCGAAAAAAACGATTCAGAATTGGGAGCGAGGCATCAGCTCGCCCAGCTTTTTCCAGAGTGCTGAATGGTTCCGGATCCTGGGACTGAATCCCATGGAATATTATCTGGCGTTTCTGTATCCCGATCAGTTCGGCAGCATCCAGCCGTCGTCGTCCGATGAGTCGATCGAGGAAACGCTCATGCTCCTTATAAAAAATACATCGCCTCTGGAAAAGAGACAGCTTCTGTTTCTCATGTCGGGCGTTCACGGCAGCTCCTGGATCTCTCTTATGCAGCTGTTTACGGCCCATTGTCACACGTCCATGCAGGCCCGTGTAGCCGCTGCCCGCCTGATTTTGGAAAACTACGAGATGGAGGAGCAAACGACCGGCCTTGTTTGCCCGGAAAATGTCCGGCCGGATATGGATATTTTAAGGCAGGCAGTCAAAGAGGGAAAACAGGCGGTTCTATGTCATAATAGCGGCTATACAACGATGGAGATAAATAAGGACGATCTCTGAATGCCGGGTGGCAAAAAAATTCACCGGTTTTGCGAAAAAAAGGGTGTAATTTTTCCATAAAAAAACATGAATTTCCGGTGTCCAGGAAGTTTCGCCGAATATTTCTTAAAAAAGTGTAATTTTAATGCCTGACAAATTTCCGAAATCCGTGTATTCTTTCTATTGGTAGACATAATACCAAGGGAGAGAAATAATGGAAAAAGAAATGATGGATTTGCTGCGCCGACTGGGCATTACGCGAAACTTTAAGGGCTATTCCTATTTGGCGGATGCGATGCTGCTGGTACTGGAAGACTCTGATCGCCTGCTGCTCGTCACAAAATGTGTGTATCCGGAGGTGGCAAAGCAACATGGCACCTCGGCGGCTTGCGTGGAGAGGGATATCCGAACGGCAGCGCATCAGGCATGGAAGCAAAACCCGGCGTTTATTTCGGAGCTTGCCCGGCGCGAGCTGCGGCGAGCGCCGACGGCATCCCAGCTTCTGTCCTATATGTTATCGTATCTGGAATCCATGCGCGCAACGGCTGACGGCTGTGCCGGTTCGGAGGCGCATGAAAAACCCACGGGAACGGAAACCGAAGCGGTTTCCCCAAAAGAGGAGAGCGGGCACTGTAAAAGTGCCCGCTCTCCTTTTTATATCCGGGAGGAGGAAGGATGGGAACGCTGTGTTTGACAGCGCATCCAGTCGTTATCCGCAGTCATTCGTCCAGTCCGGGAACCTTGGGCAGACCGGCAAAGCCTTTGGCCAGATCCTCGTCGGTGGGGATATAGTCGTTCATCTTTCCGTCGTTAAACTGCTGATAGGCGACGAGGTCGAAGTAGCCGGTGCCGGTCAGGCCGAAGAGGATCGTCTTTTCCTCGCCGGTCTCGCGGCACTTGATGGCCTCGTCTATGGCGGCGCGGATGGCGTGGCTGCTTTCCGGCGCGGGAAGAATGCCCTCGACGCGGGCAAACTGCTCCGCCGCCTCGAAAACGGAGGTCTGCTCCACGGCGCAGGCTTCCATGTAGCCGTCATGATAGAGCTGGCTCAGAACGGTGGACATACCGTGGAAGCGCAGGCCGCCGGCGTGGTTGGGCGAGGGGATGAAGCCGCTGCCGAGCGTATACATCTTGGCGAGCGGGCAGATCATGCCGGTGTCGCAGAAGTCATAGGCGAACTTACCGCGGGTGAAGCTCGGGCAGGAGGCGGGCTCGACGGCGATGATGCGGTAGTCGGCCTCGCCGCGGAGCTTCTCGCCCATGAACGGGGCGATCAGGCCGCCGAGGTTGGAGCCGCCGCCGGCGCAGCCGATGATGATGTCGGGCTTGACGCCGTATTTGTCGAGCGCGGCCTTGGCCTCGAGGCCGATGACGGACTGGTGCAGCAGAACCTGGTTGAGCACGCTGCCGAGAACGTAGCGATAGCCGGGGTTCGATACCGCGACCTCCACGGCCTCGGAGATCGCGCAGCCGAGGGAACCGGTGGTGCCGGGGAACTGCTCGAGGATCTTGCGGCCGACATTGGTCGTGTTGGAGGGGGACGGCGTCACGTCGGCGCCGTAGGTACGCATGACCTCGCGGCGGAAGGGCTTCTGCTCATAGCTGACCTTGACCATGTAGACCTTGCAGTCGAGGCCGAAATGGGCGCAGGCCATGGAGAGCGCGGTGCCCCACTGACCGGCGCCGGTCTCGGTGGTGACGCCTTTGAGGCCCTGTTTTTTGGCGTAGTATGCCTGCGCGATGGCGGAGTTCAGCTTGTGGCTGCCGCTGGTGTTGTTGCCCTCGAACTTGAAGTAAATCTTCGCCGGGGTGTCGAGCGCCTTCTCCAGACCGTAGGCGCGGACGACGGGGGAGGGCCGGTAGGTCTTGTAATACTCGCGGATATCCTGCGGGATCTCGATATAGGCGGTGTCGTTATCGAGCTCCTGTGCGACCAGCTCCTCGCAGAAGATGCCGCTCATCTCCTCGGCGGTCAGGGGCTGACCGGTGCCGGGATTGAGCAGAGGCGCGGGCTTGACCTTCATGTCCGCACGGACGTTATACCAGGCCTGAGGGATTTCGTCTTCGGAAAGGTAAATCTTGTAAGGAATCTTGTTTTCACTCATGGTACTAATATCTCCTTTTTATTTGTTTTTAAAATAAAAATCCTGTCCCAGCGAAAATGCTGGGACAGGATCAAAAAACATATCCTGCGGTGCCACCCGGCTTAGCGCATACGCGCCCGCTTAGTCCGTGCCATCACACGGCGGCTTTGGTAACGGAGTGCCGCTCCGTCGCACATAGGGCAGATGACTCTGCCTTCCGATTGCCCTCCGAAGTCCATTCACACGGTTCTGTCTGTGCCGCGCTCTCAGCAACGCGCAGCTCTCTGTGACAGCTCTTGACCCGGCTACTTACTCTTCATCAACGGTTTTAATTTATTAACTTGGCAGCATATTACCACATTACCGAATTAAAGTCAAGAGTTTTTCCCAAAAAACAGAACCGCCGAAAAACAGGCGGTTCTGCGGAGGGGAGGCAGCAGCTTCGCAAGGCGATCCGGCCGATGGCCGGAACCGGCGGTCAGGTTGCCGCTTTTCGGATATACTGCGCGGTGATGCTGTCGCTGTGCGCGACCATATCCTGCACGGTTCCCGCAAAGACCACCTCGCCGCCGGCGGTGCCGCCGTCCGGGCCGATGTCGATGATATAGTCGGCCTGTTTCATCACATCCGTGTTGTGCTCGATGACGATGACGGTGTTGCCCTTGGCCGTCAGCGAATCCAGAAGCTCCATGATTTTGCCGACATCGGATGCGTGCAGGCCGGTCGTGGGCTCGTCCAGAACGTAGATGTTGCCTTTGGCATCGAGATACTTTGCGAGCTTCAGCCGCTGACGTTCGCCGCCGGACAGGGTGGAGGTGGGCTGACCGAGGGAAAGATAGCCGAGCCCCACCGTGACCAGGGCCGTTATATGCCGACGGATCTTTTTGTTGTCCCGGAAGAAGTCGAGCGCCTCCGACGCGGACATGGACAGAATCTCCTCGATGTTCTTGCCCCTGTACGGGAGGGACAGGGCCTCCCGGCTGTAGCGCCTGCCCTCACAGGCTTCGCAGACAGTGGTGATGGGGTCCATGAACACGAGCTCCGTCACGATAGCGCCCCGGCCGCCGCATACGGGACAAGCGCCCTTGCTGTTGAAGGAGAAAAGTCCGACGTCCACCCGATGCTCTGCCGCCATCACCTTGCGGATCTCGTCGAAAAAGCCGAGGAAGGTCGCGGGCGTGGAGCGGCCCGTCGCGGTGATGGGGGACTGATCCACCAGTACCACGCGGTCGGCGTACTGCCGGGCGAATACATCGCGGATGAGACTGCTCTTGCCCGAACCGGCCACGCCGGTGACGACGGTCAGAACGCCCAGCGGAATATCGACGGATATATGCTTGAGATTGTGCACGCAGGCGTCCCGGATGGGCAAATAGCCGGTGGGAGTCCGCGGATTCCGCTTGATCTCTTTTTGTTCCTTCATGGCGTTTCCGGTGAGCGTGCCGGAGCGGAGCAGGGCCTCGTAGCTTCCCTGAAACAGGATCTGGCCGCCGTTTTTGCCGGCCAGCGGCCCGATGTCGATGACTTCGTCCGCGATGGAGATCACGTCGCGGTCGTGCTCCACAACGAGGACGGTGTTGCCCCGGTCGCGGAGGCTTTTGAGCAGGTTTGTCATGCGGTATACATCCCGGGGGTGCATACCGGTGCTGGGCTCGTCAAAGATATATGTCATGCCGGTCAGGGAGCTGCCCATATAGCGGACGAGCTTAAGCCTCTGGGCCTCGCCGCCGGAGAGTGTGGAGGATTCCCGGTTCATGGACAGGTAAGGCAGGCCGATGTCGATCATGCGGGTAAGGGAGGCGACGAGCGCGTCCACCATGCTGGCTGCCCGCGGGTCGTCGATGGTCTTCAGGATCTTCACAAGCTCCGCAAATTCCATCTCGCACATCTCGAAGATGTTGTAGCCCGCGACCCGGCAGGAGAGCGCTTTTTCGTTCAGCCTCCGGCCGTGACAGCAGGGACATTCCGTCTCCGACACGAGGGACATGAGCCGTTTTACGGATGCTTCTTTGAGGTTCGAGGTGTCGCGGTTTATGAGCATCTTGTTCAGGTAATGGGAAACGCCCTCGACCTTTTTGGAAAGCCGTTTGCCGTCCGGCGTGTCGGCGCCGTATAGGAGGCGGTTTCGCTCGGTCGGCGTAAACTCCTTCCACTTCTTGTCGAGCGGAAAGATCGCGGCCTGTGCGTACTGTTTCCAGTACCAGTTGCCCACATGGAAGGCGGGCAGGTCGGCCATGCCCTCGTTCCAGCTTTTTTCGGGGTCAAGACGGCTCTCCACATCCACGGACAGAACCTTTCCAATCCCGGAGCACTCCGGACACATACCGTTCGGGTCGTTGAAGGAGAAGTAGGAGGCCGTTCCGACATAGGGCTCCCCAATGCGCGAAAAGAGCAGGCGCAGCGCCGCATACATATCGCTGATGGTTCCCACGGTCGAACGGGCGTTGCCGCCGAGCCGGCTCTGATCGACGATGACCGAGGGGGTAAGGTTCTCCATTTTCTCCGCCTTCGGTTTTTCGTATTTCTCGAGACGGCCGCGAATCCAGGCGGAATAGGTCTCGTTCATCTGCCGCTGGCTCTCCGCCGCGATGGTGTCAAATACGATGCTGGACTTGCCGGAGCCGGACACGCCGGTGAACACGACGATTTTCTCCTTGGGTACGGCCAGCGATATGTTTTTCAGGTTGTTCTGCCGCAGACCCTGCAGGATGATGCTGTTCGGATGTGCCATGATTTTTCCCCCGTTATTTGATCGGAATAGCCGAATTCTAACATCTAATTTTTATATATACAACACCTATTTTAAATAAACTGCCCATGAGCTGCACAATCGGTGCAGTTATGAAAAAAACCGGCCCGCGAAACAGTGAATTGGCGCCGCCCCAAAGCCTCCCTTGGGTAAAGGGAGGTGGCACGGCGTAAGCCGTGACGGAGGGATTGAACCATCACGGTTTTTAATCAACCCCTCAGTCAGCTTCGCTGACAGCTCCCCTTACACAGGGGAGCCTTGAGCGCGGTAATATAACAACCGACCTATGGCCGTAACCATAGGTCGGTTTCACTGTCTTACGAAGCCCTGCCGAAAGCGGGTCGGCTTCTGTTTGGAGGGGGGGATCAGTCGGAGAAACGATCGCTCTGCTCGGCGAGCTTTTTGAGCGTCGTATTGCTGCCGAGCAGAACCAGAATATCCTCTTCCGTGAACACGGTGTTCGCATCCGGGGTTATCTCCAGCGCACGGTTGCGCTCAATGGCGATGAGGTTTACATGGTATCGCTCCCGGAGACGAAGCTCCCGGAGTGATTTCCCGACCCATGCTCGCTGCACGGGAATGTCCGCGATCGAGTAGTCGGACGACAGCTCCACCGCGTCGAGCATATGACCGAAGGCGAGATTGTTTGCCAGATGCTGACCCATCTCACGCTCGGGAAAAACGATCTCATCCGCGCCGATTTTTCGGAGGATCTTCCCCTGCATCTCGTCGTAGGCCTTGGCGATGATGAGGGGGACGCCCTGCTCCTTGGCCCAGAGAGTGGCGAAAATGGCGGCATCGAGACTGTGACCCATGGAGATGATCGCGCCGTCAAAGTTGCCCATGCCAAGCTCGGCCATGGAGTCCTCGTTCATGATGTCGAGGCATACGGCGTGCGTGACGTAATCGGTGATGCCGTTTACGATAGATTCGTTGCGGTCAACGGCCAGCACGGTGCAGCCGTTTGCCTCCAGCTGACGGGCCACGCTGCTGCCAAAGCGGCCGAGTCCGATCACGATGTATTCTTTCTTTTCCGATTTCTTTTTCATGGTATCCTCCGCATTATCCGACATTAACTTTGCCCTCGGCGTAGGTAACAAGCGTCGGAAGGTTCCTGGTGTTAAAAGCCAGCGCCAGGGTGATCGGCCCGAGACGGCCGAGATACATGGCCAGCGTGACGATGAGCTTTCCGGCGGTGGTCAGCCCGCCGGTCAGACCGCGGGACAGGCCGACCGTGCCGATGGCTGAGGTCATTTCATACAGGATGTCGAGAAAGCTGCCTTTCTGCACCGCGAGAAGCGCGGTCGTCAGCACGAGCAGTGTCATGAAGCTGAACGAAACGATGGCAACACAGCGCCGGATATGGTCGTCGTCGATTTTGCGGCGCAGGATGGTAACGTCTTTCCGGCCCCGGATATTGGAGAACATGGAGGCGAGCAGCAGCGTTACCGGAATGGTCTTTACGCCGCCTGCCGTACCGCTCGGGGAGCCGCCGATGAACATGAAAAGCAGGCAGACAAGGCAGCTGGCGCCGCGCAGACCGCTCTGGTCGATGGTGGCGAAACCGGCAGTTCGGAGCGTGACGGACTGAAACAGCGCGGCCATAATCTTCTGCGGCCAGCTCATCGCGCCGAGCGTCTCCGGGTTGTTGTGCTCAAACAGCAGCGTCAGGAGCGTGCCCAACACAAGGAGCACGGCGGTGACGATCAGCACAAGCTGTGCGTGGAAGCTCATTTTGCGGGTGTCCCGGGCCTTGCCGCGGCGGCGGTTGAGCGGGGAGGTACGCATGATCTCCCAGTAGACGGGAAAACCGAGACCGCCGGCGACGATCAGGAACATCGTTGTGAAGTTGAGGAGGATGTTGTCCGCGTAGGCGCAGAAGCTGTTGCCGCCGAGAATGTCGATGCCCGCGTTGCAGAACGCGGAAACGGCGTGGAAAACGGCGTACCAGATGCCAAGCGGGCCGTATTCCGGCACGAATACGAGCGCGTAGAAAATCGCTCCGATGCCTTCGAGGCAGAGCGCGGTCTTGGTAACCCGGATGGTCAGAACGACGAGACCGGCCAGCGTGTCGAGGTTGTAGGCGCTCTGGATCAGTTTTCGTTCGGAGAGAGTGATTCTTCGTCTGAACAGGATCAGCACGAGCGTCGTGAAGGTCACGACGCCGAGACCGCCGAGCTGGATCAGAATGAGCAGCACGACTTGTCCGAAGGCGGAGAAGGTCTGCCCGATGTTCACGGTGGAAAGACCCGTCACGCAGATCCCCGAAACCGAAACAAACAGCGCGTCGGCAAAGCCCAGATGCACGCCGGATTGTAAGCTGACCGGCAAAACCAGCAGAACCGCCCCAACCAACGCTCCGATCAGGAAGCCGAGCATGATGACACGCGTGGTTGTCAGGAGCCGTTTTTTCATGGCAAAACTCCAAAGTGTTTTCTTAATTTGTTTATTATATCGCTGCACGGCGCGTTTTGCAATAAGGGATGCCCCTTGGAGCGGATTTTCCGGGTGGCGAAATCGCTTGTTTTGTGTCGATTCCCGTACTTGACCTTGACGTTGACGCCATGATATACTGCTAAAATCGACATTGTATCACGAGGTAAACAAATTTGATCATTGCCATCATCTGCGATGTGCTTGGGAAAGCGAATAACGGCACCACCATCGCGGCAAAACATCTCATAAACGCACTTCGGGAGAAGGGACATACCGTCCGGGTTGTGTGCCCGGATGAGGAGCATCGGGGCGAGCCGGGTTGGTATATCGTCCCCCCCTATAACTTCGGCCCGTTTCAGAAATATGTGAAGGAAAACGGGGTGGCGCCGGCCAGACTGGATCGCGCGGTGCTGGAGGAGGCCATTGCCGACGCGGACGCCATCCATGTGATGCTCCCCTTTGCGCTGGGGAAAGCGGCGGCGCAGTATGCGGCGGCGCATGGCATTCCGCTCACCGCGGGCTTTCATTGTCAGGCGGAGAATATCACGGGGCATATCCTCCTGAAGGACAGACGCGGTGTCAACCGGCTGGTGTACCGCATCCTGTATCGCCGCCTGTATCGGTACTGCGACTGCATCCACTATCCCACGCAGTTCATCTGCGATACATTTGAGGCGGTCGTCGGCCCCACGCCGCATCGGATCATCTCGAACGGCGTCAGCCGGGAGTTTACGCCGGGGCCCTCCCGGCAGCATACTGCGAATGGGGGCTTCACGGTTCTGTTCATCGGGCGGTACAGTCCCGAAAAAAGCCATGACGTCCTCATCGACGCCGTATCGCGTTCCCGCCATAAAGAGGAGATACAGCTGGTGTTTGCCGGGGCGGGGCCGCGCCGGCAAAAGCTGCTGCGCCGGGCACGGAGACGGGGAATTCCGACGCCGGTCATGCGCTTTTTTGACCGGAAGGAGCTCATCGACGTGATCCGCAGCGCAGATCTGTATGTCCACCCCGCGGAGATCGAGATCGAGGCGATTTCCTGTCTCGAGGCCATCGCCTGCGGCAAGGTGCCGCTGATCGCGGACTCGCCCCGGAGCGCTACCCGGTATTTTGCCCTGAGCGAACAGAACCTGTTCCGGGTGAACGATCCCGCCGATCTCGCGGCGAAAATGGACTGGTGGCTGGAGCATCCGGAGGAGCGGGAGGCCTGCTCCGCGCAGTACCGGAACTACGCCCTCCGCTTCGATTTCGACCGCTGCATGAATGAGATGGAACAGATGATGGTCGAGACCGCGTGCCGAAGACATGAAGAATGAACGCGTGATCTATTACAGCGATCCGCTCCACGATGATTTTGCCCGCACAAACATCAAGACGGTGCCGGTCGGCGCGGATTTTCCCTACCATCCCGCATCGCCGCTGTGGAAAGTGATCGCGTTTCTTTTATACTACCTGATCGCTGTCCCGATCGTGTTCGTGATCTGCAAGCTTTACCTCGGACTGAAATTTGAAAACCGGAAGGTTCTGAGAAAGCTGCGCGGCACGGGCTATTATCTGTACGGCAACCATACGCGCAATCTGGATGCGTTTATCCCCTCCATGGCGGCGTTTCCGAAAAAGGCGTATATCGTGGCCAATGCCGACGCGGTGTCCCTGCCGTGTCTGCGGAACATCGTGCAGATGCTCGGAGCCATCCCGGTACCCACGGAGTTTTCCGGGATGCGGGGATTTATGGACGCCGTTTATGCCCGCTGTGAGGAAAAAAACTGCGTCGCCATCTATCCCGAGGCGCACGTCTGGCCGTTCTGCACCGAAATACGCCCCTTTCCCGATACGTCCTTCCGCTATCCGGCCAGAGACGGCGCGCCGGTGGTGGCCATGGTAACGACCTACCGGAAACGAAAAGGGCTGTTTCGCTTTGCCAGACGTCCGGGCATGACCATCACGTTCTCTGAGCCCCTGTCCGCCGATCCGGCGCTGAGCGCGAAAAAGGCGCAGGCGGAGCTGCGCGACCGGGTCTATTCGTTCATGGTGGAGACGGCGGCCGAAAAGGAGAATATAGCCTACATCCGGTATGAGAGGCGCTGAACGGACTTGTTCTGCGGATCATCCGGTTTGGATTCAATGAAAAAGGAGAATAAACCATGAAAAAGTATCTGAACATTTCCCTGATTTATGCCATTGCGGCGATGGTGGGCGGCGTTTTCTACCGGGAGTTCACCAAATTCAACGGCTATACCGGCGTGACGGCGCTGGGCAAGGTGCATACCCACCTGTTCCTGCTGGGGATGCTGGTGTTTCTGGTGATTGCCCTGTATGCGGCGCATAATGATCTGGCTGGGATCAAAACCTTCCGGGTGTTCCTGTGGACGTACAACATCGGCGTGCCCCTGACGGCGGTCATGCTGGCGGTGCGCGGCGTGCCGCAGGTGCTGGGAGTGACCCTGTCTGCGGCGGCCGACGCATCTGTTTCCGGCATCGCGGGTATCGGCCATGTTCTGACCGGCGTCGGGATCGTTCTGCTGCTGGTGTCTCTCAAAAAGCTCGCCCAAAAAGGAGACTGACGTCATGGGTAAGCGTCCTGTTTTCCATGTGAAAAAGCGAACCCTGCTGGCGGTTGCCGGATGCGTATGGCTGATCGCGGGGTTCAATGTCGCCAGACTGGGCGTACTCTCTTACGAAAAGCTTCCGCAGCTCCGGATAGTCCATATCCTGCTGTCCCTTCTGGTTTTTTGTGCGTTTGGGTGGATGTTCTTCAAAATGAGCATGAAGCACACCCGGCGCATCAAAGGGTACCAGGAGGAGTTCCGCCCGGTCTGGCACTTTTTCGACCTGAAATCATACATCATTATGGCGGTCATGATGGGAGGCGGGATCTGGCTTCGTTCGTCCGGGCTCGTGCCGGATGTGTTCATCGCCGTGTTCTATACCGGCCTCGGCTGTGCCCTGGCGCTGGCGGGCGTCCTGTTTTGGATCATGTTTGCGGTGTTCCATAAAAAGGAAAAGGATGCTTAGCGAAAACGGCTTCCTCCGGAAAAGCGGGGGAAGCCGCTGTCTTTCTTTAATCTCTGTTTAATGATTGTATGGTAAGCTGTTCATCGTGGGGCGGATCGGGGTTTCCGGTTCGCCCTTTCGCGAGAGAGCGCGGCTTGCTATTCCCGGAAGGATTCTGTATTGTAAATAGGAAAGGGGTGTGACGGTGTGCGGATACTGATCGTAGAGGACGAGGAGCGGATGGCAAAGACCATCCAGAGCCTGCTGAAAAAACAGAATTACCTTTCCGATATCGCTTCGGACGGGGAGGCGGGGGTCGATTGCGTCCTGAGCGGCATTTATGACCTTGTGATCCTGGACGTCATGCTGCCGAAGCTGGACGGATTGCAGGTGCTGGAATCGATCCGGGCCCAAGGCGTGTCGATCCCGGTGCTCCTTTTGACGGCGCGTTCGTCTGTGACGGATCGGATCGACGGCCTGAATAAGGGCGCGGATTACTATCTGCCGAAGCCCTTTTCCAGCGGCGAGCTGCTGGCCTGTATCCGCGCGCTGCTGCGCCGTCCGCGGGAGCTGGAGATGTCCGGCGTGACCTACGGCGATCTTTTGCTGGATGAGGAGGGCGGCGTGCTGTCCTGCGCCTCCGGGCGCGTTGCGCTCAACAGCCGGGAGCTGGAGCTCATGCGAATCCTGATGCGAAGCGCGGGAACGCCGGTGTCCCGCGAATCCCTGCTCGTGAAGGTGTGGGGCTTTGACGCCTCGCCGGAGAGCAATGTGGTGGACGCGTATATGAGCTTTCTGCGGAAAAAACTCGGCTTTATCCATTCCGGCGTGGGGATCGAAAGCGTGCGGCGCGTCGGCTATTATCTCACGAAGCCGGAGGAAAGCCCATGAATGTGATACGCAGACTCCGGCTGAAATTCATCGCCGTCTTTATGGGTCTGATGCTCCTCTTTTCCGCGGCCATCGGCGCCTTTATCTATTTTGAGCGCAAGGCGGAGCTGGAATACCAGTGCATGGTTTATCTGCTGGATATCCACAACTACGGGAACAGGGACAACCCCTCCACGGAGCCGTTGGCGGCCTATCCGCCCTATTTTGTGATCGAGATCGACAATGTGACCAGTACCGCGCAGGTGGTGAAGGGACGATTCTTTCTGGCCGACCGCGGCACAACGGTGGAGGAGCTTATCGAGCATCTGGTCGGTCATATGGAGGAGAGCGGGCTGCTGCCCGAATATGGCGTCCGGTACTTTAACGGCGTCCGGGAGGCACGGGCTCACCGCATCTCCTTTATTGACGTGACGTACATCGACGACGCGCTGGAGGCGCTGCTCGGACGGATCGTTCTCATCGAGCTGCCGAGCCTCCTGATCCTCCTGCTGGTGTCGTATTTTCTTTCCCGCTGGTTTTCGAGGCCGGCCAAGCAGGCCATGAACGAGCAGACGCAGTTCATCGCCAAGGTGTCCCATGAGCTCAAAACGCCGGTGTCCATCATCCGCGCAAACATCGATCTCATCGACGGAGAGAAAAACGCGGATGAGGCGGATTTTGTCTTTGGCTGTGAAAACATCCGGCACGAATGTGATCGCATGGCGGGCCTTGTCGAGGCCATGCTGCTGACCGGCCTCGCCGCGCAGAGCACGGAAAGACCCCGGACGGCGGTCGATTTCACGACGCTTCTGGAACGGGAGATGCTTCGCTTTGAGGTGATGGCCTTCGACCACGGCCTCACGCTCACGCATGAGGTGGAGCCGGGCCTCACGGTCATGAGCGATGAGATCCAGCTGACCCGCCTAGTGGACATCATCGTGGAGAACGCGGTCAAATACTGCGCGCCCGGCGGCATGATCCATGTGACGGCGGAGCGCAAAAACGGCCTCGGAGGCCGTGTCCGCCTGCTGTGTGACAACGACGGCGAGGAGCTGACGAAGGAGCAGAGGGGCAATATCTTCCGGCCCTTCTACCAGGTGGACGGGACAAAGTATGGCGCGGGCCTCGGCCTCTCCATTGCCCACGAGATCGTCAGCGCCATGCACGGGACGATCGAATACACATACGCCGGCGGGAAAAACCGCTTTGTGATCGAATTATAAATACGGAACCAGGAACGGGCTCTGCCGATCGGCAGAGCCCATTTTGTAGCCTTTTCTGGTGAGGAGACGGATTTTTCACGTTCGTTTAATGATTTTGTGCTAAGATCGAACCATGGATGAGAGATCATCAAACCCGGAAACTATTTCTAAGGAGGAGAATAAGTATGAAGAAATCCCTGAAGGTTATCCTCAGCCTGGTGTGCGTGTTCGCGCTCTGCGCGTCCCTCGGCATCGGCGCCTTTGCTTACACCGACGAGGAGATCGCCAAGATCGCCTCCGACGCACAGCGTGCGCTCGATATTCAGGCTGTCGAGAACATCATGAACCGTCACGTCATTTACCACTGCTACGGCGAGCACATCGAGGAGATGGAAGAGATCTGGGTGCAGGATCCCGTGAACCAGGCTACCGCTTCCTTCGGCCAGAACCAGGGCTACTATGTCGGCTATGACGCCATCTGGGAAGCCTATGCGGTCGGCCACTGGAATAACTGGCTGAGCTCTGCCAAGCGCTTCTGCGAGCAGAACGGCATCGACACCACGGGCATGACCGATGACGAGATCATCGACGCCTACGGCGGCGTCGGCCAGCTCCTGCTGCACGTCACCACCACCGCCATCATCGAGATCGCCGAGGACGGCCAGACCGCGAAGGGCTACTGGTACTCCCCCGGCATGATCGCTGAGTCCGGCCAGAACGCCAACTCCATCTGGGAGGCCTACGGCTGCGACTTCGTCAAGGAGAACGGCGAGTGGAAGATGTGGCATCTGCATATGTACACCGACTTCATGTGCCAGTTTGGCGACACCTTCACCGGCAGCTCCAGCGGCGGCGCGTCCGGCGCTCCCTCCGGCTCCGGCGAGCAGGGCGGCCAGATCTCCTATGAGGGCGAAGAGGGCGCAAAGGAGCTCGCGCTCAGCGCGCTTGAGAAGGGCGATTATCTGACGCTGACCCAGTACACCGAGTTCTCCACCAGCCGTCTGCGTCAGGAGATGGAAGTTGTTCCCATCCCCATGCCGTATGAGTCCTGGGACTTCTCCGTTCCCAACTACGGCCCCGCTCCCGAGCAGCTGGCCCGCTACGGCCTGGACGTGAACGATTGGTACGCCGTTTACGGTCAATAATCGACTGAATTAACATTCATGTTGCTCCATCCATAATCCCGGCGGGAAGCCTCCGTATGACCCCATACGGAGGCTTCGCTCAAATAGGGATCAGGGGGGAGCATGGAAAATTGTGAAGGATTCCGCTGCGGGTGCGATAGGGCTCGCGGCGCTGCGTACGTTCGGGGGAAAACGCCTGTGTCCCGGGCGAGGCCGACGGCGAACCCTCGTAAAACCCCAAAAAACCGAAAGGAGAGTTTGTTATGAAAAAACTGCTTGCATGGCTGATGTGCCTGTGCCTTCTCATGACCCCGGTGCTTGCCTCCGGCGAGGCCAGCGGCGGCGCGTCGAAGGAGGCGGTGGCGATCGACGGCGCGTCGATCACCGTGGACGAGGATTATTTTGCGGGAAGCGTCACCGAAAACGGGGTGAAGGACTTCACCATCGCCGCCGAAAATGAGCAGGTGATCGGCCTGTCAGTCAGCGGAGACGCCTCCGGCGAGCCGGTTGTCATCGAAAACGGACGCATCGAGCTGCAGCAGCGCGGTACGGCCATCTCCCTCACCGGCGGCAGCGCCGTGATCGACAACGTGGTGGTCTGGAACAAGGCCACCGAGGGCGTGTCCGCCTCCGGCAGCTCTGTCGCCACGCTGAAAAATGTCGTCATCTACGGCGAGCAGGATGTCGAGACCTATCGCCGCGGTTCGCCCTTTGCTCTGGGGCTTGCGGGCTCCATGCGCGTGACGAACGCCGTGGGACAAAGCCAGATCACCTATGAGGACAGCCTGGTGGTGTCCGGCAGCTGGGCGCCGCTCTCCACGGATTCCGGCACGACGGTATGCCTGACGACGAGAAACGTCCTCGCGGGCGTCGGCTGGCTGGAGGTTGCCGAGGACGGCAAGGAATACACCGCCACGAAGGAAGTAAACGGCGTCACCTACGGCTTCACGCTGGGCGATTCCGCAAACTACAACTCCGGCTATGTGTCCTACTGCGACTCCGGCTTCCACAACTACTATTACGACAGCGAGTTTTACGGCACGGACTATGTCATCATCCTGTCGAGCAGCGTGTCGAGCGCCACGATGGTGAACGACCGGTGCTATTCGGATCGCATCGGGATCATGTGGCATAAGAACCAGGGCGGCACGGTGGACATCACCGGCGGCAGTCTGTACGCCGACCGCTGCCTGTTCATGATGAAGGGGTATTCCGATCTCGATTCCGACGGCTGCTTCGCGAATCTCCTCGTGGACGGAACGGAGCTCTCCGTGGGAGAAGAAAACGTGCTTCTGCAGCTCATGACCTCGGACGACTGCGGCCTGAACTACGAGGCACTGCAGGTTCCGGAGATCGAGGACGATTTCTCCCGGGTCGAATGCCTCCTGGGCACGATGGTGCAGAAAACCTACTCCGAGGGCTTCCCACCGACGATCATGTATGTGTTTGATGTAAACGGCGAGGAGGTCGGCGTCTCCGCGGCGGAGTACGACGCCTTCGTGGCGGAAAATCCGACGGCTGAGCCTGTGATGGTCGAGTATGAGCCGCAGCAGGATTGCAGTACGACCTTTAAAAACCTCTCCGTCGAGGGCGACATCTATAACGCCGTGTGGCAGGCGTATCAGGCCGTGGACGTGACCTTTGACAACGCGGAGATCACCGGCGTCATCAGCTCCGCCTGGGCCAATCACGTGGACGCCGAGGGCAATGCCCTGCCCGGCGGCACGGTGATCGAGGCGGATTCCAGCCTTGACTGCCACCTCGGCATCGGCCGGGTGAAGAACACCGCCGCCCCGGCGGTGAATAACCCCGTTTATCTGACGCTCGAAAACGGCGCGGTATGGAATGTCACGGGAACGAGCTATCTTGCGAAGCTCACCGTGGACAGCGCGGTCATCAACGGCGTTGTCACCGTGGACGGCGAGGCAGTGGATGTCTCTGCCGGCGGAAGCTGGGAGGGCGATATCGTCGTTGCGCCTGCTGCGGGCGGCGAAATTACCTGGGCCGATTATCAGGCCTGGCTCGTCTCCATCCTGCCGGAGATCTCCCCGTTCCCCGAGGAGGTTGGGGCGATCGTCATGGCGACGACCGGCTGGGACGACATCGATATGGATAACGGCCCCTGGGGCAAGATCTTCGGCGAGGACGCCTTCCACTGCAGCACCTGGGAGGAATTTTCCGCCAATGGCGGCGCAGGCATTTATAACGCGGACTTTGTCGATCTGCCCGCCGAGGACGCGCCTGCCGCCTGACAGGCCGGCCATAAGGGTGGCTTGTTGTATAACGAAAACCATCCGATGTGTAAAGCACCCGAGACGCAGGAAGCCCGGTTCAGTACAAGACTGAACCGGGCTTTTCTTGCAGACCGAAAACCTCCGGCTGTGCCGGTAGGCATCTATTTTTCCCTGGCGGCGAGGTAGTTCTCGCGGCGCTTTTCGATCTCCGGGCTTTTGGGCTGGATGTCGCCGGAGCGTGTCAGCGCGAACTTCGTCAGCACCGGGCCGAACAGCTCATAGACGAGTACGCCGAAGAGGATGATGTTGCGGATGAGCGCGCCCTCCGCGCCCCAGCCGGAGACCGTGACGCTCATGCCGAGCGCCACGCCCGCCTGCGGGAAGAGGGTCACGCCGAGCCATTTGCGGACATTCTTTTCGCAGCCGGTGATCGTCGTGCCGAGATAGGCACCCGCAAATTTGCCGACGCAGCGGAAGATGATATAGAGCAGGCCGATGCCCACGACGGCGGCGGTTTTGAATACGCTCAGGTCAAGCTCCGCGCCGCTGAGGATGAAGAACATCGCAAACAGCGGACTTGTCCATTTGTCCGCCTTGTCCATCATTTCGTCGGCGAGCGGGCAGCGGTTGCAGAAGATGACGCCGAGCGCCATGCAGACGAGGAGCGAGGAGAAGGAGATGTGGACGGGGCCGATGTCAAACTCCAGCATGGCGAGCGCGACGGTCAGCAGCACGAAGCCCACGATCAGCGCCATGCGGTTGCGGTTCGAGTGGAACATGGCCTCGAGCCGGGTGAGAACCTCGCCGAGCACACCGCCGAGGACGAGGCTCAGCACGATGGAGACGAGCGGTTCCACGGCGATGGACACCATATCCACCATGCCGTCGGACATGGCCCGGGCGATGCCGAAGGAGACCGCGAAAACGGCGAGCCCGACGGCGTCGTCAAGCGCGACGACGGGCAGCAGCACATCGGTGACCGCTCCCTTGGCCTTATACTGGCGCACGACCATGAGCGTCGCGGCAGGCGCGGTGGCGGCGGCGATGGCGCCCATGGTGATCGCGCCCGCGGCGGAGAGCGTGCCGGGCAGGAAGCTGTGCGCGATGAGCAGCACGATGTCCACGACGATCGAGGTCACGACGCCTTCCAGAATGCCGATGATGAGGATGCGTGTGCCGGTCTTTTTGAGATCGGAGAGCTTGAACTCATTGCCGATCGTGAAGGCAATAAAGCCGAGCGCCGTGGTGGAGATGAAGCCGAGCCGTTCGACCTCCTCCAGGCTCGTGAAGCCGAGACCGCTGATGCCGAGACGGCCCAGAACGAACGGGCCGACGAGAACGCCGGTGACGAGATAGGCGGTCACGTCCGGGAGCTGAACACGGTTCGCGACGCGGGTCATGAGCAGACCGGCGATCAGCGCGATCGCGGCGGCGAGAAATAAATCCATCGGTTTGATACCTCTCAGAGAATTTGTGCAAATGGCATTATAGCAGGTTTTATTGCTTTTGCAAGCTTCATAAACAGTTTTCGCAGTAGGAGCGCACGTCGAACGGGTCGAGACCGCTGTCTTTACGCAGATAGAGCGGGTGATGCGGATGCCCCTTGACAGAGTGTTTTCCGGCGGTGTACCATACCGCGCCGAAGCGCTGACCGATGTCGATCATATCGAGCACGCAGTCCTTCAGGTAGCCGCGCATCTCGATGATATTGCCCCACGCGGCCCAGACGGCGGGCGTACCCTCGCAATGCTCCAGAATGTACGCAAAGGCCGCCATGTTCTCGCGGTGGAGCGCCTCGTTGCGTGCCTTTTCCATGTCCTGCGGGCGCGTGGCGCGTTGGGCGTAGACGTTGAACATGATGAAGCTGTCGAAGCCGTTGCCGTCCGCGATGCGCTGGACGGATTTGAGCGTGTTGTCGAGATTGTCCGGCTCGGCGGTGGAGGGGTTGATGCCGATGCAGATGAGCGGACGCTTGCCCCGTGTGCCGAGGATGTATCGGTATTCGGTGTAAAAATCCGGGACATAGAGCCACTTCGCCGGGTCATAGCCGCCGGACTTACCAGAGCGGGCGAGCGCCTCGTCAAAGGGCAGCAGTGCCAGCTCGGCCGTGGGTGCGGAGGGGATGTGCATGATGCAGCCTCCTTTTATATATGTTGTTTTGCTCACATTATAATTGACGCGGGCGGGAAAGAAAAGTAAAATTATTAAAATGACAAGGAGGAGGCGTATGCCATGACAAAGCCGATCGTACTGGCCCCGGTCGGGGGCGAGGAACAACTGATCGCCGCGGTGCGCTGCGGCGCGGACGCGGTGTACCTTGGCCCCAAGGACTTCAACGCCCGGCGAAACGCCTCCAATTTTGACGCGGTCGATCTCGCTTCGGCGGCGCGGTACTGCCATGAACGCGGCACGGCGCTGTATGTGACCGTGAACACGATGGTGCTCGACGGCGAGCTTCCCGCGCTCGAGGAGACGGCGGACTCGATCGCCGCCGCAGGTGCGGACGCGGTGATTTTGCAGGATATGGCGTCGGCGGAGCTGTTCCGGCGGCGGTATCCGCATATCCATCGTGTCGCCTCGACGCAGACGGCGGTGCATAACGCCGACGGCGCGAAATTCCTGAAGGACGCAGGTTTTCAGAGCTTTGTGCTGGCGCGGGAGCTTTCGCTCCGGGAGATGGAGGCGATCTGCTCCGCCGTGGACATCCCGGCGGAGGCGTTTGTCCACGGCGCGCACTGCATGAGCGTGTCGGGGATGTGCTATCTGTCCGCGATGCTCGGCGGACGAAGCGGAAACCGCGGCCTCTGCGCGCAGCCCTGCCGCCTCGACTGGCAGTGCGGCGCGGGCGGTTACGTTCTCTCGCTGAAGGATATGTCCCTCGTCGAGCATATCCGTGCGCTGGGCGAGGCCGGGGTCGCGACGCTCAAGATCGAGGGCCGCATGAAGCGTCCCGAATACGTGGCGGCGGCGGTGACGGCCTGCCGTGCGGCGCGGGACGGCGGCGATTATGACGCGGACACGCTCCGGGCGGTGTTCTCGCGCAGCGGCTTCACGGACGGATACCTGACCGCGAAGCGGGACGCGGCGATGTTCGGCTATCGCACAAAGGACGATGTGACCGACGCGGAGAGCGTCCTGAAAAGCCTGCGCGGCCTGTATCACAAGGAGCAGTCCCGCGTACCGGTGTCGATGGCGTTTGCCATGGACGGGCATGGCTCGCGCCTCACCGTCTCGGACGGGACGCATACCGTGACCGCGTCCGGCCCGGCGGCGGAACCGGCGCACAGCCGCCCGACGGACGCGGAGACCGCTGCCAAAAGCCTGTCCAAAACCGGCGGGACACAATATTATGTAAACTCAATCGAG
The DNA here is from genome assembly GCA_051867595.1 of Oscillospiraceae bacterium. GTDB lineage: Bacteria > Bacillota > Clostridia > Oscillospirales > Oscillospiraceae > CAJOIG01. The sequence goes on from JBJDYS010000097.1 coordinate 26,797, forward strand.
ACGGAGATCGCGCCGGGGCTGACCATGCCGGTATCCGCGCTGAACGCGCTGCGGCGGGAGGCGCTGGAAAAGCTCAATGCGCTGCGCGGTGCGGCCGCGCCCTGTGAGCGGGGCGTATATATCCCCTCCGCGAAGCCGCATCACCGGGCGGACGGCCCGTCTCCGCTGTGGGCGCGGTTTTACCGTGCGGCGCAGCTGGCGGAGGCGGAGACGCTCGAGAAAATCCTCCTGCCGCTGTCGGAGATCACGCCGGAGCGGATCGCGGCGCTGGGCGAAAAGCTCATCGGCGAGCTTCCGGCGGTGTGCTTTCCCGAAAACGCCGGCGCGCTCGAAACGCAGGTCGCGGCGCTGAAAAACGCCGGGCTGTCCGCGGTCTGGACGGACAACATTTATGGTATTGAGCTGGCGCGGCGGCACGGCCTTGCCGTGTACGGCGGCTTTGGGCTGAATGTCGCCAACAGCGAGGCCGCCGCGTTCTATGAAAAGCAGGGTCTTTCCGCGCTGACGGTCTCCTTCGAGCTTCCGATGAGCGCGGTGAAAAACCTCGGCGGCGATATCAAGCGCGGCGTTGCGGCCTATGGGCAGCTGCCGCTGATGCGGTTTCGGAACTGTCCCGTGCGGGCGAATACCGGCTGCGCGGCCTGCGCCGGGGAAGGCTCGCTCACCGACCGCAAGGACATCTCGTTCCCGGTGGAGTGCGGGGAAAAACGCTTCTCCACGCTTTTGAACAGCGTTCCGCTCGATCTGGCGGGGCGGGATGACCCCGCTGATTTCCGCCTGCTCTGGTTCACGCGCGAGAGCGCCGCCGAGTGCGGACGCGTGATCGGGCGTTTCACGCGCGGCGAACGCGCGGACGGGCCGCATACGGGCGGGCTGTACTACCGCAGACTGCTGTGACATTTTGCCGTCCGGCCTCCGGGCGGCAAAATTTTTCTCCATGCCTGAAACATTTCGCCTACGTCCCGCGTATTCCGTGTGAAAGCGCTTTCCAAGGAGAACATCATGTTTACAAATGAGCATTTTACCTATATCGCGCAGCGGTACATGGATACCGTGTTCCGCGTGGCGTTCAGCTACATGAAAAGCCGCGCGGATGCCGACGACATTACGCAGAACGTACTCCTGAAGCTCTACCGATACGAGGGGGACTTCCAAAACGAAGCCCATTTGAAGCATTGGCTCATCCGAGTGACGGTCAACGAGTGCAAGTCGGCGTACCGCTCCCTCTGGCGCAAAACGGAGAACATAGAAGATTATGTAAACTCTTTGGAAATGCCGTCGGAGGAACATTCCGAACTGCTGGAAGCGGTGATGTCCCTGCCGAAGAAGTACCGCGTGGCGATCTTCCTGTTCTACTATGAGGGGTATTCGACCCGGGAGATCGCGGAGCTTCTGGCGACGCCGGAGGCGACGGTGCGGACGCATCTGGCGCGGGGACGGGAAAAGCTCAGAACGATTTTGACGGAGGCGGATGTATATGATGGACAGACAGCTTTTTAAGGAGACCTTTTCGCACCTGCACGCCTCCGAGGACACGATCGCGGAGGTAATGAAAATGGCAAATACACAGCATGATCGAAAGACAATGCGGCGGCCGGCCCGCATGGGCGCGCTGATCGCGCTCGCGGCGGTGCTGCTGATGGGGTCGGCCTTTGCCGCAGTGACGTATCACCTGCACACGGAGCCGGTCGGCGATCTGGCGCTCGCGGTGAGCATCGCGGCGGAGGGTGACGCCGCCGGAGCGATCGCCTTTTCCGGCGAGGGAGCGGAGACGGCGTTTGCGGGCCTTGACGTAACGCCCGGATGGCTGCCGGAGGGCATGGTGCTGAATAACGGCGAAACGACCAAATGGAGCTATGAGGACAACTACGCCCGCGGCGGCTTCTCGCTGGGTTATATGCCGCTGAACACCGGAAACGCCACGTTCTGCGAGCTGAACGGCGACGCGGAAAGCCAGAAAAACCTCGACATCAACGGACACGAGGCGATCTATATCAAGATGGCCCGCGACGGCTTCAACCAGCGGATGTATATTTCCTATCCCGAGTTCAACGCGGTGCTGACGATCTATATCGGCGACGATGTGGATTTCGATACCGCAGTGCGGTTTGCGGAGAACCTGACCGTGGCCGCCGGTGATTACGAGAGGTCGGCGGAGAGTCTTGAATACGACGGCAAGCGATACCTGGATGCGGCCCGCGCCATCGAGACCGGCGTCTATGTAAACACCGCCGACGGCTTGCAGGACGAGAGTGAGACGGTGGAGGCATCTCCGGCGCAGAAAGCCGCGGCGGAGAACATGGTAAACGCAAAAGCGGTCGGCGAGAGCTTCCCGGTTAGCTTCATAGACTGGGACAGGAATGGGAATATTACATTCCTTGAACTCCCGGTGAAGGTCGTCGATTACGCGATCGCGGACGACACAAGCATCCTGCGCGATCCGAGCTGCCTCGACAGCTATATTGCCGGGCTCCTCGATGAAAACGGTAAGCTGCCGGAGGACACCCTGCGCTTCTACGTTTCCGGAAACGGCATCACCACACCGAGCAGCACCGTTGTGGCCGAGCAGGCTCAGCAGCCGAAGCTCGTGGCCGTGACCTTTGAGGTGACGAACAACACCGACAGCACCATCTCGGACATCATCTACGGCGGGCGGCTCCTCGCGGTCGAGGAGACGGCGGACGGCTGGGCCGAGTATAAGCCCGTGCCCGAAAGCGGCGCGGTGGACTATGACTACTTCAGCGGTGAATCCTGGGAAAGCCTTGAGGTCATGTGCTAC
>JBJDYS010000098.1:0-1582 GCA_051867595.1 Oscillospiraceae bacterium
GGCGGCGGCCCCAACCGCATCGGTCAGGGCATCGAGTTCGACTACTGCTGCGTCCATGCGGCCAAGGCGCTCAAGAAGCTGGGCTTTGAGACGATCATCGTCAACTGCAACCCCGAGACCGTTTCCACCGACTACGACACCTCCGACAAGCTCTATTTTGAGCCGCTGACGCTGGAGGATGTTCTGAGCATCTATAACAAGGAAAAGCCGCTGGGCGTGATCGCGCAGTTTGGCGGCCAGACCCCGCTGAACCTCGCCGCCGACCTTGAGAAGAACGGCGTCAAAATCCTCGGCACGCCGCCCGCCGTCATCGACATGGCGGAGGACCGCGACCTGTTCCGCGCCATGATGGACAAGCTCGGCATCCCGATGCCCGAGTCCGGCATCGCCGTCAACGTCGAAGAGGCCCTGCAGATCGCCCGCCGCATCGGCTATCCCGTCATGGTACGCCCGTCCTATGTTCTGGGCGGCCGCGGCATGGAGGTCGTCTATGACGACGACAGCCTGACCGACTACATGAACGCCGCCGTCGGCGTCACGCCCGACCGTCCGATCCTGATCGACCGCTTCCTGAACCACGCGCTCGAATGTGAGGCCGACGCGGTCAGTGACGGTACGCACGTGTTCGTCCCCGCGGTCATGGAGCATATCGAGCTGGCGGGCGTCCACTCCGGCGACTCCGCCTGCATCATCCCCTCCGTCCACATCAGCCCGGAGAATGTGGAGACCATCAAGGAATACACCCGCAGGATCGCACAGGAGATGCACGTCTGCGGCCTGATGAATATGCAGTACGCCATCGAAAACGGCAAGGTTTTCGTTCTGGAGGCAAACCCCCGCGCCTCCCGCACCGTGCCACTGGTCTCCAAGGTCTGCAACATCCGCATGGTCCCTCTCGCCACCGACATCATCACCGGCGAGCTGACCGGCCGGCCCTCTCCCGTGCCCGCGCTGAAGGAGCAGGACATCGTCTATTACGGCGTCAAGGAAGCCGTCTTCCCGTTCAATATGTTCCAGGAAGTCGATCCGGTTCTCGGCCCGGAGATGCGCTCCACCGGCGAAGTGCTCGGTCTATCCAAATCCTATGGCAGCGCGTTCGTCAAGGCGCAGGAGGCCACGCAGTCCAGACTGCCCACCGGCGGCACCGTCCTGTTCTCCGTGAACGACAAGGACAAGCCCGAGGTCGCCGAGGTCGCCCGGCTCTTTAGCGAGTGCGGCTTTGACATCCTCGCCACCGGCCGAACCTTTGACACCATTCAGGCGGCCGGCATCCCCGCCGCCAAGATCAAGAAGCTGTATGAGGGCCGTCCGAATATTCTGGACGCGATCACAAACGGCGAAATCGCGATGATCGTCAACACCCCGATCGGCAAGGACAGCGTCCATGACGACAGCTATCTGCGTAAGGCGGCCATCAAGAACAAGATCCCCTACATGACCACCATCGCGGCCGCCCGCGCCGCGGCCGTCGGCCTGACGCTCGCGCATGACAGCGACATCGGCGGCGTCATGTCCCTGCAGGAGATCCACCGCGAGATTAAGGATAAATAATCCGCCCAACGGAAAAACCCGGCGAGGCAAA